>CAYJDW010000184.1:0-3665 GCA_964368985.1 uncultured Myxococcales bacterium | reverse complement strand
TATTTTTGAAGACTCCATGGATATCCTCAAAAAATTTATAGCTGAACAAAAACTCAAGGTGCGTCTCATCCTCGACACGCACATGCACGCCGACCACATGACGGCCTCATATTTTCTGAAAGAATTTTTTCACACCAAAAACGCGATAGGTTCTGGTTTCTTGCCATCTCAGGCTTATTTTAGCCATGTTTATGGCACCATCCCAAATGACTATCGCCCAGCCTACGATCACTATCTTAAACACCAAGAAAGCACGCAGGCAGGCTCTATTAGAATTCAGGCCCTGGCTGTGCCAGGCCATACACCAAGCTGCAGTGCTTATATCATCGGCGAAAACGTTTTTAGCGGCGATGCGATTTTCTTGCCCGCTTTAGGCTGTGGTCGAGCAGATTTTCCGGGGGGGAACGCCAAAACGCTTTATCAATCCATCCAAAATCAACTTTATACGCTGCCTGACCACTTCAAGATGTGGGTAGGCCATGATTATCCAGCCGAGGGGCAGCCTCCGCAGGCCTTTAGTACTATCGGCGAAAGCAAAGCGAGTAATCGCCTCATCAAGAAAAGCACGTCCCTTGAAGAATTCGTCGAAGCACGAGAGAAAAAAGATCGCACTCTCGCGCCACCCCGTCTGCTTTTGCCATCGATGCAGGTGAACATTTTAGGTGGGCAATTGCCTCATGCCGACCAAGAAGGACGGCGATATTTGCGTTTGCCGCTTAGCGTGAAAGAATCCTTGATCTCGCCAACCAACGGGCCAAGCCAAAATCGTTGCTAAAAAAGGGCAGGAAGCAAAAAGCGCCCAAAACTGCCGAAAAGAGCATCGCCACGAAAAAGCCGTTCCAGCCATAGCCTTCTAGTAATAGGCCAAAAGGATAGCCGGCGCAGGCAGCGCCTAGATAGCCAAAAGTGCCTGCAAAACCTGAAGCAGTAGCGGCGGCATCTTTGTGGGATTTTTCAGTGGCGGCGCAACCGATAAGCATCTGGGGACCAAAAATGAAGAGCCCCGAGAAAAACATCAAACTCGCGTTCCAAACATAGTTGTGGGAAGGATCCAACCAAAAGATCGAGAGAGGCATTATCAACATCATCATGTAGAGAAAGGAAATGACGCCGCGATTGCCATTGAAAATCTTATCCGAGCACCAACCCGCGCTTAGCATGCCGATAATGCCACCAGCCTCAAACCACGGCATGGTCATACCCGCTTCGATCATACTGAATCCGCGCTCTTCAGCTAAATAAAGCATGGTCCAATCATTGATTCCGGTGCGAATAACATAGACGAAAAAATTGGCGAGAGATAAATACCAAATATAGCGATTAAATATAACGTATTTAAACAGTATTTCTTTTACACTTAAATGAGAGACGCTTTTTACTCGAGATTGCTCAGGCACACCATCAATGGCATCTGCAGAAGGTAGATCCAAGGATGCCGGGGTGTCGCGCAAGCGCTCCATCAATAAAAGCCCCATCACAATGCACATAAGCCCTGGAATATACAAAGCAAAACGCCAATTGGCGAATTGCAGACACAAAGCTGCAATCATAGGAATTAAGGCGCCACCAATATTGTGCGAGGTGCTCCAAATGGCCCACCAGGTGCCGCGCGATCGATCGGAATACCAATAGGCTAAAAGTCGGGCACATGGAGGCCAACCAAAGCCCTGAAACCACCCATTTAAGCCCCAAAAAATCATGAAAAGCCACATGTGGGACGAAAAGCCAAAGCACAAATTAAAAATGCCGGTCAAAATTAGACCGACACCCATGAAATAGCGAGGATTAGACTTATCGCCAATAATCCCACTAATAAATTTGCTGACACCGTAGGTGATAGAAAAAATAGTTAAGAGCAAGCCCACATCGGTTTTTAAAAAACCCATCTCACTCATGAGCGCAGGCATAGCGAAGGTGAAACTTTTACGGGTGAAATAATAAAATATATAACCAATAAATATTGAGTAAAAGGTACGCGTTCGCCAATATTGGAAGCGTTCGCGTGTTTCCTTATTAATCTGTTGTCCCATTAGGATTCCTTCAAAATGCCGCAACTTCCCTGAGAGTTTGGCACACTAGTTTCAGGTGCCAATAAGGGTTTGCCACGCTTTTTTGCACCATTTGAGGCGATTTGCGGCACTAAGGGAAGGCGAAAGCTTAGCAAGGAGCATGTCTATGTACGCAATTTCTAACGACCGCATCCCCAACAACGTCTCTTTAGCAAGCGACACTCGCTTACAGCGGGCCTTAGAGCACTGGCAACCCGATTTTATAAACTGGTGGAAAGACATGGGGCCATCAGGCTTTGCTCTTGATCTGGTCTATTTACGGACCGCCATTGGCGTTGATGCTGAGGGCTGGGCTAGTTACGATTATGTTCGCATGCCTGAATACCGCTGGGGTATTTTTCTAGCTCCCCCTGAAGCAGATCGACGGATTGCCTTTGGCGACGATATGGGTGCCAAAGTCTGGCAAGAAGTTCCGGGCGAGCATAGGGCGAGCTTGAGACGTTTGATTGTCACCCAGGCCGACACTGAACCTGCGTCGGTGGAACAACAAAGAATGCTTGGCCAAACCTGCCCATCTTTGTACGATTTAAGAAATCTCTTTCAAGTCAACGTAGAGGAAGGGCGCCATTTGTGGGCGATGGTCTATTTGCTGCATAGTTATTTTGGCCGCGACGGCCGCGATGAAGCAGATCAACTTTTAGAAAGGCGCAGCGGTAACGCCGACAACCCGCGTATTCTCAATACTTTTAACGAGCCGATCGAAGATTGGTTATCGTTTTTCATGTTCACCACTTTCACCGATCGCGACGGCAAATTTCAACTTTTAGCCTTGGCCGAAAGCGGTTTTGATCCTTTGGCGCGAACATGTCGTTTCATGCTTACCGAGGAAGCACACCACTTATTTGTAGGCCAAAGCGGTGTTCAGCGCGTAATCAGGCGAAGTTGCGAAATGATGAATGCGCATAATAGCGACGATATCTCGGCTTATGGAGGAATCTCGCTCCCTCTTTTGCAGAAATATATAAACTTTTGGTATGCAAGTTCGGTTGATCTTTTTGGCTCCGAAGTGAGCTCGAACGCTGCCACTTATTTTGCCAGTGGCCTCAAGGGCCGGGCCTATGAAGAAAAACTTCATACCGAACATAGTGGGCTTAATCAAAATTATGGCATTGAGCTGATTGAAAACGGTCAATTAACTTTTAAAGAAATTGCCCTGCGCTCCGCTATGAATGAGCTTTTGCGTGACGCCTACACGAGCGACTGTGAAAAAGCCCTGGAAAAATGGAACAAGGAAATTGCCAGCCACAATATTAACTTCGCTTTCAGCCTACCCCACAAACGATTCAATCGAAGCGTAGGCGATTATGCCCAAGCTCGCTTTGATCCCCGTGGAAAGCTCATCAGCATCGAGGAATGGGAGCAACAAAAAGACCGCTGGCTACCAACGGTCCTCGATAAACAATTTGTACGCTCTCTCATGACCCCTGTTACCGAACCCGGAAAAACCGCCAACTGGATCGCCCCACCGGCAAAAGGGATTAACGGGCAACCGGTGGATTTGAGTTATGTGAAATTGACGTAGGCATTAGAGCCGGTTTTACCTCAACAACTCCTCGCCCGCTTGCGGGAGAGGCTAGGGAGAGGGTGGAGATACAT
>CAYJDW010000183.1:0-3711 GCA_964368985.1 uncultured Myxococcales bacterium | reverse complement strand
TGCGGGCTAACGAGCGTGCGCCCCTTTTCGATATCACACAAGTGTGAGCGAGAAATGCCTAACTTTTCAGCATATTCAACCTGAGAAATTTCTTCACCCAAACGAAGACTATGAAGCATTTCGCCAAAAGTCAGTGGCCCCCCCAAGAGCTGATTTAAAACCTCTTCAGCATCTCTTGTGCGTCGTTTTATAATTTTAGTATTCATGTTTATTTACCTCTTCAACAACAACAACCTGTACTATAACGTCCTCGATAGAATATATGGCTCGATATGCCTTGCTTAAACGAATAGAGCGCTGGCCCAATCGATCCCCCTTCAAGGGTTCATCATGGTACCCTTTAATCTTGCGCACATTTTCTAGACCTTCCAATTTGACAGCCCGCACCCAAGTTCGAAGATTAACCGCAATATGGCGTGGGACCTTAACCAGGTCCTTTTCTGCTCTCTTAGTTATTCTAACGTTGGTTGTCATCACATGAGCATATGTACACTTTTTAAATGTACAAAGCAAGTATAATTTAATTTTTGTGGTTATTTTTAATCAGTGGCCTCGGCTTCCATGCTATTGCACGGTACTTAAACGCACTAGCTGGGATCAAGTGCTTGCTGGCCAAATATTCTTTTACCAACGCTGGAAAAAGTCTTTAAATACCGTTTTATTTAAGTTTTATTAACATTTTCAATGCATAACAATACCACTCACATAAAGCATGATAAAAAATAGAGTACGGATTCTCAATAATGGGTGAAAGTTATGAATTTATATTCTTTAAGATTTTTGCAAAGCATGGGCACCATTAGCGCCCTATGCTCCTGGCTGAGCTGCTCCTCTGAGGAAATTCTTCTTGGTGTTGAGGAACCCCAATCGGGTGAAAGAGCCGCAGAAGTAGTTATTAGCTATCCTGAAGATGAAGAGCTTCCTGCAATCACCCCCGAGTCTAGACCTCCTACACCAGTACCAGCACCAGTGCCTATCCTACTTCCTCCCCCACCCGTAGTTGTCGTACCGGTAGTAGAACTGGGTGAGTGTGGCAATGCAAAAGCGGACCCCAATGAAGAATGTGATGATGGCAATAAAGTTTCGGGAGATGGCTGCAATAAAGAATGTCAAAAAGAATCTTGTGGTGATGGCAGAGTTAATAATAACGATGAAAATTGTGATGATGGCAATGGCGAAAGTAACGATGGCTGTGATGCCAATTGTCATACCGAGCTAAGTTTTATTGCGAGCAGTCGGTCCACTCTGGATGTAGGGAATACACAGTCTTGCTACAAAGATGACACTCGTTGGCAAGTAAAATGTTGGGGATCCAATAACCAGGGTGAACTTGGTCAAGAAAATACCGAGGAAATAGGTAATGGCGTTGGAAAATCGGTAGAAGATACTGATCCAATTCGCTTTGGCAGCGGTGTTTCTGCCGCCCTCGTTGTAGCGGGCGGAAATAGTTCAGCCAAGTTTAGTTGCCTCGTAACCAGCGCTGGTACCCTAAAATGCTTCGGCGATAATTCATCGGGTCAGCTTGGCAAGGGGAACACGACCGACTTAGGCGATAGCGAAGACGAAATGGGCAATCATTTGACCCCTATTTCCCTAGGTTCTGGACGCCGCGTGCAGGATGCGGATGCGGGTGGAAAGCATGTGTGTGCTCTTCTCGATAATCTCCTCATCAAATGTTTTGGCGAAAACGGCTTTGGCCAGCTTGGACAAGGCAATACCCTCGATTTGGGTGATAATGCCAATGAGCTGGGCGATAACCTCACCCCCATAAGCCTCGGCACCAATCGCACTGCTACTCACGTGGCCACCGGCGAGGATTTTAGCTGTGCCATCCTCGATGACGCGAGCCTCAAATGCTGGGGACGCAATGATGCCGGTCAGTTAGGACAAGGCAACACCAATTCACTGGGCGATGCCCCCAACGAAATGGGCGACAATTTAGTGGCAATTGACTTGGGTACCGGACGAACCGCCATTCAAGTTAGCACCGGCGCTAAACATAGTTGCGTACTCTTAGATAATGCGAGCGTAAAATGCTTCGGCAATAATAGCCTCGGACAGTTAGGCCAAGGCAATACCAATAACTTAGGAGATGGCGCAGCTGAAATGGGCGACGCTCTTCTCGCTATCGATTTAGGCGCTGGGCGCACCGCAACCGCTATCGCTGCCGGCGATAACTTCACCTGTGTGTTGCTCGACAATGCAGCCGTGAAATGCTTTGGTGACAACGCCTCGGGGCAACTAGGCCAAGGCAATAGCAATGCCATTGGCGATGGCGCAGGCGAGATGGGCGACAACTTAGCGGCCATCAATCTCGGCAGCGACCGAACTGCAACCATAATTGCCGCCGGGGGCTCCACCACTTGTGTCGTACTCGATAATCAAGAGCTTAAATGCTTCGGTGAAAATGGCTACGGACAATTGGGGCAAAATAGCACCGTTGACATCGGCAACAATGTTAGCGAAATGGGCGACAACCTTGCTCCGATAACTTTAGGGTTTTAGCTTAGGCTTCTTCGTCAGACACACTGACGACCTTAAAATTCGTCAGGCGAGCGTAGCCTGGATGGCCCCGCTACGCTCGCCACGACGATATTTATCCACAATTTATGAACTTCCGACAGCAATAAAGAAATACTTTCACCAAAGCCATGCACTCTTCTCTATAAGGGGCAGCAAAATCCCTCCACAAAACTCAGGTGAAAGAAGTGTTAAAAACCACAAAGACGATTCTAATCTGTTCGACATTAATAATAACGATGAGCTGCGGCAAAGAACCAAGCTCAGAAGCAAAACTATTAAAATCAATGCCTGCCAATCAAAAAGACGTTGAGAACTTAAAAACTATGATGAATGAACATCCAGAATTATCTCGAGCCAGCCTCATGGAAATAAAAAACGCCTCACTCGGCCCAGCAAACTTGGGCCCCGATTTTCAGCTCGCTGTTGCCCCCATGGCCGGCGGCGAAACTAAAATTGATCCAGAATTAGCACAGGAAGCACAAGCGCTCGTAGATAAAATTCTCGACGGTTTTGACATGGAAGCTCAAATGAATGGTGCCATTAAACTTGCAGGTATCGGCATGAATATGATGGGCGGCATGATGGGTGACATGATGAATGGCCTCGATACATCCAAAAGCCCAAAAGATTCACCAAAATCCATGGTGGCCCCTAGTCTTCCTCCCGAAATGAATAAAGAAATGGCCATACCCACCTGCCAACAATTCGTTGACCAAACCATGAGTGCTATGCCCAAAGAAAAAGTCAAAGCCACCCACTCAATGCTAAAATCAACCCTCTCCGGTTGCGCCAAAATCCAAGGCGAGGTTTTTGTGCAATGCATCGCTGACCTTAACAAAATGTTTAGCATCATAAACGAGCACGCCACCTGTGACATGAAGGATTTTGATCAGCTCACTAAAATTTCGGAAAGAGAGTTTAACATGAGCTTTGACGACATTAATAAATCCACCGAAGCGTGTATGAAGAATCAGTTTTCCCAATGTGGCTTTAGCTCTGAAGCATCACCGCAATAAGTTGCTTTCTTAACGGCGTAAAAAAAATGCGTAGCTTAGGCCACGCATTTTTAATTGTAGCGACTGAATATTGAGTTATGGCGCCGCAGAACCACTGCCAGCGCTGCCACTCCCCCCACCACCTTGATTTAACTCTTCCAAGGCTTTTATCCGTCTTTGTTCCGCCAACAAT
>CAYJDW010000182.1:0-3721 GCA_964368985.1 uncultured Myxococcales bacterium | reverse complement strand
ATATGCACGCAGTTGAGCAATATGATCCAGCAGATTATTCGGTGATTTTTAACGCCATCCCTATCCAGGGCTTTGATACAGATGATTATATCGACATTGAATTCGATTCCGACGGTTATCAAGACGATGTAGGCGTAGATGGCCAAGTCATACGCTATAAATCATGTGACCAGCGGGCGACGGTAACCTTTACCTTGATGGCCTATTCTCCGTCCAATAAGTTACTTTCCGCGATGTATAACGCCGATATCAAATCCCCCAACGGCTTAGGGGTAGGTCCGCTGCTTATTCGCGATACGCGAGGGGTGACCGTGTTCGCGGGCGCTCAAGCATGGATTCAAAAGATGCCTAAAAGCACCATGGGCCCAAAGATTGGCAATCGAGAATGGAAAATCAGAGTCGCTAAACTTGAAGCGGTGGTGGGTTAGGATATGGATAAAGAATTGCTACTACGATACCGCGCCGGCGAGCCCGCTGCTTTCAGAAAATTATATGAGCAGAATCGAAAAATATTAACCGGTTTTTTATCGAAGGGTTTTAATTTTAAATCTAAAAATAGTCGGGGTTGGTTTAGCGGCGCCTCTGACCATGAATTAGAAGATTTAATTAGCGAATCATTTGCTCGTATGTTCACTCCGACCACCCGCAAAAACTTTGACGGCGACCGCCCTTTCAGCACTTATTTGTGCGCGGTGGCTAAAAATTTAGCTATTGAGAATGCTATGTTAAAATCCAGGTTTGTTAGTTTTGACGAACAAAATATTGACGACTGGCTGATACCTAATAACGAGCCCAGCCCCGACCAATATTTTTTTGATAAAGAGATTATGGCTGTGACCCAGCAAGGAATTTCCTTCCTCAGCAAAAAACAAAAAATATGCTTTTCCCATCGTTGTTTAAGCGGTCTCACGCAGCGGGCTACGTCAGCAAGAATGGGCATCAGTAGGACATCAATCAAAAAATGGGAAAAAGACATCCGTTTAAGTTTTTCGAGACTTTTTCAATCGACTGGTTATGGCGATTTTCTATCTGAAGGAGGAAAGAATGCGCAAAGAAAAAGAGCATACAATCTGCAACACTAAATTCAAAGTGACCCAACTCGGCTTTGCCGATGGCATGGAGCTATTAACCACACTAGGTCGCTTAGTTGGACCGGCTCTAAGTGATAGCAACAAGAGCACTGACCCCACGGCTATGATCGGCGATATCATTGGGCGACTGTCATTTAGTGAGATTTCCAGCATCACCGAAAAACTAGCTAAATCCACCCGCATCGAGCGCGAACCCGGCCGCTGGCCCGTGCTTGAGCCTGAGGTCGATTTAGCTGGCAACTATGATTTGACACTCCGATGGCTTGGTTTTGCCTTGGAGGCCAATTATGGCGATTTTTTCGGCGAGGGGGGTTTGCTGAACGGCGTTATAAATCGGGCCGCGCTGAATCAAGCCCAACTGTAAAGCCCCCCGAGATTCCGTGGGTCACCCATCGCATTGTCACTTCCAAACACTATCGGGCGTCTTTGATGGAGATCGAGCGGGATTGGTCTATCGATGATGTCGCTGATGCTCATCAAGTTTTAGATTATTTTGCCCATCTTGAGTATTTGGGGATGAGGCAATTAAAGAAAACTAAGTGAATCCATTTAATAAGGTTTTTAATGGGAGAAAAAGTGAGTATTTATCATCAATCAGGCTGATAAATCCATATTTTTCATAAAAGGTTTTTGCAGATTCGTCTTTTGCATCTACTTCCACACCATAGATACCTATCGAATTTGATGTGTGAATTACCCTGAGCAGTGCATCTTTCAATAACAAAGATCCTGTTCCTGGATAATTTATATCCCTGGCTAGTCTCCCTATTTTCACCGTAGGGAGCTGATAATTTGGGGGAACATGCTTAGTGAGGCTTGGTGGTACTGCACCTAAAATTAACGCACTGGTCGAAATAGTGTAATAGCCAAGGATCGGTTTCAATGTATTTTCTTGATCTGTAGTTAATACATAAGTTGTATTTAATTTCTGCTTCATCTCTTTGCTTGCTTTAGTCTGCAAGAAATGGTTCAGTACAGAAACGCCACAATCAAAATCTTCGCGGTTATGAACGCTTTTTTCCAGCGGCTCAAAAACCCTCTGAGGTATTGGCATCATCATTATTTAATTCTTAATAATTTTTTCAGCTTTTCATTAGGCTCAGGCGGATTTAGTAGACTTTTGATGATTATTTCAGCGTCTCTTGCTGACAATGTATGACTACCATGATCTTTTAAAACACGTCTGCTTTCGTTGATCATTGTTTTCATTATGAAATTGGTAAGATTACGAAAACCAGCCAGCTCAGAAGCTAATTTAAGCAAAGTTTTTTCCTCATCACTAGCTCGTAACTGTATTCGTTGTTCCATTTTGTTTGCTATGCTGCTCATAATTGACTCCAACCCTATCGTAACAACAATGTGAGCACAAAGCAAGTACGTAATATGTTTTTAGGAATTACC
Source organism: uncultured Myxococcales bacterium (assembly GCA_964368985.1). Lineage (GTDB taxonomy): Bacteria > Myxococcota > UBA727 > UBA727 > JABDBI01. The sequence continues at coordinate 1,229 of CAYJDW010000182.1, read as the reverse complement.
ATGAATTTTATGTTTTTGTGCGTGTGAAAAAATAATTTTTTGAACCCCATTTTTTGAGCCTCAATCCGACCCTCCATGCCTTAAAATAGCGGGATGATAATACGCACACTCGAAGCTCTGTTTACGCTCAAAAGCAATGCCACTGAATTTCGCAAAGCCACCAAAGAAGTGGACAAATTTGCTGATAATGCCAACAAAGTTTTAAAAGCTGTCGCTGGTCATTTTGTTGTTCAAGCAATCACTGGTTTCATCACTGAGACCGCCAATGCTATGGCAGACATTGGAAAGACCTCAGGTTATCTAGGAATCGCCACGAGCGCCTTACAAGAAATGCGCTATGCGGCTGAAAAGTCGGGTGTGACGATTGATACCTTGGGCGACAGCCTCAAAGAACTGCAAATTCGCGCAGTGGATTCTTTGTCAGGCTCGGGTGAAGCTTTTGATGCTTTCAACAAGCTGAAAATTAATCCCAAAAACGCGCTGGGTCATATTCGCGAGCCCTTAGACATGCTCGATGAAGTAGCCGACAAACTGAACAAGTTGCCAACTCAAAGCGAGCGTATTTGGGTAGTCGATTCCATGTTCGGTGATCAAGGCGCAATGATGCTCAAAATGCTCAAGGGTGGTTCTCAAGGTTTAAGTCAGATGCGGGCGGAGGCTCGTAGCTTAGGGCATGTGTTAGATGGCGAGGCTATCGCTAAGGCTGAAAAGTTTAATCAAGAACTCAAACGCATGAAGTTTGCTTTTAGCGGCGTGGTAGACACCCTCATTCAGGGCATTATGCCGGCTCTAACGAAGGCGATGGAAAAATGGGGGAACCTATCCATCAAAATGCAGGATTCTAATGCTATCTCAACAATCCTTCGTTTAAGTATTATTGCTTTAGGTGAGGGCTTTGTTTTTTTGGCAATTAAAGCAGGTTTGGCAATGGCGGCCATAAGCCCCTTTAAATTTGGTATTGGACTCGCGCTTGTCGCTCTGACCTTCATCATCGAGGACCTGTGGAAAGCCTTTAATGGCGGCGATTCATATTTAAAATCAGCCTATGAGCAATGCCGAGCATGGGGCAAATCAATCGACGATTGGTTTTATGGCTTAATCGGTGGTTTGTGGGACATGTTTACGGGGCTTGTAGGAAAAATACCCGACCTTTTTTCCAACATGCTGCCAGATCTCTTAAAGAACGGCTTTTCAGCCACGGTCAAAAATATCGGCAAAATATATCACCA
>CAYJDW010000181.1:0-3726 GCA_964368985.1 uncultured Myxococcales bacterium | reverse complement strand
ACTCAAAAAAGAGCTTTTTTCCTGCGATCGGATAGATTCTGGCCCAACAGAGCCAACATTTGTCCCTACCATTAGTCCCTCGATCCTCTCTCGGGTTATTTCTCACCCTGCTGAAGAAATGGGCCTTTCTACCGATGAACTTAAAATCTTAGTGCAAGAGCTTTCCCTCTTCAGGTCTAAATACGAATACACGCCTGGCGAATTCAGAAATCCTAATAGCTGTGAAAACCAGATTTACTCAATTAAAGCAGATAACTACAGGCCAAGAAATATTAAGACCAAAGAGATAAGAGATGCTGCACGGAAAACCCGTTCTTCACTTGAGAATTCCCAAATTCTCGAACAAGTACTTGGAGAAGATACCTTAAAACAACTTGGATCAGTCAAAGGACCCTTTGCTTACTTGTGGTCCACCTTTAGCAAAGAGCTAGCCAACAAATATTTTGGGAAAAATCTATTAGATACCATCTCAAAAGGTTTTTTCGCTGACAAACTTATTGCCTGGAAAATGGTAGCTGATTATTCTCCTCTGATGAGAAAAATGTTGCAAAGAGCTGTAGCTAATCTCAAGGAAACAACCCAAAAAGAAATAGAATTAAAGAAATTTCTTTCGTCCATACTTCTTTCTCATTCATTCACGCCTGAAGAAAAAGATCCTCATGTTATTAGGCTAAAAAAAGAATTTGGTGCGGGAATCAAAGTATCAGGCTTAGCCACAGCCTCGATTGGGAGTGTCTACTTACTCACCTGCCGGCAAAATAATAAGGATCGGAAATTTGTAGTCAAAACAGGTATTTTTTCTCGAGACGAGCTCGGAAAAAAGATTGAGGAGGACTTAAAGATTTTTGATGATCACGCTGACCTTCTTATGCTCTATCCAGAATTAAGCACAGAGGAAAGCCCTCGAGTTGATGCTTCAAAAGAGGAAAAGTTAAGATATTTGAAGATAGTAAAAGAGGCGATTAAGAATGAAATATTAAAAGAGCTTGATTTCACTAAAGAAGCTCAAAATTTGCGGGTCCTTCAAAAAGCTTACGAGAAAATCCCTCAGCTAAAAATAGTTAAAGGAATACCCTGGGCAATTGATTCTGAAGATTACCTTTTTATGGAATATGCCCAAGGCGAAGTTGTGAGTAGTCTCAATAAACTCTCAGAAAAGCAAGCGCGTTCACTGGGAGCAATCTTAAAAGAGCTTTATGACCATATTCTCTACCAAAAAGGTCCTTATCACGCTGATACCCACCCGGGAAATATTATCGTGGATAATAATGGCGGTGTCACTCTCATAGATGCGGGCCGCATAAATGAAGCCTTAAACGATAAAATTGTCCCTTATCTTCTTGCTCTTGAAATAGCATTTGATGCTTTAAAAAGTATGCCTCTTGAGCGCAATGGAAATGCCAAAGACAACTTAATTAGTTTAGCGCAAAGGGATGAGCTCATTCAAAAAATGAAGGACATTCTTAGTCCTCCACGCAAAAATTTATCTTGGTATTCTGGCACTCGGCGCACCTTTATTGCTTTGTGGGAAATACTCCAATGGGATTATCAAAGAGCAATGTCTTTAGCCTTTCGTCAATTTTTTATTAATAAAATGTCATTTCTTAGCGCCGATAGTGCGCTTGCACCCGTCACCAAAGCTCTGCGAGCTATTCAGTTGATTGACGATTTAGAAAAAAGATTGGTGAAACCTTTTGGTGTTGCTGATTTTTTGGGAAAAGAAATAAAAGCTAAACCCTTAGACCCAAATCATGAATAAGCTCATTCACCAACAATAAGGCTTTTCAAATACAGTAAAATAAATAAAATTAAGGAATCAATAATGTCATACAAATTATCTCTTTTTAAGTTATTATTATTACTATCTTTTCCGACTAAAATTTATGCTGCCGATATCGATTATGAAAAGGAGGAATTTCCCCTTCACCTTGCTGCCACAGAAGGCGATATGGATGCCCTTCGGCAATTACTTGGAGACAATGTCGTTGCTATTAATGAGGCTAATAATTTCTTTATGACGCCTCTTCATTGCGCGGTTGTGAATGGCAACCTTAAGGCTGCTTCCTTTCTGCTTAAAAAAGGAGCAAATATTGAGGAGCAGGATGAAATGGAGCAAACGGCCTTGCATTTGGCCGTCATAGAAAATGATTTTCAAATGGTTGATTTGCTCCTGAGGCGAAATGCTAACCCTTTTGCTGTAACGGAAAACCGATCAAGCGCTCTTCTTCTTGCTGCTGAAAACGCTGATTTTGAGTTAGTAAGCCTGCTAATTGACTATAATATTAATCCCAATTTTTCGAATGAAGATGAAATAGTGCCACTTCATTTGGCTGCTCAATATAATGAGTTTAGCGTTGTTAGCTTGCTGCTCGAAAAGGGCGCTCTTGTGAATCAACAAAATTCGGATAACCGCACTGCGCTCCATTTAGCCATCCGCGATCAAAGATGGGAAAACGCCAAGTTATTAATTAGATGGGGCGCCAATTTCTACATTGCCGATAATGAAGGATATTTAGCCACAGGGATGCTTCCCGAAGACCCCGACAACGAGATCTTTTGGCAAATAAAAGAGATCATTATTTGGGATATTTACAACATAATATTGTCGCATGCATTTTCTAAAGGAAATCCATTTAAAGAAGAAATATTAAAGCCACTCATCATGAATAATCCTCAGTTACTCACTTCATTAAACAAAGAGGAATTGTCTCGGAATTTCAACAAAATATTAAAAGAAAACTTGAAAGTATCACATCTAAATATCACCTATAATCAAAAAATTAATAATTCAAATTCGCCAACATCTATGCCACAGAAAGCGATTATAGCAAATTTAAAATTTGAAGATTTTAAGATAATATCGATTCGATTTGATTCCTTCAATAAAACTCTATTTGACCAAACTAAACAGCTTCTTCTTCGTGCAAAAAATCAAAATTTAAACATATTTTTAGATCTAAGATATAATTCTGGTGGCGCTTTCGAAACTCTGAGGGAATTTCTCGGGCTTTTTTTGGAACCAGGAACTCCTTTTGCCGCATGGGCCTCGAAAAATTTGGTAGCCCAAAAATATAATGACATTTTTCACGATTATGAAGGAAAGGAACTTTTTGATTCTTCAGCCCGCTACTTCCAAACGAACCCAACGGCTTCAAGGATTTTCGATCGGACTTATTCTGCTAAGATCGCCATTTTGGTTGGTCCTAGAACAGCCAGCGCTGCAGAAAATTTTGCCTACGCACTAAAACTTAATCGGATGGCCACTATAATTGGCTCACGTACTGCTGGGTGTGCCCTCTTGGCACAAATACACACTGTTCCCTCGGGAATAACTATTCAACTTCCCATCGGTGAGATAATTTTTGCGGATGGCACTTCTTTAGAGGGCAATGGCCTAACTCCTGATTTAAGCGAAACCGAGAGGCTACAAGAAATCCTAACGAAGTGGCTCAAAAAGACCAATTAGCCTAATGGATAGCTTTTTAATGAAATTTATTTTTCAAAGAGCGAGTTCATTTTTTCAACATAATAGAATTGTTAAGAATGGGCTCATTATTTAATTTATAGCGGCAATATGAAGCAAAATATTACAAAGCCACATGTTGCAAGAATTCTACTGCTGGCTCATCGCTCACCCAAGTAAAACGGGCTATCTTTAGACCGCCTATTTCAACATCTTCTTGAAACATTGCTAAGGGTCGAACAAAAAAATCAAAGGCGCCATAA
>CAYJDW010000180.1:0-3736 GCA_964368985.1 uncultured Myxococcales bacterium | reverse complement strand
GCCTATTATCAACTATGATTTCAAAAAAAATAGCACCCACATATTTGTCAGTAATTTTATTAGCTGAATTTTGCGTTTGAACGACTCAAAACCTTGCAAGCTAATGCGCGGCAAAGCCCCATTCTCACTACTGTACATAAGCCGCTTGTTGACTCATGTGTGTTCCAGAAAAATTGGCAAAAAGTATCCATTCAACACGCATGAGTTGAAAACTTATACATAGGAAATTACTTTAATATTGCTTACTAATATATTAATTAGAGCCAGAGAACTCTTCTTTTAGCCGCGCATTAGCTATCACGACTATTTTGCGCATGATTGCAACTAATGCGACTATGGGTTTTTTACCCTTCGTGGTTAGCCGTTCAAAAAATGAAGCCAGCTCACTATCCTTTTTCCGCCTTGCTCCCATTGCCGCCATGTACAATATAGGACGCAGATTTTTTCTGCCGCCATAAGTCCTACGATAGCGGCACTTTTCTCCACTTTGCTGCGCATAAGGCGCCACTCCGCAGAGGCTTGCAACTTGCTTTCGATTGAGTTGCCCAAGCTCGGGCAGAAGCCCTAAGAGAGATGCTGCCGTTACGGGACCAATGCCAGGAACTGTCATCAAAAGCGCTTTTTTGCGCGACAAATTTTCATTCTGTTCGATTATTTTATTTATCGATTCTTCTATCTTAGTTACTTGTTTTTCTAAGCAAATTATTACCGTTTTAATACCTTTTTGTAGAGAAGTATTTAATGGTGCTTGAAAACGATTCATTTCCCAAAACCAGCATCTGTTTTAGATCTTGGCGTCGTTCTATCAAAAGCTTAAGCTCTTCGTGGTTCTTATCGGCTCTTTGATATAGTGCCAATCTTTCATGTCTTTCATAACCGTATAAAGAAAGCGCTTTGGCATCTAATACGATCGTAAACGGACCTTAAGTCCAAACAACTATTCAAACATATCGAAGGCAGGGATGAGGACCTTGGAAATAACGGTTATTAACAAACCTATGGGTTCACGGTCGCTCACGCCCGCGACATGGTGCTCCCCGTCGGGGCGTCATGTCTTCCTTCTTAAGAGCTCTATGGCAGAAAAAAATTTTACGATGGGTTCGGCTTCGAGAGTAGAACCAGGACCCAAGTCGTTTTAAGGGCACATTTAGCTCCGAAATCACTATTTTTGGCCAATTACCACAAGGACCGGCAATATGCAGCTTGCGCCAAACTTGATGTTTTTCTTGGCCATGCCTAAGAACTTTCCACTCGCCTTCGCCAACAACTCGGACACCCGTTGAATCAACAAGAACGTGGCGAGAACCCAAGGTATCTGATAAAGGTGGCATAAGGATGTTCCACCAAAATCTCGGGTCCACCTCAGGCTACTTTGAGCAGCTGATTGATATTTTAGCTACAATTTAGAGTTTTTGTTCGCTTGGGATTTTCACAAAAACTTTTCAATCTAATTTTTTATTATACCCACCACTATCACTATAACGAGAAGTATAGGGATATAGAATCTGCAAACTAGCTTCATCGGTGATACCCCAATCGGGAACATCGCCCAGTGTATTAATCTTTGATAATTCCTTAGCACGCTCGGCGTATTCCTCGGCGCGTAGTGCATTGATTTCGTTATCTAAACGCGATTTTAAGAGCTTATTTAATTGGTTATCTATGTATTCTAAGGCATTCTGTGTGTCGTAGAGGGCTTTCTTTAATATTATTCGAACTTGATTGGTATAATGAAGAGCTTCTTTATACCTAGAACCCAGCTCAAGTACTTTTACATACTGTATAATAGTTGGAATGTTGAAATACCCTACTACTTTTTCATTTGCTAGATTATCTATGATATTCAAGGATTGACTTAATGCCTCAGAATCACAATTTGTCGATGTTAAGAAGAGCGACCTAGCTATATGATAATCAAAAAATTCTGTGTCTTTTTGACCGCCAAATTGTTCCCCATGTTTAAAATCATTATAAGCTAGGTTACTTTCACTCTTAGCATTGTAGCGTCCTCGCAGAGTGTAGAATCTCAGATATTCTAAATTTCCCGTCAATAAAGATTCTGCTTCTTCAAAAAACTTTTTCCAGTCTATTTCTTCATGAGAGATCTCTAGCCTTACTTGCAGATATCCTAATAGCCCCTCTAAAATCCAAAAATTTTCCACGCTATTTTGCTTAGAAAGATTGTACAGGGACAAATATTTTTGGGCGGCTTCGGTATAATCCATTTTCGCAAAATAAATTTCGGCAAGCATCTTTAAAATATAGCATTTTTCTGCAATCGAGGCCTTAATAAATAGTTGATTAAGGTGGGAAATCCTGTCATCAATGTGCGTTGAAAGTCCCTCTAATTTAGTATTTACTTCCTTTCTTGCTTTTTTGAGTTTCCTATTAATAGTATTTTGATACTGTATCAATTCCCCCAAAGATACTCTATTTTTATCTTTTTTTATTTTTCTATTATTAGCTTTTGCATTAGGTTCCCGTGAGGATTTATGTGTTTTATACTCATCGGGCATTGGAATATCTCTCTTGTGGAAAAAAATAGTTTTATTCCACAAATCCCTTAATCTATTTTTAAACAACGTTGATTTCTCCTGATTACCAATCAATTCATAGAATTTTATTAACCTTAAAAGCTGAGGTATTTTTATGTATGAAAACTTTACATTAAATGCAGTATTTTCTATTTCATCTTTTGCGTTATTGATTGAAGTCGTTGAAGCATTTAGTATTGACGCCAAATAAATTCCTTTACTAGTGTAGTAATCAAGCTCTGATATATCACCTCTGTAAAGGTACTTTTTAATAAGATCAAAATAACTATCGGCTCGCTCATGCTGATTGTTGGCAGCATAATAATTGGCACATACCGTATAATATCTAATAAAGTGACGATCGCCCTCAAGCAAGGTTTCTGTTTGTTCCATTAAATCCAAAATTTCATATTTCGAATTATTTAAGTTTGCTTCCATAAGCCCAAGCAAGGCTTCCACTGTGAAAAAATTTCCCAATCTTTCTTGTTTAGAAATCGCAAGCATTTCAGAAAATTTTTCAATAGCCTTATCGTAATGCAAGCTCGCCATATAAATTTCTGCAATTAGTTTTAACGCAAAACATTGTTCTTCAGGGTTTGATGTTTTGTTAAGAACATTTTCGTATTGCGCAATAATAACTTCTTCATGTTGATCTGTAATAGCCAAGTTTAGAGTTAATTCTAGATTCTTAAACTTACTATAAATCATCTGTTGTTTCTGTCTTGCTGCTAATACTATCGGCTCAAGGTTTTTTTTTGTTTTTTTGTGAGGACGCATCGCGTATGGGTTAGTACCCCTATACGATCCACGTTTTTGGCCAGCATGTCCGAAGTCAGCCGCCGGAAGAAGAGAAGTAAACAAAAACGATACAAAAATAATATGTAATTTTAACATGCAAATAAACCTCATAAATAAATAAACCTACACAGAAAGTAAAAATAAATACTTGGCACGCTCTTAAAAAAATCTAGATTGTTTTTTTGATATTTCGTCCTGCTTGGAGATGTTCTCCCGCTTTCGAAGGATCTTATGCTCCCAAGAAACAAAATAGATTGATACCAACTTTCGGCCGCATTATCTTTTGTGCGAACGGTAATCTTCCCATTTTTAGTGGGATTCAAAAGTAGACAGTTTTTTCCTATGCAAGCATTTTTAATTTTTGCCTAGGGGTAATACCACCGAGTCCCATGTTAGGGCGCTCG
>CAYJDW010000179.1:0-3745 GCA_964368985.1 uncultured Myxococcales bacterium | reverse complement strand
AGTTGTTTTGATCGATAATACCGGCGGTTACATCACTGGAAATTTCTTACAATTTCAAGCAAATTTACCCCAAGGTTTAAGCGCATCGCTTTCCTATACGAGTGATCAAGTAATTATGAATCTTTCTTCTTGTAACTAAATGCCGACGTCATTGCCCGCGCTAGGCTCGCAATGACGTCTGATTTTAATCATCACTATAGATATTCAATTTTTACTCCCGCCGGGCAGGCATCTTGCGCAAAATTAGCGCCAAATGCCTGACTCGGCGTTTTAAATCCGCAGCCCATACCATTCTCGAGCCAAATTTTGGTGGCGCTGACAATTAAATCGCCGGTATAGGCATATGGTTCTATGGTGGTCATGATGGCGGTTTCAGTGCTGCCGTTTCTATTTTCAATTTTTGCATAGATAAAAGCACGTCCATTTTTTTGCTGCCCTTCGCTTGGGCCATTGGGCAGAAGCCCAATGAGAGTTCCAAAAATGTTATTGAACCATGGCAGTTTTTTCACTTTGCGAAAGATTGGCATGATTTTGGCCATTTTTTGCAAATGACGCGGCATGGACAAATAAGTGTCGATGTTCTCAATGCCAGTGGAAAGGTGAGCGCAAAATAAGTCGGGCAATGGGGCTCGGACACAGGGGATATTTTTTCCATTAAGCACTATTTGGTGATTTGCCTCAGTGGCGCTGCACGGCACAATACCACCAGGTCTGCGGGCCACAGGGTGATGCCCAAGGGTGCGTAAAGCTGTTTTTAAGGTGCCATGAGAGGGGCGAGTACCTTTAGGAATGACGGCCAAAATCAGGCTGTTGGGATCCGTAGCTCGCTGGCGGATTAGGCTTGCTAAACAATCGCTCGGAGCAATATCAAATCCTAACCCGGGTATGAGAGCAATGCCTTGATTTTGGGCTTCTTCATCAAGCGCATGGAGATCCCGAAATACATTGATTTCGCCGGTGATATCGAAATAATGACATTTAGCTTTCAGGGCCCCTTTAGCGAGAACTAAGGCAGTTTCTCGAAAAGGACCCGCGCAATTAATAAGCAAATCGATATCCGCCATATTTTTTGCAATACTTGCCTGACGGTTGAGAGCGAAAGAGCGGCTGCTTAATCCATGTTGATTTGCAAGAAGCTGAATTTTGTCCAAGCTACGGCCAGCTAAAATCAGCTCAGCAGGTAAAGCCTTAAGTCTTTCGATCATCAACCGAGCGGTAAATCCATTTGCGCCGTAGAGCAGAATGCGCGGTTTTTTCATAGTCACCTTATTGGTAAATAAATGTTCGCTAAACCTAGCAGGAACCTTGGGCAAGTGCTAAAAAATCCTGCTAATTAATTTTAGGAAAATCGATAAAAAATTAAAATCATTGATTTATTCAGTCAATATTATATTTTTTCCACAAATTTCCATCGCCATTTTCGATATATACATCTTTTGCTAGAGACCTGGTTGCGGGATTAAAATTTAGGTCGACCCCTTCAAAATTAGTATTCTTCATCTTTTCGAACACCTTGAGAAGCTCCTGGGGGCGAGGTTTTGGAGAGTCAATTTGATTTAATGCGTGAATAAATAAGCTCGTAGCAAAATAGGCCTCGAAGGATTGTATACCCATGATATTGCTATCTCTTTCCATGGCCTCTCGGTAAGCGCGGCCAATAGGCTGAGCGCCAATAAAGGGGTTTGGCAAAAAGCATCCAAATAGCATTGAAAGGCCTTTATTTTTGAGAAATCTTCGCAGCTGGGATTCAGCGGTGAAGGAGATTGCAAATAAATTCATGGATAAAAGATCGTTTACGCCCATTTGCCTAATAAATTCTTTGGTCGCCGTACCAGTGGCAAAAAAGCCTAATGCATTTGGGGAAAAATTTTTCATGGCGCGAACTTGATTAGCGAAATTTACCGAACCTCTCGTATAAGGCAAAGCTAAATAATCTGTGATGCCAAGCTTTTCCAGTTCTAAAATAGCAGCTTTAAGAGGTTCTTTGCCGAAGGCGTCATCCTGATATAAGAAAGCAAATTTGGTGGCGCCATATTGGTGCTTCAATTCGCGAATAAGAACTCGAGCTTCGTCGTCATAACTGGCCCGAAAATGTATAAGGTTGGTAAATTGTGGCGCGCGCAAAGAGGCGGCTCCCGTATTGGGAAAGAAAACCACTGCTTGGTTTTTTTCAATCAAGTCCAAATATGAATAAAGAGTGGGGGTGCCGACCGGAATGATAAAAAAATTAATTCCCAAATCCAAAAATTTTTGCATATTTTTTCGAGCAAACTGCGGATTATAGTTGTCATTATCCACATAGAGTCTGATATTTCTTTCTGCTGCTTTTAAAGACCGATTATATTCATTCATGCGTGCGCTTAGCCCTGATTTTATTTGTTTCCCCGTTGTTGGAACTCCTCGCACGAGCGACATCGTAGACCCAATTTTTATCGAAACAGGAATTGCTTCATGAGCAGGTCTTCCTGTGGCCACATTAAGTGAATCTTCAACGCTATATTTTTTTGTTTTTCGAATATCTCGATGGATATTGGTAATAGTTGCGTCTCTCACCAATTGGTTAATATCAATGGCCGCAAAAGCATCTTGGTGGAAGTCGAGATAAAATCTGTTGACCAAGGTAGGCGATGACAAAACGGCCCATGTGGTTGCTCCCCGGTCTTGGTCGAGCAATCCCATACCATTTTTAATTCGTTTACTTCGTCGCCATTCCTCGGTTTCAATCGAAGCACGGATATCAATTTTATCTTTACTAGGGCGTTGATCTTTAACATTGATGATCTTTAGCTGGGAGGATTGTTCCAGAAATAATGGGTTTAATTTATTTTCATCATAGGAAAGCTTATTGCGTGAGAAGAAAGATATTCGAATGACTTCTTTTTTGTCTTGGCTGCCGCTCAAATAAACCGCTGACGGCAACGAGGCAAAAAAAGCCATTATTTCATTATCAAAAGGAATGTTTTGTTCAGAGAAATACTGCCCGCGACTGATCAATTCCTGCTTAAGGCTATAATCATTCCACGTGCGATCTCGTTCATGATTTCCTGCCACATATATCACCTGATTTGGATTTTTTCCCATCAGCATAGTCAAGAGAATAAGAGAATCGATATTGTGAGGAGAGCGATCGATGAAATCCCCATTAAAAACAAAAAATAAATGATTATTCGTGATTTTTAGTTCATCTGTTAGTGAGCCCTTTTCGCGCAGATACAATAAATCTCGCACTAACGAATGAAATGAGGCATGCATATCGCCAAAGACCAACACCCTCGTCGACTCTTGAGCTTTGATATGGATAATACTCTCCTGCCCATCGATTAAGCCTTGAGCATGGTTATATTTGGTCTGTGTTTTGATAAGTTCAGCCATGAACGCCAGGCTCCAAGGCGAACGCTTTCCTAAACCTAAAAAGTGCAGGGCTTTGCCAAAAATACTGGGATGCCTGCTTTTATAAAATTCCGAAAACTGGGGATTTTCCCAATCTTGATTATCCGCAGGAGGAAATTCCGGGAGTGATAAAGCATATTTTTGGATCGCAGTAAGCGTTCTAAATTCTTCAGGCCGGGATAGTTTGAAAAAATAATGCGTGAGCAGGCCTAGGCAAATCGCCCCCAAAAAGGTGAAGGCTGGAATGAGGATTAGTTTTTTTTTGTGTGAATCCATAAAAATTCCTCAGAGGGCGGATGCTCCCCATTTTACACCACTGGAAAAAGCTTTTAAATAATTTTTGATAAACAATTTA
>CAYJDW010000178.1:0-3785 GCA_964368985.1 uncultured Myxococcales bacterium | reverse complement strand
CATCCTTATTTATCAAACGGTGGTTCTGGCTTTGCGGTGAGAACTCTCGTTGATTACCTCATGGGGCAAAAATAGGTATTGGAAAGGTTCGTCATGGCGAGCATAGAATGGCCCCTTCTGCCTACACCGCGGGCCGGCACAGAGGCCGGGCCCCTACGGATGTTGTGGCAGTCCCTGTTGTGGGTGGTTGTAGGGGCCGGCCTCTGTGCCTCTGTGCCGGCCCGCTCTATTTCCTAAAACGACTTTTGTTCCCTAAAACGGCTTTTGTTTATCAACCTTCCCGTTCGTTATCACCGTCATATTTCCCGGCGGATCGTAGTTACAAACCCAAATTTCTGATTGAGAGCCAGCATTACGGCAAGTCGCAACGCCGCAGCCAAATTTTTGTGAAGCCTTCCAAACTACTTGAGTAAAATGCCCGCATTGCTCACCGGCCTTACAATCATTGCTGCCATAACGATAATCCTTGCACTCATTGCTCCAATTTAAAACGGCTGCCTCAGGCGAGCCTACAAACTCATTTGGAAGAAAAGCTGGCGATACCATATTCCATGCCAAATTTTCTCCGTATTTTTTGCCTTCCTGCTTCCCTACATTTGAGCGATGTTGCATGCCGCATTGGTTATTATCCCTAAGATAATTGGCCCAAGCCTGAGCATAAGCCGCGATCTCTGGATCCCAGACCAAATTGGGCAATTGATAGGAAGTTCTTATTTTATTGTGAGAACTAACAAAGGCATTTTTTAAATCATTAGCGGTGGGAAAACTATATCTTTTATAAGGGGTCAATTTTTTTAAGGAACTTCCAATATTCGAGCATATGCTCGTCAAATTGATATTCGTGCTCGCAGCTGGCTTTGCTACCGGTGGCTTTTTAGGGGGTGCAGGCTTTTTGGCCCGTGGCTTCGGGGAAGAAGTGTTCGCACTTAATTTGGCATCGATGGACTGTTCCCCTCTATAAAGGAGATCCGTTGAATATTCGAGGTCTATGGGACCACATCCAATAACAGCCAAAAGGAGCCCTAGTGTAGCAGCTATATAATTCATTATATCACCGTATTAATTACATTATAATTACGGTTTACCAATAAGAACAAAGTAATGCATGAATTTCACTAATAATTAAAAAATGAATTTCACTCCAACATCAGCGATAATTCCGGTTAAATGATAACTAAACATTTTGAATGTTGGCTCAAAGAGCTTTTCATCAATTTGATGAATGAAATACCAATATGCAAAACCTCCCTCAGCAAATACACCAAATTGACTCATTGGATAATATTCAAATCCTATTTTAGCACTAGCATTAAAAAGACCCCCAAAAACATTAACATGTTTTTTTATAGGTGCTTCAGCCCTCATCTCTTCGGCACTCACGCTAAAAGCCTTATTGATAATGGGCATAAAAGTGACACTAAGCCCGGCCGCTGTTAACAGATAAAAAGACATATGACCGAGTTTAGTCTCGAAACCCAAACAAGGTTTTAAAATACCGCTAAGATCAACGATACCTCCAATATCCCCTTTTTTCGGACTCACCAGATAACGCACCAGATATCCCGAGTGCACATAGCGCCAGATGGGTAAATCTAAGATAAATGTCGCCCCCCACGTTGGGCTCAAACTATAGTCAAGAAGCTCGCTCTCTGTCGTATAAATTTTAGGAAGGGAAAGGTTAGTTAGACTCAGGCTAAACTTGGCTTCATCAAAAGGATTTTCAGCCCACACCGTGCTCGCTACCATAAAAAATACCAAAGCAATAAAAACTGGCATTGTCATATAAGTAAAATTTTTATACATAGCGCGCCTTAAATTGGTGTTTTATCTGCGAAATTATTATTATATCAATAAAAAGAAAAGGCAACATTGTGATTTATAGATATTTTTTCAAGCTTAAAATTTGCCTATTCGCAGCTTTCTTCTTCGCTATTTTTAATGGTTGTGCGACGACCAAGATTGTATTTGATAAACCGGAAACTTCACCCGCGTTAAGAAATGATGAATCAATCATCTTAATGCCTCACCAACAAAAAGTTATAAATTATTTACAAGATAATCCGGAAGTCAAAGGCATATTAATAAATCACTATATGGGCACCGGAAAAACTTTTTTGGCCCTAGGTTTTGCCGAAATAAATCAGCATGATCAGGTGATCATTTTGGCTCCATCCTATTTAAAAAACAGCTGGCACCAGCAAATGAATGATTTTCAAGTCAAGGATCAAAAACGTTATACTTTTTTAAGTTTTGAAAATGCCATAAAAAACATTAACCCCAACATGTTTGTCGATAAAATACTGATTATCGATGAGGCGCATAACTTCATAAAACATCTTAATAGCGATGATGAAAAGCAAAATGAAAGTTTTGCGCGACTCTTTGAAGAAGCGCGGCTCGCAAAAAGAATTTTGGGCCTCACGGGCACGCCCATTTATCAAGATGTTTCAGACATCGCGCTTCTCCTCAATTTGGTATCCGGCAAAGATTTATTAACTTTTAGCCGCGAACAATTTCGCGTAAATTATTCAAAAAAAATGCCCGTGAGAAGTTTTTGGCGAGGGAAGCTATTCGAAAGCAATATAATTTATATTACTCTCCCGGTATTTTTTTCCTTTTTGAGTTTCGCTCTTTTCGCCACACCACTTGCGATAATCCCTGGGGTAGCACTGGGAGCATCAGTCATACCCTTGGTCAATAACGTCGCGGCTCCCCTCACCCATTATCACCTGCGTGAAGGGAATTATGGGGAGCTGATTCCTCACATAGAAAAACATCTCTCTTATTTTAGGTTTGAAAATCCTTCCAGCGAAGACTTTCCCTCCCAAAGCATTATTGAAAAATCGGTTCCTTATAACACCGCTCAGATGGATTTTTTTCTGCGCTATAGAGAAGAAGACCTCAATGCCGAAGAGCTCACTGAGATATTAAAAGAAAAACAACCCTTGATAAATCCCAGCTATGTCGCCGTCGATCTGTCACGTATCAATAAAAATCTAAAACTTAAGCCCGGAAATGGTCGCGAAATCGGCAATTTAAGTATCCCCAATAATGATAATGTTTCGCCTAAGTTTATAAGCCTAGTAAAAGAAATAAATAATAGCCCAGGCAAAGTGGCTATTTATTCAAATTATTATCACAACGGTATTAAGAAATTTTATGATTATCTTTGCTCCATCAATATGTGCGATCAAGCAGTGATTATTGATCCCAGCGAATCTGACGCACTTCAAGCACAAAAAATTGCGGCTTATAATCAAGATAAAAAAAGAATTATTTTGTTTACTTTTACCGAAGGAGTGAGCCTATTCAAAACTAGGCAATTGCACATCCTGGAACCCGTGCTTAACCAAGCTATTTTAGAACAGGTGATTGGGCGTGCGGTCCGCTACCGATCTCACGCAAGCTTAAAGGAAGCGGAGCGGCACGTGGATGTTTATCTTTGGCAAAGCACGCTGCCTTCTTGGGACTGGGCCAGTTATCAACTTAAACGACAAAACTGGCGCCTTCGCTATGGAGAACTCAGCCAGCATAGCAACTGGGGAAGTGGCATAAGCCAGCTAGATAAAAATTATTACCAAAAATTATCTTCGCCTGATCAGCAATGCGTGCTTGATTTGGAAAAACTTAAAAGAGATTCAGCGCAGATTATTCAAACTATCAAAGAGAATTCTATTGAGACGGTTGTCGAGGCCAAGCATTAATAAATTTACGGAGAATTTGTCATTCCGGGCTTGACCGGCGTTGTTGCATAAATGTGGCGGGTTTTACCTCAACAACTCCTC
>CAYJDW010000177.1:0-3898 GCA_964368985.1 uncultured Myxococcales bacterium | reverse complement strand
GGTTTTTTGCTTGTTCAATCAATTCCCCTGTGAAAAAATCGGTTCTCATTTTCATCGATAATAACTGATGTAAATATTCATATTTTTTGCTGTCTATTTTAGTTAAACAAATTCCAAATGATTGTATTTTTTTAAAAACTGAAATTAAATTTAATAACAGCGTATTGGTTGACGCTTGAACCAATACTTGTGCTCCAGGATTTACACCAGGGACAATAGTTCCAGTCTCACCTTCGCGGCAAGAACGTAAAACCAAAACGTGATGAAATTTCTGAAAATCTCGGCCGGTCGATCGGTATTCAAGACCAAATATTTGCCCAGGTAAAAACAAATGTTCAGTGACATTTAGTAATGAAGACTCGAAATTTAAAACTTGCCTCGTGATTTTAGGGCAGCCAAAAAGTAAATTAAAACTCAGCGAGTTTTTCTTCTCAAAAGTGCTAGCTAGAGTGTAGAGTGTTTCTGCTCGCTGCATATCATTATTGGAAGGCATAGATGAAATCCTCGCTAGCAATCCTTGTTGCATTTTTTATCTTTGGGCCTGTCATGGCTGAAGAAAGCCCTGATCTGAGCAGTGAGGTTATCCTACCTGCCTCTCCGCCACAAAAGGTTTTTCGTAGGTTCCAGAGCGATTTTGACTTTCACCACGACCGAGGATTTTACTTTTCAACCGCTCTTGGGCCGCAATGGAACCATTCCCTTGATAAGCCGAACGCCAAAGGTGTGCGGTTTGGAGGCAAAGTCAATGCTGGCTTTTTTGCGGCCCACGGCTTTGCTTTATTTGGGTCAGTATGGGGCAACTTTTTGGAAGCTGCCAGCCTTATCGCGGCAGGCCCAGGGATATCGTTTCTATTTGACTCGACTAATATTGGCATCGACTTTAGTTTGGGGATAGGTCGGGCTTTTAATCCGGTTCAACGAGACAATGTCAAGGATTTTGCTGAAACAGTATTAGCCTCCCATGTAGCGGTTGGCAAATATTGGTGGCTTTCCGGTAAAACAAGCTTGGGCGTATCACTATCATCGGGAGTGCACGGCCTCACTCTCTCAGAGGGGAAATTGAGCACTTTTGGATGGAATGTTGGTCTAGGGCTCGCGTTTTTATTTGGTTAAACAAGCTTATAATCAAGGCTATATCTTATGGATAGCCAAATTATCAAGGCCGTACACTTAACGAATTAGCCACAAAAAATCGCGCTAGTTGATAGCCCGATTTTTCCAAATAAGTTAGAAAAATCTCATTTTTTTGCAAAACTTCGTTTGCGTTCATTCTGCGGCAAATACCCAAAGACACTGATATTATTATGGCTTTCTTCACTTTCATGAACATTCACACGATATTTAAAGTTAGCCTTAGGCATTTCAGACAAGAATATTTTTTTTGTCATAGTACCCGATTCATATCGCTTAGCCATGTTAAAACCAACTTCTTCAACTGTTTGGAAGACTAGATACGAACTACAATGCCCCCCCTGACAATAAGGCTTATCTTCAACATCATTTGAGGACAAAGCATATAAACAAGAGCCGAAGTAACGTCCGTTATATTGTCCCTGTTGTATAACTTCTAATTGGGGGCAGAGATCTCCAATTCTATTTTCCGTCGGAATGGGGATGGAGAAATCTCTTTTAAGTTTAATTTTAACCAATACCTCTGCGTCAGAATTCAAAGTAATCCTATTCGCATTTCCTGGAATTTCTTCTAGTAATTCTTTTTGCATGCGGTCAAATACAAAAATCTCTTTTTCTAAAAATTCATTGCTAATTGATATTATTTTAACCTCTGAATCAAGTTCTATTTCTTTTGTATTAGATGAAAACAATTTTACATATGATTCACCAGGAAATCCTGTTACAGACATACAGTCTAAATTTTGCATACCGCTCGGAATTCGATTTGTGGATGTATATCTAGGCTCATCAAGGAAAACAGCCAATTCATTTCTTTGACATCTCTTACCATATATCATTGGATTCCTTAGATAATCACCAGCAGGATGGATATCTTTTTCGGCTTTACTATAAAAAGGATTTAGAAAAGCCCATAGTCTATGCATCATTAAATAATCTTCTCTAAAACTTGGTGATTTCATAAGAGGCATTGAATATTTCCATGCAAGAGGATCTAACATAATCAACCTTCGCTTTAGAAGAATTTTTAAATTAATACTATTTTCTCGCGATATCATCACATCAAGCGTATCCTTATAAGGATTTTTAATAGTTACGTGGCCAATAACTGTACCAGCGCTTATTTTAGCGAGCTTAGGACTAAAACTAATGAAGCTATTGGGATCTTTAATAAGATTCCCAAAATCGGAAACATCATCAAACTTAATTTCAGGTTCATTGAAAGCCACCTTAACTGGAGGCGCCAAGGTGGACCATAAAAAAGTTTGAGTATGATTAGTAGTATTGCCTGCTTTATCGATCGCCCAAATACTTAGACAAATTTCTCGTTCTCTAAATTTCGTTAAATCTTCATTGCTATTAGAAGGAATTATTTTGATGAGAGCACTGCTATCGATCAATTTAATATTTCGGGTCGTCTTTTCGAGTGGTAAACAATCCAGAGCTATGGAATAACGTACATCACTTATTCCAACATTGTCTTTAACTTTAATCCGGTAGCTCGGGGCTGATTTTTCGTCATTAAGACGATTAATCCATCTGTAAATTTTAGGTGCGCTCTTTTTTATGTTCCAAATACTTAGAGCAGATCCAACTGGTAGAATTGTTGAATCATGAAGCGTATAATCAGCTATTTCGTTAGTAAATAGTTCTTGAGGGACACCATCAGAAGGGCCTAAAATCTGCGGTGGCTCATCATCAATCCATAAAGAACGAAAGGTGCTTTGATAAACTGCGCCGTTAAGGGATTTAGCATTCATTTTATAAGTGTAGTTCTCATATGATTTTAAACCCTCTACTACTACTGTCCATAAATTATCTTTTTTGGAAGCTTGGAAATTCTTAGATGTGCTCCAGTCTCCTTCTTTCCATAGCTCAACCCAAACACTACCCATCTCTCCTTTTGATAACTGCTTCGCAACAATTGTTACCGTTTTAGCGCTAATGCTCACCCCTTCCTTCGGACTGATAATCTCAATTTCTGGGGGCTCAGCATGTATTCTAAATGAATGGCCTTGGCCTTGAGTATAGCCTTCTTCGAAGACCTGCCCTGCAGCATCGATAATTCTAACTTTTAACTGAAAATGACCATCAAAGGGCATGGTTTCTTGCCTGAGTTGATGCTCTATGAGACACATAGTGCCGTTGATTTGTCCCTGTCCCGCAGGGAGGATAAAATTAGGATCCTTTATTTTATTGTTAACCCATCCTATTTCCCAGCTACATTCAGTGATGGGGTAACCAGAGGAAGCTGCTGCAACTAAATTAACTCCCTGGCTCAATTCTTTTATATTGAGAATTATATCTCCCGGCGGACTTTTGGCCTCAACTTTTGGTTTTTCTCTCTCAAAGCACTGCAATGAAAAAGCCTCATTTAAAAATGAGTCTACCGCTTTGGCACAAATACAGATGGCAGGCCTTTTCTCGTCGGCTAATCCTTCAGGTATCAGTTTAGGGTCAATGTCTTTACAAGCTTTCAGAGCTTTTGAGGATTGAGGAAGCAAGCCTCGATCAAGTTCAATAGGTTCCCCATTTTTTATGATTCCAAGCTTAGGTTCAAGCAGCTCTAGCTCGGAAACTCCTGTATCATCGGATGCTTTGATACTTACTTTTACTTCGCCCTTAAAAATGGGAAAATAGATTTCGTCCTTGCGTTCGCCGAGAAATTCAATGGTGAGTAGAGGTTTTTTCTTTTCAATAGGTTCAACAAAATCATACTCAGAAAATAGTTCTGGGGCTTTATTACCGGCAATTTCTTTGAGCATCG
>CAYJDW010000176.1:0-3998 GCA_964368985.1 uncultured Myxococcales bacterium | reverse complement strand
TTGAGCATGAGGCTTGCAGTACTGGCTCGAACCCTTGCACAAAAGAGGTGTAAATATTGCAGCATGAATCAGCCAGTCTTGGCCTCCGGTCTTCTTCCACATGAGAAAATAGGTTCCGTGAATAGTGGCTACCCCATCGGACTCAGTCCATCCTTCAGTCCAATCGCCTGTTTCATAGGCAACTCCCCAATCCTCATTAACAACAACTTTTTTGGGCCGATTATCCCATTGAAGATCAGGTCTTTTTTTTAAGAGCATTGAGAATTTTTGCAGGCCTATATCTTTGCCAGCCCATTTGCCGCCAGCGCTTGCAAAATGTGCATCGGGGGAAAAGAGTTCAAGAAGGCCTGTTAGGTTTCGGCTTGCTATTGTCTCATGCCATTGGGCGCTCCGCCTAAGTATCTGGGCTTTTGTGGTATTAGCTTGATAGTTATTTTGTTTGTCGCCTTGGTAATCAATGCTTTTGCAACTGCTCAGGATGGCAATAAGGCAAAGCATTATTTGTCCGAAAAAACTTCTATTGTGCATGGTGGCAGATCCTAGAATTAAGATTCCTAAATCGTTTCTGAGAGTTAATAATGAGGAAAATGGTAGCAGTCACCCTGGTTAGCTAGTTAGAGAATCAAATTCAAAAAACAAATCCCTTATTGATGCCCCCTAAACCTTGGCCGTCGAAATAACTTCATGGCTGATGGTTACCGAAAAACGGGGAGTAATATCAGATGACTTTTTTTAGAAGAAACCTATCTATCTTTATTTTTCTTTGCGCTTGGTCATCGTGGGGGAGCAAGTATCGAGAACTAGCTAAGCCCCTAGAAAGAGCAGCTCTTGAATCGCTCGATGCGTCGGTGAGGCTGGTATTTAGTCCTGATGGCCAAAAGATTTTAGCAACTTATAGTGGATTTCCTGCAAAAGTCTGGGATGCCACCAACTTCACGTTGCTTTATACCTTAGCGAACCAGACAGATAAATATAGTATGATTAGAGAGGCAGCTTTCAGCCCTGATAGCAAAACACTAGTAACAGTGGCTTGGGCCAGTGAAGCGCAGGTCTGGGATGCAAAAAGCGGTACACAATTATTAACCCTAAGAGGCCATTCAGAGTTAGATACAATTGCATCACTTGCCTTTAGTCCAAATGGTGAGAACATAATCACAGGATCTTGGAATTCTACCGCCATGGTGTGGAATGCTCAAAGCGGTGAGCGCCTATTAACTCTGAGCGGGCATAAAGGGGGTGTTCAATCAGTCTCATTTAGTCCTGACGGCAAAACTATTTTTACTGCCGATGATGACGGAACTGCCAAGCTATGGGACGCCCAAACTGGTAGTCATCGATTTTCCCTCTATGGACCTAAGTATTGGACGCCTGCTCCCATCGACCGAACGGATTATAAAGGTATCCATCATGGATGGTGGCACGAAATATCTTTTAGCCCTGATAGTCAAAAAATGGTGACAATTTCAGACAGTCATGAAGCGAAAGTTTGGGATGGCAAAAGTGCCGAGCTCATATTTACCCTCAGTATGAATAAGAAAGCGTGGCTTCGCTTAGGTTTCTTTAGCCCCGATGGCACAACCATTTTCACCGCCTCCAACCAGGAAAAAGCTGCCAAACTATGGAGTGCCAAGGATGGTCAACTATCAAGCACCCTAGCCGCAGGCGAGCTCATTTACTTTGCGGCTTTCAGTCCTAATAGCGAGATGATAGTCACAACTTTCCTAGAGCAGCCTCCTAAAGTTTGGAACGCTAAGACTGGTAAATCATTGTTTACTCTTAAAGCCGATAAGACTTGGGTGAGTTCTGTGAAATATAGTCCAAATGGTCAACAGATTATCACAGGCTATAAAGATGGTACCGTTAGAGTGTGGAATGCTAAAGATGGCGCTTTGCTCCATACTATGCCATTAACCGGTCATAAAAAATAAGTTCTTAAATATTTACCTGCCAGTTTCCTGGCAGGCTGAAAATGACCACTATGTGAAGCCTAAATAAAATGGCTAGAAACCCTAGCCGGTCCTTGTTGTCTGACACCAAAGATAAAGATCGATGTTTGTCGAGGCATAGTCCTTTAAATTTAGAATTAGATTTGGCAATGGATCTTAGGTGAGGAATGTCGACCCATTATTCACCAATATATTTTTCATCGGTAAAAGAGGTATTTATGTGCATTAGACTAATTGTTGCTGTTTTGATTCCCTTCCATTGTGCACACGCAGCCTTTGAAGTGTATAGCCGATGGGAAAATGGTACGCAGGTAGTCCATTTTTTGGGTGATAAACATCATGACGGAACCAACGAACAGAGGAGAATGCAACAATCGGATTTGATCGATTTTGGAAAAAATTTAGGTGCCCAGTCGCTCATGGTTGTCGAAGATCTCCCAGGCGCCAAACAGAAATATCTCCTCGACTCTTTCCCTTTGGACTCCGATCGCGACGCAACGGGAAATATAATGCGACAAATGATCTTCGCTGAAGAACGCAGTCTGGAAAAATCATGCGCATCACCCCTTCCTTTTCTAATGAAAAAGTGTGCAGAGCTCGACATACCATGCGAGAATATCGAATTCAGAATTGACAACAAAGAGAGCACCAATGCCCTCGTTGAAGCAGATATCATGTCTTTCTTCGAGAGCAGCCATCCCAATATTTTGGCGCGACTCGTCGAACAGGGAACGGTGAAGCACCCCGAAGCAAAATTTGCATCTCATGTAAAAGCTAATGCACTTATAGAAGCCAAGGTATTGAAAGAAATTGTGCGTCATCGCGATAGAAGTAATGTCGTAGTGGCTCTTGGGACTGGACATCTCCTGTCGTTGGAGACTATTCTGCCCCTCCTGGGATTTACCAACACTCAAAGACAAGCTACTGGCCCAATCAACGTCGCCGAAGCTCTTTTGTCGAAATGAATTTCCTTCAATATCATTAACCAGGTCCATTAAGAAAATGTTGTGGCCCCAAGGCAATAGTGCAACAGCTTGTTGCACAAATCTAAGGTCTCAATATTCATCCTGGTGCAGTCTCTGAAAGCAAGCAATATTTGCCAGCCACCAGATTGGCAGTCAGAGCTATTTTCAGTAAATCTATTGGATTCTAATCTTGTCCCAGATATGACTGCTAAAAGAAGGGAGAAAACACCATAAATATGACAGTGGTTATTTTTATTAACAGATAATTTTATTGTTTTCATAGCTTAAAGCATGTAAAAATAGATAGCATATTTAGGCAATATTTTTATTTGCCTATAAATGCATTAATCAGTATAATTATTTATGATAAAGTATCGGAGAAACTTATGCCCAAAATAACTCCCTTGTGTTTAACGAGCATTATCGTTCTTAGCTCAATTTTATCAGGTTGCGGAAACGAAGTTGTCGGTCAAGATGACAGCATTTTTTTGGTAGAAAAAAATAAATTACAGGATGCGAGCACTGCAAGCAAAACCAATAACCCATCAGAACCTGTTCGCCATGTGTGTGGCAATGACTCAGAGTTGTTTCCAACGACCTGGGCCGGCAAAGATTCCGAAGATCTTAAAGACTATCCAGGGCGGGGTTGCACAGAAATGAGTTGTGATGATGGTTTATCCATAGAGTTAGAAAGGAAGCAGTGGGCTCATGGTACCTACCGATTTGATATTGAAATTAATGGTATTCCAGAAAGTTGTGTGGCTATATTGCCTTTTTCTGGATGCAAAGAAGATTACCTAAATAATTGTACCTCAGATAAGCTGAGGCTTTTTGAGTCGGGATGTATGCTTCCGGCAGAAGAGCATATGTTAGGTCCCATTCAGGTGCTTTCTACTGATATTAGAACCTTAAAAGTAAAGATTATGCATGATGCAAACGTGCTCACAGAAAAAACCTTTTATCCACACTACAATAAAGTTCAACCAAACGGGCCCGGTTGCGAGCCGGTTTGCCAACAGGTTCCCAGTGAGACAATAAATTTTTGAAACGGGTATAAAAGAGGGCAGACGCGCAGTTAATAAGGCTC
>CAYJDW010000175.1:0-4018 GCA_964368985.1 uncultured Myxococcales bacterium | reverse complement strand
ATACTTGCGCTTTATCTTTAGCCGCATTTATTTCTTCGCGCATGACAATGTTCACGGCCCCTTCTGCTCCCATGACCGCAATTTCAGCGGTAGGCAAGGCAAAGTTTAAATCAGCGCGCAAATGCTTCGGTCCCATCACGCAATAAGCGCCGCCATAGGCTTTGCGCAAAATCACCGTGATCTTCGGAACAGTCGCTTCCGCATAGGCATAAAGCAACTTCGCACCGTGACGAATAACGCCGCCAAACTCTTGGGCAGTACCAGGCAAAAAGCCAGGCACGTCGACGAAAGTGATGATTGGAATGTTAAAGCAATCGCAAAAACGCACGAAGCGCGCAGCTTTATCGGAAGCATCAATATCAATAGCCCCGGCTAGCACTTGAGGTTGATTCGCAACAATACCAACGGATCGCCCTTGCATGCGAGCAAAGCCAATCACCATATTTTGCGCAAAATATTCCTGCACTTCAAAAAAGTGCCGGTCATCCACCACGCATTCAATAATGTCACGCACATCGTAAGGTTTGTTCGGTTGAGCAGGCACAATAGTTTTTAGTTTTTCATCGCGACGTTCGGGATTATCGATCGAGGAAATCACCGGGGGATCTTCAGCATTATTAAGCGGCAAATAAGAAATCAAAGTGCGTACCGCATCGAGGGCATGGGAATCGTTATCGTAGGCAAAATGGGCCACACCGCTTTTGGTGTTGTGCGTCACCGCTCCTCCCAGTTCCTCCATGCTCACTTCTTCATGAGTTACGGTTTTAATCACGTCAGGACCAGTGAGAAACATATAGCTGGTATCTCTCACCATAAAAATAAAATCAGTGAGAGCGGGTGAATAAACTGCACCACCAGCTGAAGGACCCATGATCACTGAAATTTGGGGAATCACGCCTGAGGCCAAAGTATTGCGACAAAAAATCTCAGCATAACCGGCTAATGACTGAACGCCTTCTTGAATACGCGCGCCACCCGAATCGGAGAGGCCAATGACGGGGACGCCAGTTTTCATGGCCAAGTCATAAATCTTACAAATTTTTTGGGCCACGGTTTCCGATAGAGAACCTCCGAAAACGGTAAAATCTTGTGCATAAACAAAGACTTGGCGCCCTTCGATATGGCCAAATCCTCCCACCAAACCGTCACCTAAGAATTTTTTGTGGTCCATGCCAAAATTGCGGCAGCGGTGAATCCGAAAGCGATCCATTTCAACGAAAGATCCAGGATCAAGCAAGATTTCGATGCGTTCTCGGGCGGTTAGCTTGCCTAAAGCATGCTGTTTTTCTACGCGGCTTTTGCCCCCACCCATGCGGGCTTCGAGGTTTCTCATCTTCAAATCGTCGCGTAATTCCTGCCTACGATCTTTCTTTTTGGTCATCGGTTCGGTCTTTTGTTCTAGCATTGCAATTATTTTTCCGTTAAGGCCCGGTTTATCAGCCTTTTATTTATGCTGTTTAAGCTTTTCGTCAAGCTTTAGGCATTGATTTCCCCATTGCGACCGCACCTGGCTCATGTATGATTTTTTACATGAATGAAAGCACTCAAATTGATATAAGTAAAACCCTTGATCAAATCCTTGCACTGCCCGCTAAAAAGCGTTTGGATGCCATTATTGATCATGCGCGACCTATTGAGCTGGTGCGAGCTCTGAGTGCTCATGATATATTATTAACCCTGCGCGACATTGGGGCTGAAGATGCTTTGGAATTGGTGGAACTTTTAAGTCCCCCACAAGTACAACATTTGTTGGACCTCGAAATCTGGGAGAGCGATCAAATAAATCCAGCCAAAGCGGGTTCTTATTTTTCGCTTCTTTTCGCGGCCAATGACGAACGCGCGGTGAGCCAGATTCATGGGCTTGATATCGAACTCGTAGGCCTCATGTTTAAGATGGTGGCATGGATTTATGACACGAGCATCGGCGAAGAACCCGAAGATTATCCCGATATTTGCTCAACCTCCCCCGGTGGACGTTTTATTATTTGTTTCGATGATAGCCATGAAAAACGTGCGCTCTCGCAATCGCTTTATGCCTTCATAGAATCCCTTTACAGCCGTGACATGAAAGTTGCCTTAGGCCTCTTAGAAGATATTCGCTTTGAAATGGCCTCGGGGCTTGAAGAGGCCAGTTTGCGTTTTCGCCAACATCGTTTGCTTGATATGGGCATTTTACCGAGGGAAGAGCGCCTTGGTTTTTTTGCCACTATTCGTGCTGGCGATTTAAAATTAGCAGATACAGTGCCACCCATACGAGCTTTTGATTCGGCTCAGTGCCACTTGCCCACCAGAAAATTTATTGACCACATGGATAAGCGCTATCCCTTTTTGTGGCAGGCCATCAATGATGGTTCTCATGAAGAACAAAGTTATTATCTCGACTATCTCGCCCATGCGAGCATCAATATGCACGCCTCTCTCCTTGATGATTTTGGTGATGCGGACTTGATTAAGCTCTCCGTGGCATATGCTAAAACACTGGCTGAACTCGGCCTGGTGCAAGCGACTAAAGGCCGCGTTGATCTTGCTTATAAAGTGTTGCGTAACAACTCCATTAAAGATCTGATTCGCCTCGGGCGAACTTCCTTGGTGAATCTCAGAAAAGTTTTGTTAAGCCTCACCAAGGATGAAAGCTATTTGTTGGGCGAAAATTTCTCGCTACTTGATTCGCCTTTAAGAGAAGTGGCACGTGCTTTAGTGCTTGGTGAGCCGCGTTTTTATGAAGGACTCATTGATCCTAAAAAACTGGGCTTGCGCTTCTTTTCCTCTTTGAGTGATTTAAACGCCGCTATTATGGCAATCAATGAAATTAAATTTCGTGCCTTATTGAACGGACCGAAGATATTGGGCTGCACTCAGGCCATGCTCACTGAGAATAAAGATTTGGGACACGGAAATATTTATGGTCGTTATTTGGTCAACCGTTTTTTCAAACATGAAAACCCTCTGGCGAATATTGCGCCGCGAGAAATTCTCAGCATTTTTGGGCCCGAAAATCGGCTAAACAATGACTTCACTGCTTTCGCTAAAAACCTAAGCGAGGAGCTTGCGCATAAAATGGCTGAGCAGGATTACTACGATCTTCCGAAAGCCCTGGAGCTAAGCCACAATTTTTCTACCACTGTGCTCATTCAGATGGAGCAAAATCATCGGCTTTTGCTGGGTTAAGCCATAAAGCAGTCATTCATTTATTACAATTATTTTTTACTTGGACTATGAGGAAGCTGAGTCTAACAATCGTCATGGAGCTTGGAATGGATTTTAATTCACTTGGATTATTGATTTTGCGCGTCGGTTTTGGGGCGACTATGGCCATCCGACACGGTTTACCGAAACTGCTCGATTTTTCCAACCAAATGCGTGGCTTTCCTGATCCGCTTGGCGTGGGCTCCACTATCAGTTTGTCCTTAACTGTGGGCGCTGAGTTTTTCTGCGCTCTCTTTATCGTAATTGGTATATTCACTCGATTCATGGCTTTTCCGTTAATGGTTGCCATGGGAGTCGCGTTTTTCTTGGTCCATAAGGGTGATCCTTTCGCGAAAAAAGAGATGGCTTTTCTTTATTTCCTCGCCTTCTCCACCATTTTTGCCACCGGCGCTGGCGCCTATTCCGCTGATAGTTTATTTCGCGGCGTGCGACGCTAAGGCCTAATTATGATCGACACCATCAAAGAAGGAATAACTCTCGGTCTGATTCTTCCCATCATCGTCGTGGTGGGAGGTTATTTGACCATTCGTTTGCGCCTCGTGCAAGTTTTGCAGCTCAAGCGAGCTTTTAGCTTGGTATCCACCAAGGAAAATAAAGGCGGAATTTCTTCATTTGGTGCGATGGCCGCAATTTTAGGCGGGAACTTAGGTACGGGTAATATTTCTGGGGTGGCTGTCGCCATTATGACAGGCGGTCCAGGTGCCCTCTTTTGGATGTGGGTGATGGCCATCTTGGCTTCCACCACCAAATATGTCGGCTGCTTTTTAGGCGTACACTTTCAGAAAAAAAATCGGGACGGCGAATGGGTGGG
>CAYJDW010000174.1:2143-4041 GCA_964368985.1 uncultured Myxococcales bacterium | reverse complement strand
ATTACGGTTTATCAAAGCCCTTTAGCAGTGACCCGGATTTCATTATTCAATGGCGTAAACCTAAGCCTGGCGATGTTGTGGTATTTAAAGCCCCTGATTATGTCGGTCGTCATGCCGGACAAGCCTGGATCAAACGGGTCATAGCGACTGAAGGGCAGACAGTAAGAGTGGTTAATAATGTCGTATATGTTGACGGTGCACCCTATCCTCACGTATCCCCTCCGACACCTGTTAGCTTCATGAATTATTATGGTTTTGGAAGTTCTGATGGCGCCGAGTGGCGGCGTGATACTGCTCTTCATTCGGTGGAGAAAATTGGCGATTTAGAGCACCAGATTTACATTATGCCCATGGCTCGGCCCTATTGGCCCACATCGTCAAGCATGAACTTGCCAGGGCTCGAATGTAGCGAAGGATCGTGCCGAGTTAAACCGGGTTTTCTCTTTGTTATGGGAGATAATCGAGCTAACTCAGCCGATAGCCGCTTTTGGGGGGCTCTGCCCGTCGCTCGTATTAAGGGCAAAGCGAGTTTCGTATGGATGAGCGTTGATGGCTCCGAGCAATCAGTAAAAATCGGGCCATTTAATCTGCCGAAGTTTCGCTTTGAGCGATGGTTTACGGCGATTCATTAAAGACCAAAATGCCCATCGATGCAGGTTGAAAGGACGATCGATGTTCGCCTGAGCAACCTGCTCCCAACGACTGGCACG
Source organism: uncultured Myxococcales bacterium (assembly GCA_964368985.1). Classification (GTDB taxonomy): domain Bacteria; phylum Myxococcota; class UBA727; order UBA727; family JABDBI01. The sequence goes on along the minus strand of CAYJDW010000174.1, from coordinate 3,331 downwards.
GTTTTGTTTCTCACTATTTATTGCATGAGAAATAGCATCGTGGATACTCTGTCTCGATTAAACTCAAGCAATCACTAAACAACATTTTTTATATTTTTTACCGCTACCGCAAATGCAGGGTTCATTTCTACCTATTTTCTTATCGCGTACTATCGGTAAATTTACACCATGCGAACAATCACCATCGCGGCAATTAGTATGCAGAATATTCTCATATAAAATAGATTTTTCAGCTAGGTAACTAATAGCAGGGGGGCTTGGCTTGGTACGAAGACCTAACTCTATTTCAACATCTTGCAGATCCCCGGCAATAGTACAATCGACAGCATCGGCTGAAAAAGCCTCGCGCATGAGATCGACATGTTCAATGGCTTTTAAATCGACCAGATTACCAATAAGAAAACCATTTAGCTCTGGATCGTTATCTTTATAGTTACTAAGCCTTTTCAAAATAATACCTACACAAATTTCCCGGGTTTCTGGATAGGTTTCCGAAATATTTTTCAGAGTCATGCAAAAGCTAGCTATTTTCCACGGACTTTTTATTGAATCCGCGACCAGGTTAGCTATATACGGTATAACCGGCGGACCCATTTTAGCTAGCACAAGAGGAACTTCCTCTAATACCCAATCGTCTTCTTCTTCACCATCAACGAGGGCAATAAGATCTGGTATGGCGTCGACAGCAGCAAGCTGTCCCAGGCTTCTCCATGCGTGAACAGCTGCCCAGACGCGAGGATCATTAGAATCAGCATTATTGATACTGTCATCGCGCAGCATGCTAACTAAATAAGGAGTATCATTAATACTCAAACTACAATCTTTAACATAATCTGGCCATAGCTCTGGGTTATTGCTAAATTGAGGCTCACCATAACTAAGAAGGGCATTAACGGGGCTTGGATATTCGTTCATCATATAAATTTATTAGCAAATTGCTCATTGCTGACAATAGGTGGAAATAATTTTAGGCATTTAGAATGGCGTCATCTTTGGCAATATGGCCATATGGTTTTTAGCTTCCGAAGAATACTGCCTTGACCAACACTAGTCAGATCTCGCGGAGCTACTACTCGATCGTGTTTCTTGCACTTTTCATTCTCGTTAAGGGCGTTTTATGTTGATAGGCATAGAGCTGCCCCTGACGACCGGAGTCAGAGTTGGCCCAAATAATTATTTCCAAACGAT
>CAYJDW010000174.1:0-2043 GCA_964368985.1 uncultured Myxococcales bacterium | reverse complement strand
ATGTGAAAAAGGCAGCGGCGGCATTTTTAAAGAAGAGTTTGCGAAATGTCAGGACGTGTTTAAAAAATAAATAAGCCCCTATTTTCATTATAATTTAACTCGCTAGAAAGCCTTCCAATATTTAGATTCAATTATTTCGAGTTCGATAATGAGATTGCATTTTACCTTTTGGCTGTTTTTATTTGCCCTTAATTGCTTCAGCATGTCCAAAGAATTTCAGGAGGCCCTTTCTATCTTTCGAGATGCCATTCCTTCGTATAGCGACATTCCCAATATTGACAATTCGAACATTCAATATTTGATAACCGGTAAAATCTACAAAATCGATGAGCATGCCCAAATATGTGCCCCTGATGAATTCCGCTGGAATACTTCGCTCAATCCTTTGGCAAAAAGAGAGGTTCTCGGCGCTTTGGTCCTTCAGGAAAAAATTTACAAATGCAATTTGCGCCCTATCGTTCTTTCTTCTCTGACAAAAGCCGGTACAAAAATTAAAGCGGCCAAGATGAAAATTTGGCGCTTTAAAAGTACGGGTCTTTCCTCATCGCCATCCGTACCTTCATTTGAGTATTCATTGCTATGGGTTGAACGAGGATTTGATGCACCTAATCCGCAAGAGGAGTTTTTGGAGAGGATGGCTAGGGAATGCCCGCCAGATCGTCTCACTTTAGACGATTTCAAGTTCCTTAGGGATTTTATGACTAAGGAAATTGCCCAGGAAACCTTCCCTGAATAAACCTTAGAAATTAGCAAAGGAATAAACAAGTTCTTATTTTGGCACTGCCAATATTCTTCGGTTTTTCCCCGATGATGGAGCCATATAAGGGAATCTAATTTCTTTCTTCATCCAGTGCCCAAGCTGCAACCATTCTTTTGTTAGCTAACAATAGCAATGGCATGAGACCTGGTGCTCAGCTTGGTGATATTGGTCTCTTCACGCAATTAGGGATGATTATTTTGTTTCTTGTACGACGACAAAACCATTAGGCTCAAGCAGCGAATAATTGGGTCCAGCGCTCAAATATGCTTTGATAATCTGTCCTTTTTTAATATTCCTAGACTGACCGGTATTTCCGCCCCAGTTTTGAGCCTTATGAGTTATTTTTTTATAAGAAAATTCGATCTCATCATCGGCTTTTATTTCGTTGCTTGATTCCTTCGATGCAATGTTCGTTACTTTTAGCTGTACTTTATAACGATCGATAATTTTTCCTCGAATCGATTCGTCGCTTTCGGACGAAATGTCGAGAACCTCTCCTTCCGCGATATGGGCCGCGAGACCTTCCCGTTCCGCTTCCGAAAGCGGCCGCAATGCAGCATTGGATGCGACGCTTAGCAGTAACACCAAGAAAAAACTAAAAAAACGCATACAGCCTCCTCATAGAACAACAATTCATACAAGTGCCGGGCACAAATTTATATTCCGTGGCAAAACGTATGCAGGATCTTGAACTTATTGACCTCGAGACAAAAGAGCCCATCACTGCGCCCTAAGAGCCTCGGCAATCGGAAAGCGCTCCGCTCTCAAGGCAGGCACCATGCCGCTTAGGATACCCACCGCAACAATGGACAAGAAAGAAATAGCGATGGCAAACAAATCCACCGTCCAGGCAAATTTAATCAGTGGTACCACCTGGGCAATGGCATAAATAGCGCCGTGATAAGCAAAAAAACCGATGATGGCACCCACTATCCCAGCCTTTAAGCAAAGTGCGAAAGACTCGAGCAGAAACTGCATGCGCACGCTTAAATCGGTAGAACCCAAAGCTTTTCTAAGGCCTATTTCTTGCAAGCGCTCGGTCAAGGAAACCATCATCATGTTGGTAATACCAATGCCGCCGACCAGCAAGGTCACAAAGGCGAGAGTTGCTAAGATGAGGCCAAATGTCATGATCAACTGGTTCATTTGTTTCAGCATGTCAACGTTTGTGTGAGAATAAAACCAAGCAGAACGACCGTATTTCTTTTCAAAAAAGGCCGTTACTCCTCGGCTGAAAGCTTGCATATCGGTGCCATCTTTGGCTTTAAGCATCAAAGTGTGAA
>CAYJDW010000173.1:0-4060 GCA_964368985.1 uncultured Myxococcales bacterium | reverse complement strand
TTTTCTTGTACCTCCTCAATATCATAAAAAATATCCTGATTGAGCAAATCATAACAAACTGTACGGTTAAAACGCTCAACATAAGCATTTTGCTTTGGTCATCTTTGCCATCTCGCGTCGGCAAGATGGCTTCACCACTTTTTTCGCATGGCTTCCTTAAGAATTTCTCTTTGCAGTTGAACCTCGGCATACATCTTTTTGAGACGACGGAACCCTCTTGCAGAGATTTTAACTCCGCTATCATTGATGAAATAATAGGGCAATATAAAAATTATTCATTCTTATTCCTTAAAGATGATTTTTAGTCCTTAAAGAGACGAATTATTTAGATCTTGAGAGGCTCTGCTTAGTGCACGATAAAACTGCTCTTTATAGATACCTCTCGCCAAACTATTTTTATGCAAAAACAAGTCACGGTAACGATGTTTCTTCACACCTGAACACCCCTCAATAGCGGGATGAGTATAGGAAATATAAAGGCCTTTTTTTGAAAATACCTATTTACCCAGGTCCAACATTTATAGCCAACCCACAGGCGGTTGCTGAAATAGTTTGCATGGCCCTCTTCCGTTAGCGCACGGTTATCAGCCTTTTATTTATGCGCTTTTATGTTTTCGTCAAGCTCATGTCTAGACTCACTACCGGCTAACTTAGTCAACTCCAAAAACCAAATTTTTAAAATATCAGGGGGAAATCTGCTAATGAATTGGTTCAAAAATTAATAGGAACGGCTTATGAAATTGTTTTCCTCCCACTTTTTCTCTCTCCTTCTTCTTGCCCAGGCCTTGCATGCTCAATTTATTAACTTTTCGAGCCAAGAAGTAGCATTTGAAAAGGCATCCTACATACTCCCCAATGAAAATGAACCCGAACTTGCTTTGCCTATCTGGAAAGATTCACCGAAAGGGATTTACGTAGGGGTTGGAACCGATCGCGTCTTTATGGGAACTGCTCATAGTAACGCTACGTATTTGTTGGCTCTTGATTTGGAGCCTGGAATCGTTGCTTATAATCGCATGATGATTGAAATGCTAAAAATTGCCGACGACGGCGCTGATTTGCAAAAGATGCGTACGAACACTTCCTATTTGAATGAGAAATTTGCTCATGCCCTGCAAAGTGGCGCTGTTAATAATCCTCAGTTTGTTACCGAAACGCTTGCTCATCCGACCTGGTCGTTATTAATTGACAACAGCACGAGCCCATATGATCGTGATTTATTGCATTGGATGTGGCGTGACGATGCCGAAGGTGCGGAGGTCATTTATTGGAAAAACCCTCAAACATTTACTAAACTCCAAACTATGGCGCGTGAAGGTCGGATGCAAGCGGAGATTATAGACCTAAAAAACATCTCGATGCTCCAGGAGCTCCAACAAAGTATCGCCCAGGCACATCTGAAAATTTCGGTCGTGGATTTTAGCAATACGCAAATGCCAACCTATCTTGGTCCTAATGGCATAACACTGGTTCGGGAGCAATTAGCTGCCATTATGCAACCAAAAACCATACTATTATTTTCTTGGGTAAATCCGGACCCATCTTTGACTGTAGAATATGCAAGTTTTCTCCATGAGAAATATAACGAACTCGTTTTTACAGACCTGGATGCCTTTAATGAGCGTGCTCACTATTTAGCTCTCACGACCAACTCGCAAGGCCGTTAATTTTCTTAAGAATTGGCTCGATAGTATGGCGAGATATGGCAGCAATTTATGCACCAACCCCAAAAATAATTGCGTTTATTGATCGATAGAAATCTGATTAGGCAATTATTTTCATCATAGCCTCTCTGAATCTTTAACCCAAATTACAAGAAAAACGGGGAGTTCTAGAGCTAAAGAGCCTAAGCGATTGCATATTTAGTAATGCCTCAACAAATATCGTAATTTATTTATTTGTTTGTATTTATTGATACAGACAAAAAGGCAGCATATTATAACACACAAATTATTTATTATTTTACAGGTTATTTAATAAGAAATTATTTACATCAAATAGTCATTTTAGGATCTTTCACATGCATCATTCCTGTAGTGAGTTTTTCAGCTCATAATGATGCTCTCGATGAGCCAACACACGAGCTAAATCGGTGCCGGGTGTCCGGTAGTCGGTAGAACGGCTGATTAAAAACGATTCAATGTTGTGTTCTCTTTGCTTCATAGCAAGAGACTTAAGAGAACAAGGCATAAATGAATTCTTCCACGTGATGAACCGCGCAGGTGGGCGCAGGCTCATGTTTGATGATTCTGAGCACTATGAGTTGTTTTTGACATTATTGGCGGAAATCCAAAAAGAATACGCCATCGAAATTCACGCTTATTGCTTAATGAGCAATCATTTTCATCTATTAGTGCGTCCGAGTGACGCAAATCTAAGTGATGCACTAAGATGTTTGACCAGTCGTTATGTCAAAAAAACTAACAAGCTCAAAATGATTGATGGTCCTCTTGTGCGGGGCCGTTTTAAATCCAAATTGGTTTTATCCGATGAGTATCTCTTGCAATTGACAAAGTATATCTACTTAAATCCCGTCAAGGCCAATATAGTTAAAAATCCTGCCGACTACCGATGGTCAAGCTATGGAGCGTTTTTAAACGCTAAAAATCCTCCAGCATGGTTGTCAATAGAATTTCTCCTTAGCTACTTCGGGAAGGAAAGCGGCGTCGCGCGCAAAAACTTTAAAGTATTTGTTGAATGCCAAGAATCCAAAGAGGATGAGGATGGTGATGCCATTCACAACTATAAATCAAGTGCCCTCGTCAGCCGCTCGAAAGAATGTTCTATTGACCTCCCCATCAGCAAAATAGTTCGAGTAGCACAAGACTCTTTTCAAATAGATAGCAAAAGCCTTCAGAGCCAATTTGATCGCAAGAGCAATGTGATGCGGGGCGTCGTATTATATTTGGTAAAGAAGCATTGCAAAGCGACGCTTACCCAAATTGGCGAAAACTTCGGCATTAAACGCACTGCTGTTTCAGATGCCGTAAGGCGAGCGCGAAATAAAATAGATTCTAACCATGAACTAAAAATCCAATGTGAAAGCCTGAGCAGAGCAATTCGAGCGGATGACGTGCGCGATAATGAACTTTGATTGTTGGCTACCGGCTACCGGACACCCGGCACCGATTCAGAAATAATGATTTTTGGCGATTTACCGCCAAGGACCGGTGGACTTAATGCTTGATTGTGAGATATTAAATCTGAGTTAACATGGTTTATTTGGATGATACATTTTCATAGTTTTAAATGAAGGTAATGCGATGTTTTATTTTGGAATATTAAAGTTTTCTTGTCTATTAATGATTTTTATGTCCAGTATGGTGAAAGCTGCTGATAATGAACCCATGACCGATGGAGAATGTTTAATGGGCGATTCATTCGCTCGTGCCGAAGAAGAATATTGGGAAATGTTTGAAAACAAAAAGCTTGAAATAGGGGTCGTAAATAATTTTCTTAATGCGTTAGTTAATGCAAAACAATATGATGATGCAGGAATATTATTAAATAGCTTGATTGAGCATGAATGGTTTGTCGATTCATTTACAGTAAATATCGGATTAAAATATTTATTTTGGACTAATCAATACGCAAAGGCCGAAGAATTATTCAAGAACATTCCAGAAGGCCGTCGTAATAACCATAGTTTTTATTGGATGTTTCGTCTCTATTGTGTTTACAATGAATTTTCTAAGGCCGAAGAAATGTTTAATAATATCGATTTTTCTCTTTTCCATAATCGTATGGCCAAAGGTGTAACTATGTTCGAAATGGGGCATCTTTATCGCAGACATAATCAAGAAGAAAAAGCTGCCAAAATATTTGAAGAAATTACTAAGAACCATTTGTTAACCGAAAATTTTCCCTCGGCACACTAATAATGAAAGTTGTAGTTTTTATCAGCTTAAAGCCATGTGGCATAATAACTAATAACGAATCATCCTTGCACATAAGGACTATTTATCTCCCGATAGACCGGTTTAATGTTGCAAGTTTGGCTTCATCTATTGAGGATAAGTAACATAAACCGCTTTTTTTCATTTTACCCATCTACCCAAGG
>CAYJDW010000172.1:0-4072 GCA_964368985.1 uncultured Myxococcales bacterium | reverse complement strand
AGTGACCAACAAAAGACACACAACCTTCAACATCAACCCCAACGCAATCGCCCGATAAAAAATAGTCGTGGAAAGAAATTACTTCTGCTTTGGGGGGCAACAGTGGGGGGAATTTTTAATTCTATTTGGGGTTAATTTAATGCGGTTTTGGAAGAAAAAGAGATTTTTTTTAAGGTTTAAACTTTCCATTTCTAAAAGGCGGACGCCCTGACCCAAAGGGAAGGGCGGTACGCCCACAGGGTACTCCATACCGTACCCTTGACGTTTTTCTCTTTTAAGTGACCGTAATTATTGACTTTATAGGCATTTAGACCGTAGGGCTACCCGGGTTAGACCGTAGGGCTACTCAGGATTAGACCGTAGGGCTACTCAGGTTAGACCATAGGGCTACTTTGGAGTAAATTTCTTTCATGAAATTTTATAAATGCAATTATATTAAGCTAGGGTGCGCTATAAATCCAATTTACTTGAAAAATAGACCGTAGGGCTACTTTGGTTTATTGGTGGCTTTACCCATATATCTGCTTTTTATGGCTGCTTTTCTCTTTTTTCCAGCTATTGAACCTTTGACGATTTTTTCACCAGCTTCTAGAAGCATAGCTTTAGCCTCAGGGTATCTTGAACCAAGGTTTAGAACACAGTCTTCAACTTTTTCTAAGTAATTCTCGGCAACCCAATGGTTAATTACCTTTGGGATTAAAGAAAAAGGCATTTTTGCCTTGGTCGCGAGTTCCTTTAAGGAATCATCGTTTAATAGGATACCGCCTCTTTCATACATTTCTACAGCTCTTAAACGCATTTCTATAAGCATGGCATCTTGGAAGCTTGCCTGCGATCCATGATCATTAGCTCTGCCTATAAAGGTAGGCATTGCCACTACTGGCACGAGTAATCTCTCGAGTTTATACTTGGAGTTCCCTTTTGGGAGTTCATCTACGAAGCCGGGGCAAAGCGCTTGAGCTAGAGTTATTGTTAGAGTTGACGAGTTTTGTCCCCTTGCTTGTCGATGCTCATAAAAGAGCAAATTTCCTGTAAAAACATTATTTTTTCCTTCACAGCGATATCCACAACCAGATAATAAGCTTATTATTGTTTTTATTTTTTCGTTAATAGGATCTGTATTACCAGCTCCGGACAATTCACCTAATCTGCGATACCCACCATCCAGAATCATTGTATTAGGATTCTTTATATTTAAAAAATGTTGTTTATGAGCTTGTATAGGTAACCATCGCAATACATAGCTAGATGTAACTGAATTTAATAATGGTATATTAGATCTAATAATACTTTCAGCAATTTCAACTGGCATATAAGCCGATTTATCAAAGCTTGAAATAGTTTTACCTGAGCTGTCAACAAGCATATTTCCTGCGTCATTTAGCTCTGTTCCTTTGCTTTTAGTTTTTAAAATTTGAACAGAAAATTGATAAGCTATCGCTGGAGGGTTTTCTAATTTCTCGCAAACATAACGCCTGATAATATCAACCCATCGGCAAGCAGCGAGTAACCTTATAAAGAATAGAGGATTATCCCAAACATCTAGACGAGCCTCTATGTCGTATTCCTTGATGTTATCTATACGAGCCTTCATAGTTTCTATTTGGTTTGATGAATATTTGCCGTTATTATATTGTCTTAAAAAATCTAAAGCGGTGATATCTAATTCTAAAATCCCATTTTGATTTATAGCTGGGTTTAGAAGTAGCGGTAAGGTAATAGGTAAATTGATAGATTTTTCTGCTTTAGGATAAATTTGCTTTAAATCATCAATTAAATCTTTTTCAGCGGTCGAATAAGACGCTTTGTCATCACCTAATTCTTTTTGTTTTTTTAATACATATTTTGCCGCTAGGCTATATTTATTAAGTTCAGCAAATTTACGCCATGCTTTTGACCAATAAATGCGAAGCCAACCAAGTATTGCATTGTTTTCTGGACTATTGTCAACTTGCTCATCTTCTAATTTATGACTTCTAAAAGATGCTAAAATCCAATAGGACTGACTTTTCTTATGGTCACTTTTTTCTTGTTCAGCAGCAAGAAAAAATCCCCATAAAATATCTTTATCGATATCGTTTAAATCATAGATATCTAAATTATTTATTCTTCTTTCAAAAAAAAATAGTTTTTGCTTTTCATATTTTTTTCTTAAATCATTTGAGGTATCTGGATCGCTAGCTCGTAGTCCCTCGATTGCTTCAAAGTACATGGCAATCTCCCCCTTTATATGACATCTAATTCTTCATCGTTGATTGGTTTATATCTTGGTTCAATTGTTGCTTTAATCATCTGAATATGCGGACTAGAGTTTTGGAACTCAGTTCTAGGTTTACTAGCAAGGTGTCCTTTTAGTTTTAATATTCCACCAGCATCAAAATCCTGACTAAACTCTAATGTGTCGCCTATTTTGCAATAATTAGTCTTCATAAGCTTCACAAAAATACTCTTATCATTGCCTTCAGCCTCAGACCTCTGCAAACCTAGAACCCACCGAAATCCATCAACCAGAGCACTTGCCCCTCTGCACATGCTTTGATCGAATACGGGTTTTTTATCGTTACCAACGGGTCGCAAGGCACTCTTATTAGTATGATGGGCTACCAATATTGTTGGGTTGCCGCCAACCAAAGTTAACGCGTCGATCAAATTGACCCAATCGGTGGCGGCTGCGTTATGGGTTTCAGTTTCTGCTCCCATAAAGCGCGCCGCGGGGTCGAGAATCACGAGCTTAATATCTGGATTATTTTCTATAGTGCTTTTTAGATCCCTATAAGCCTTGGTTGCTTCGCCTTTATCGTCAATCAAACGTTGACCCCGTCCCCTTTGAGGCAAGGCAATAATATTATCCAAAGCGAGTTGAAGTAGCTTTGGATTTTGGTCTAATGCCAAGCCTCTGGCCATCTTGTTAAACCTATTCCATAGTTCGTCTTCATCTTCCTCAGCAGCTACGAACAATACTTTGATAGCTTTGGTTGCTTTAGTGTTGAGCCACTCCGTGCCAGTTGCTGCCGCTAAGGCACAATGGACCAGTAAAAAAGTTTTACCGCATCCTCCAGGCGATGCAATCATGCAAGCTTTTCCCTCGGGCATAAAACCAGATTCTTGATCAAAGGCTTCACGATAGTTGAAAATATATTTTCTATTGGGTGGATCTTTAGTGAGCCATGCACGCTCTCTTAAATTTCGTAAATCCTCAAAATTGCTTTTTTCAGCCTCTTTGGCTGCGTTATGTTCTCTCACTTGTCGGTCTACTTCTTCGTTCATTTTTTGCGTGATATTTTTTAGGTTTTCCAGATATTCTTTAGCGCTCATATAGCTACCCTTTGATCCTTTAAGCACATTAAAAAACAAAAATTTAAGTGATCGGGACCACATTCTTTGTGGATGGCTTCGGTTTGCAAACTATCGGCCAGGTCTTTAATTTTTTCGGGATGCCTAGTGGTGTTTTCCAGATAGAAACACCAATTAAATAAATTAGCCTTTAGACCCTTTTTTTTAAGGGTAGCTGCTGCCTGCAGAGCTTTAGATGGGCCGATAGTCTCATGCGACATTTGACCGCTCCTATTTTCATCCCATTGATTAACGATGACTATGTGGCCTTTATATCCAGATTTAATTAGCCATTCGGCCCATTTAGTTAATGCCGCTGCATTTGCGGCTCCTATGGGTAAATAACTATGTTCATCCCCAAGCAAGCATTCAGCAGCAAAATAATCAGCCATACCCTCGCATAATACTAGATTAGGAAAATCATGTATCAGATGGGGAAAACCAAAAGCTCTAGGAGAACCATCTGGTTCACCCCAGCCTCCTGCACCTGTTAATAGTCGAGATTTTTCCTCTTTGGGTATATCGACAAGAGATCTGATGAAAAGGTTTTGTACTTGGTCTGAGTGAATTCCACGAAGTGGAGCAAGCAATTGTGGTCCCAGTGAGACACGGTGACTTATTAAGCTACGGTGTTGGGAATCAAATAGCTGAACATCACTAGCATCAAGATTAGAGAAACCAGAACCAATATGTTGACGCGGTTTCTCAAATCCTCGTTGTTCGCTTAACCATTCAGCTG
>CAYJDW010000171.1:0-4077 GCA_964368985.1 uncultured Myxococcales bacterium | reverse complement strand
TTCATCACTTCGCCAGATAACACTATATCCCTAGATGAAATATAAAATGATAGACTTCTTAAGGAACCCAATTTCAGGTCTTTATTTTCCAAGTCTTTTTGCATTATTAGCTCTGTGAGCCTTTCCACAACATTAGGGTATATATTATTTATAAGTTTATTAATTATTTTCCCGCTTTCGCTGTAGTGTGGTTTTTTTTCTAAACTAATTAATGTCATCAAATGATTCAAGGGTATTTCTCGGCCCTCAAAAAGGCTCCTTAATTGCCGCACTTTTACTCTCACCCAACTTATATCTCTAGCATTTGCCAAATATGACTGTAATTTATTCATATGATAGACGATTAACATTTCTTCTATAAATGGTCTTTCTAATGGTTGAACAGGGATATGCCCTTCATCTATTTTAGAAACAATTCCTTGGACATCGAAATTAAGAGGAGAATAATTCATTTTGCTAAGAATATTTTTCAGACGACTGTAGTGAGCATCAGTGGGTTTTGTCTGGATAAATAGTTTAATTTCTTCCATAAAGAAATTTCTAAAAATTTTGCTCTTAAATAGCTGCTGCTCTTTTTGTATCCATACCAGGTGTTTTTCCAAGTCAGATTGAATTAGTTGATTCACTGCCAGTTGTGCCGTAAAGTCCTTGTTTTCTTAAGAGAAGGCATCCTTACACAGCATAATAGAGGGAAAGAGCATTGAATCTGAGTACATTGTTTCGGCGTCGAGGCTAATAAAATAGTTTTTCATCTCTTCGAGAAACTCGGAAACAGTTTTATCTTTTATCCCCTAGCGCATCAAAACCTCTCCATTCATGGAGAGGATACTATGCGCGTCTTCCTTCAGTGCTTTAAGCGGGTGTCTTCTGCGCTTCAATGTATTTGCGAACGATTTCAACCGGCGCTCCGCCGCATGAGCCGCAAAATAGCTCGGTGACCACAGAACGCCTTGATAATATCTTTTTTCAAGCTCGGGCCAATTTTGCCTGAGCCTTCGCGATGAAACACCTTTTAAGCTGTTAACCAGCTTAGCAAGCGAAACTTTAGGCGGATAGTGAATGAGCATATGTACATGATCTTCTTCGCCATTAAACTCTTTTAGAATCACTTGATGCTCAGTAGATATTTTCTCAAAGATACTTTTCATATCATCGAGTATTTTTTGATTGAGTACTTTTCGCCGATATTTGGTCACGAAAACCAGGTGGGCGTGGAGATTAAAAACAACATGTAGCAGCACGAATATCGCTTGACATAAGATCAGACCTATAGAAAAATTAGCAGCATGAAGATTTTGAAAGCTTTTAAATTCCGACTAAAGACCAATAGCACTACGTCGGTCCAGTTGGCAAGCATTGCTGGCTGCAATCGCTTTGTTTGGAATAAAGCTTTGGCATATCAAAAAGAACGTTTAGAAAACAAAGAATATACACTTTCGTATTACAAAATGGCGCCGCTTTTGCTGGAATGGAAAAAAGAGCATACTTTTCTCGGTGATTGCCCATCACAGAGCCTTCAACAGACCTTGATGGCTCAAGACCGGGCTATTAAAGACGCATTCAATAAAAAAAGCCCCAAGAAATTCCCTCAGTTTAAAAAGAAAGGCCAACACGATAGTTTTAGATATCCACAAGGTATTAAAGTCAGTGACAATCGAGTTTTTTTGCCTAAAATTGGTTGGGTGGGATTTTTTAAAAGCCGGGATATCCTAGGCAAAATCAAGAACGCCACGGTGTCGAAAAAAGGCGAGCATTGGTTTGTGTCGATTCAAACTGAGCTCGAAGCTGAAAAGCCGGTTCATGGCGCTACATCAGCGATCGGTGTGGACTTAGGCGTTAAAAAGTTCGCCACACTTTCAGACGGCCGCGTATACGAGGCCAAAAACAGTTTTAAAAAGCGGCAAGCGCGTTTAGCGAAGCTGCAACAACGACTTTCTAAAAAGCAAAAAGGATCATCGAACTTTAAAAAACTTAAAAAGAGAATCAACAAACTGCACACGAAGATCGCCAATATCCGGCAAGACTATTTGCACCAAGTAAGCACCGACATCAGCAAAAACCACGCATTGGTAGTGCTTGAAGATTTGAAGGTAGCAAATATGAGTAAGTCGGCAAGTGGAACGCTTGATGAACCAGGAAAGATGGTGGCGGCGAAATCTGGCTTGAACCGTTCGATTCTGGATCAGGGCTGGCACAGCTTTAAAAGCATGCTGAGCTACAAGCTGGACCATCTCGGTGGTGAATTGTTGTTGGTTGATCCTCGCTACACCTCGCAAAAGTGCTCAAGCTGCGGCCATACGGAAAAAGACAACCGTTTGAGCCAGGCGCAGTTTGCTTGTATGCGGTGTGGTTTTAGAGAAAACGCCGATATCAATGCGGCGAAAAACGTTTTGGCGGATGGGCTGTCCGTTCTAAGCCTGAATTCCGAAGTAGCACTCGCTGCGTAGGGTCAGGAATCTCCCGGCATTCATGCCGGAGAGGATGTCAAAGATTACTACGCTCGCAGATTAATTCACTCCCAACCAACCATGGCATCATAAGCCCCAAGAATTGCAGATGCTCTCTCTATCATGGCGTCGAGCATCCTATCCTCATAAACGATGCCCTTTTCAAACCGAGCCATTCTTTGAATTCCAGCCGGAAATCTTTTTTGTATTTCTAAATAGCGTCGAACCTTACCTAAACGCTTTAAGACTCCATTTGTCTCTTGACCAGCATCCATTATTGCAAAAGCTTCTGCAGCGTTCATTGCATAGAACTTTTTGCCCGGCATTAAGAAACTCTCATAAAAAATATGAGCTTTCATGGAGTTTTCTGGCCAATCTGTCGGAAGGCTTTCGATAAGAGTTCTATTCATTGCATTATTCATAGAATCAACAAACCGCTTTTCCTCTTCTATTTCATCGTTTGGACGAACAGTCGGGCGCCGATTAAGCTCTTTATCAACTATTTGATTAGCTTCACTGAGGATCTTAACTAACTTAGGGCCTGGAAAAGACTCAGGGTCTTTTCCTTGGAAAAGTTTTTCTATATCTGCTTGGACATACCCAATATAAACCTCAGATTTATGAAATGATCTCAAATGTTTTATAGCTACTTCGACAAGTTTATTTTGAAGCTCACTATAAGATAAAAAGGCCATTCTATGGCACTTCGCCGGGTTTTGGATCAGGTCGTCAATGGAATCGCCAGAGAAGGATCCTGCGCAAAGATTATAGGCACTTAGGAATGCCATAAACATCATATTTACAAACTTTAATTTCACACTTAACTCCTACATTTAATAATAATTAAGACTTCATATTTCCCAATTGCGTAATAATAAGAGAATGTCAATTTAGGCCCTCAATAATCTGTATAGTCGTTTCTATATACTTTATAAATCAATCCATTCTTACGGCATCTAAGGTCTTGATATCTATGGGCTTGTGGTCAAACTAATTTCTGCCAAACAAATTACCTGGCTTGCAGAGAAGCGATACTTTAAAAGGGGATACGAAAATGAGCAAGGGCTGGAAGCCCTACGGGAAAACATTCTTCACCTTCCCGCCCTTCAAACCTGCGCAGAGACTCTCGCTCTGGACGATAATAATGTAATCAAAAATATTTTTAAAAAAATAGCCTTTATCAATCAATATAAAGAACGTCTTAAGAAAAAAGACGGCCTTCCAAGAATGGAAAAATTCTATAAGACAGGCTTACTCAAAAATTTTAATGATGCGGTTGCTTTGCGCCGACTCTTTCAACTCTTCCACCAAAAAGATGAATATATACTAACCGAATGTGTAAAAAAAACTGAAGCATTACGACCCACTCCGATCAAAGTCGGCTTTATGGCTCCTTTGCCACAAAATAATGATTTTTGGCGAATTACCAGGAAGAACGGGTAGACTAAAGATGCGGGTACTCACCAACTAGAACAATCTATGTCTGCAAAAGTAGATGAGCGATAGACTTTGTCTACCATATTTGGTGTTACTATTCTGTCCTTAATATCATTATAAAATCTCCAATCTGCTTCCTTGAGGATAAGTAACATAAACCGCTTTTTTTCATTTTACCCATCTACCCAAGGCC
>CAYJDW010000170.1:0-4109 GCA_964368985.1 uncultured Myxococcales bacterium | reverse complement strand
ATGTCTCTCCACCCTCACCCTAGCCTCTCCCGCAAGCGGGCGAGGAGTTGTTGAGCTAAAATGGTCCGCACTTATGCAACAACACCTTTAAAAAGTGGGTGTATCGTTCACTTCGTTCTCTTTTAGGTTACTCGTCAAGACGTCAATGATTTGAAGATAAAACGCCTAAAGAATATAGCGACTCAAATCCTCATCCTGCAGAATCGGAGATAAACGTTCAAGGACGAGTTTTTCGTTGACCACTACTTCACTGTTGGGATTATCAGGCGCCGAAAAACTCTCGTCTTCAAGGAGTTTTTCCATTACGGTATAAAGCCGTCTCGCTCCGATATTTTCCTGCGATGAGTTAACTTTGAAGGCGACGGATGCGATACTCTTGATACCGCTTTCCTCGAAGTTCAGCGTAACATTTTCAGTTTTCATGAGCGCCGTGTATTGCTTCACGAGGCTATTTTCAGGTTCCGTTAATATTCGAATAAAATCAGCTTCGCTTAAGGAATCGAGCTCTACGCGAATGGGGAAGCGCCCTTGTAGTTCGGGAATTAAATCGGAGGGTTTCGAAATATGAAAAGCGCCGGCGGCGATGAAGAGCATGTGGTCAGTTTTGACAAAACCATATTTGGTGGAAACGGTAGAGCCTTCAACGATAGGTAAAATATCTCGCTGTACGCCTTCGCGGCTTACATCGGGGCCCTTGCCACCGTCGGTTTTGGCGATTTTATCGATTTCATCGATGAAAATAATACCCGCTTGCTCGGCAATTTCCACAGCGTCTCTTTGCACCTGATCCATATCAATCAAGCGAGCGGCTTCTTCGGCTTGCAATACTTCCAAAGCTTCCGGTACGGTCATTTTCTTTTTCTTTTTGCGGCCGCGACCCATGGCTCCTTGCAATGCTTCTTGAATCTGGCCGGCCATTTCTTCCATGCCTGCTTGGCCAAACATATGCATTACCGGATTATTCGGGGCGGCACTGACTTCGATATTTACTTCTTTGTCGTTGAACTTCCCGGCTCGCAGCATGGCCCGCATTTTTTCGCGAGTTTCGTTCTGCTCAGAACTGGGCGCTTGTTCAGGTTGTGGATGCTCTACTTCCCGTAAGTCGAAAGGCATGTGTTTCGGAGCTGGAGGGGTGGGGAGCAAAATGTCGAGTATGCGCTCTTCGGCCATTTCCGTGGCCTTAGTTCCAACGCCCTTCATAGCTTGCTCGCGGCAGAGCTTTACGGAGCATTCCACCAAATCTCGCACCATGGAATCAACATCGCGGCCCACATAGCCTACTTCAGTAAATTTGGTGGCTTCCACTTTGATGAATGGGGCGTTGGCAAGCTTGGCGAGTCTCCTCGCTATTTCAGTTTTTCCGCAGCCGGTGGGGCCCATCATAATGATATTTTTCGGACTGATTTCATCACGAAGTTTTTTATCAACACGCTGGCGGCGCCAGCGATTTCTTAGCGCAATTGCCACTGCTTTCTTGGCTTGTTTTTGTCCCACAATGAAGCGATCGAGTTCAGAGACAACTTCTCTTGGCGTAAAGGCGCGGTCAAGGATTCCCATTGCAACTCCTAAAAGTGATTAAAGTTCTAAAAATACGTGATGGTGATTGGTGTAGACACAAATATCAGCCGCAATATTCATCGCCTTTTCAGCAATAGTTTTGGCATCTAAATCGGTAGATTCCGACAAAGCCCGAGCTGCCGCGAGGGCATAGGAACCGCCTGAGCCGATGGCATGCACATCATAATCAGGTTCAAGTACATCGCCGGTGCCTGAAATAAGCAGGATTTTATCTTTATTGCCCACCAACAGCATCGCTTCCAAACGACGCAAAATACGATCAGACCGCCAATCTTTGGCAAGTTCAACCGCAGCCCTCACGAATTGCCCGCCATGAGCTTTGATTTTTGCTTCAAATAAATCAAAAAGTTTGAAAGCATCTGCCGTGGAGCCCGCAAAACCAGCGAGCACTTCACCCTCGCACAGTCTTCTCAATTTATTGGCATTGGCTTTGATCACCGATTGCCCAAAAGAAACCTGACCATCGCCCGCTAAGACCAAATGACCATTTTTCCTGACCGCTAAAATCGTCGTTGCATGAAACATGAATATACCCGTGGAACTAACTCAAACATCCGCTCAGTAGCGTAATCACCTAAAAACTCAAGTCGCGGGGGCGCGGAAAAAATAATAAAAAGTGCTTTGCCTGCCTTAACTAATGCATTTTAATATCAACATTTTTTGAATTTTTCCCTCATAAAATAGATAATAAAAAATACGCGCTGATCAAGGCATGGATAATCTGTAGGGAGTGTAATGAAAAAACCTTCAATTTACTTTGCAAAAAGGACTGGAACGGTCATTTTTGCTGCTTCGTTGTCGTTATTGGCAACTGAGGCCTCTGCCAAAGAATACATCGTCAAACTGAAGAATAACCAACAAAAATATACCCTGAATAACCTGGAAACCTTTAGCAATCATTCTTATAAAGTAAGCGGCATTGAAGAAGGTCTCAAGCTCGTCAAGGTTAATGCTCGTGACGATGCGTCGGTGGAAGCTGATAAAGCGACCCTCAAAAACTATTTCGACGCTGAATATGTGGTGGAAAACATAAAGCTTCATGCTTTTAATGAGGTATCTGATCCGCGAAGAAGTGAGCAGTGGTCGCTTGATATTATCCATGCCAATGAGGCCTGGAACTCATCGTTAGGCAGCAGTTCAGTGGTGGTGGCAGTTGTTGATACCGGTATTAACCTCACCCATGAAGACCTCAAAGCCAACATCTGGGTAAACCAAGGCGAAGTCGCTGCCGATGGCAAAGACAATGATAACAACGGCTTCATTGATGACGTGAATGGCTGGGATTTTCATGGTAATGACAAGGATCCGAACGATGAAACCGGCTCACAAAATCCGGGCCACGGAACTCACTGTTCAGGTATCGTTGGCGCGGTTGGGAATAACGGGGTAGGTGTTTCTGGTATTAGCCCCAAAGTCTCCCTCATGGCGCTGCGTTTTCTCGATGAAAATGGCTCAGGCGATTTGTTCGCCTCAGTTCGTGCGATAGAATATGCCGTAAAAAATGGTGCCCATGTCATTAGCGCCAGCTGGGGAGCCAATGTTTCGGAATCGGAAGCACAACCCATTATCGATGCTATTAAAAAAGCTGAAGAATCCGGCGTCATATTTATCGCTGCTGCTGCAAATGATGGCCGCTCCAATGATAGCGCCAGCGTTTACCCAGCAAATTCCCAAACGCCGAACATGATTTCAGTGGCCGCTTCCGATAGCAGCGATAGCAAACCATCATGGTCCAACTATGGTCGTAAAGTTGACCTCGCAGCACCCGGAGCCGATATTTTGAGCACCGTTCCTGGGGGCTATCAAAAACTTTCCGGAACCTCCATGGCAACTCCCTTGGTGGCAGGTCTGGTCGCGCTGATGAAATCGCTCGATATTAATCTAAGTGGTGCTCAAGCACGCTCAATTTTGCAAAGCACCGGTGCTAAAGTGAACATTGAAACCGCCAGCAACAGCCGTATAGATGCAGAAAAAGCGCTCGAAGCAGTTGCCAACAAAAGCCTAACCCTTGTGCCTGCCGCCCATACTTTTAAAATTGGTGATGAGTTCAATTTCTCAGCCTGGGGCGGGACTGCTCCTTATCGATTCAGCTCAGCCAGCCCTGACCTCGCAACTATCGACGAATCAGGCCATTTAGTCGCCAAAGCAGTGGGTGATGTCGTTATCGAAGTGACCGATAGCCTGGGCAACAAAGCAAGCTCCGTGAGCATCAAAATCAGCGATGGTTCCGGTGGCGGCGGTGGTGGCGGCGGCGATTGCCCACTCGATAACCCATTCCTTTGCGCTATTTTGTGCATCGTCAACCCACAGTTACCATGGTGCCAAGATGGCGGTGGATTACCAGACCTTCCTGAGCTACCAGAGCTTCCATAGCTTCCATAATTTTTGCTAGTGCTTTATCAACCTTCAATCTTTGGGCAGGAAATTGTCATCTTCGGGCTTGACCGGCGTTGTTGTATAAATGTGGACGGTTTTACCTCAACAACTCCTCGCCCGCTTGCGGGAGAGGCTAGGGAGAGGGTGGAGAAACA
>CAYJDW010000169.1:0-4174 GCA_964368985.1 uncultured Myxococcales bacterium | reverse complement strand
CCAGGCTCTTCATCAATTTTTCGCACCACCTCAATAGTCGCTCCCGAATCAATTTCAAGGGTCGAGCCAGGCATATAGCCCTTTCCATTGATAAGGGCGCTCCAAGCACCAAAGCCCCGCGGGCGCACAAGGAGAATCTCGACTTTGCCGCCGCTCTTTTTATGGGCATAAATGCGCGCTTTCATAACTTTAGTGTTGTTGATCACCAAGACGTCGCCTGGATTTAGATAATGCCCAATATGAGCAAAGACGTCATGCTCCGCGCTCACGTGCTCTTTCCTTAATGCAAGCAAGCGGGAAGTGCCCCGTTGAGGCAGTGGGGTAGTGGCAATCAGCTCTTTGGGTAGGAAAAAATCATAGTCGCTTAATTTATTCATGAGCCTTATTTATGCGATTAAGCTTGGATTGCAAGCTGGCTAGGACCCAAACGAGGGGGAGCAGACTTGTGAAGAGCTCTCCACTCTTTTTGTTTCAATCTCTACAAAAGCTCTCTAGCAAATTGAGGACAACATAGTGAGAACCATATTTGGAGCTGTGATGGGAGTTTTTTTGGGGCTCAATCTATTGGCTATGGAAGACTCTGAGCCGCAATCCAATGAAAAAAACGTGAAATTCTACGAAGAATTGGAACTTGATTTGGCCGACATTCCTCGGGGTGAAAGCAGTCTAACCGCCCGGAAAACCTCACCAAAAGACATAATAAAAGCCTTGCTATCGCCTAAAAAAAAATCGCCTAAAAAAGATAAAAACCCGGAAGAGGAAGAAGTGGTTTCGCCCCGCCTTCGCCGTCATTCTGGGAAAAAATCTCTGAGCAGTGATCACTTTAAATTGGGCCTATGTGATTCCAAGCTTGAGCCTCAAAAAGGAAGAAAATCATCAGGTAGACGTCGAAGGCCGGGTTCATTGGAGAATGAGCGATATTTTTTGCAGTCGGTGAAAACAGCGCCAGAGTCAGATAATATTATGTATTTGCAATGCGTATTATCTTTTAATTTTAGGGAAATTGATGAAAAAAAACTTGTAGAAGAACTTTTTAGTATTACCGATGCTCATGGATTTAGCGTTATTGAAGGATTATCAGCTATTGAAAGAGAAACGGCTACAAGAAATAGTGAATCATTTAAGAGAGAATATGAAATATTAAGAGATTTATGGCGTCCTTTGATTAAAAAAGCATTATCTAATCATTTTTGTAGAGAAGATTTTTGGCTAACAGTTAATGAATGGAAGCATATTGAGCGATTTCAAAACTATATTTCCCTTTGCCCGAAGAGCCAGACTTCCGGCCATGATTTGCTGCCCATGAAGGATAAAATCGCTGGCTGGGAAAAAATAATCAATAAAGAAGAGCCAAACTCTGAGGAAGCAGTGCCTTGTCCTGAGCCCGAAGGAGTTCCTTCTTTAGAATTTTTGCAACAATTGATTATCAATGAACCGGCGCTATCGGAAATTGAAAGAAGTTATTTAACTTTTCTGGTCGACGATGTTAGTAGCATTATAGTAAATGCCCCTGTGCAGTATCGCATATTTTTTATTGAGTTATATTTGGCGTTAGCGAGCAAATTTAAGGGTGAAAAAGTTATTAGTTTTGATAAAG
Organism: uncultured Myxococcales bacterium; assembly: GCA_964368985.1. Lineage (GTDB taxonomy): Bacteria > Myxococcota > UBA727 > UBA727 > JABDBI01. The sequence continues at coordinate 2,577 of CAYJDW010000169.1, read as the reverse complement.
CTAAATCTATGGCTTTAAATAGCTTGTTCTTGTATGTCATTCAGCTTGTTTTATTTGATATTCGTATAGAAAAAGTTTCTTTTAATAAAATTGAAATTGGGAAATTCGCCACTGAGCTGGGGATTGATTTCTCTTCCCTTGAGAACAAGTCCTTGGATAAAAAAAACCAAGCGGTGATGAGAATAACAAATAAAATGAGAGATGAAGCCACAAAACGTTTGCAGGGAGAAAAATTTTTTGAGAGCCAGCTCATGCAAATCATGGTGCAAACTTTTGGCGTCACCAAAAAAAGAAACTTTTCCACCTATCAAGTGATACTTGATGCCATAAAACGACGGATGGTGCACTTGTTGCTCCTCTTGCCCTGAGCATATTGATGTTAACTTTATTGTGATAACCAACCGTATTTTCAACGGTTAGGCTTTGAAACGCATTGAAAAATATTTTATTTTCACGCCTAAATCACTGAAAAAAAATGATAATTTAATAGCCCTTAGCAGAGTAGATTAGACCCCAAAAAGAGTGTGAGATGTCAGGGATAAGGGTGCTGTTATTCAACTAGGCCGTATTGCAAAGAAATAGTCTTAATGGTAGTTTTTTGTTAACTTTAACATATTAGTTGGTATGAAAATGATGAAATTTTTATGTATTAATTATCGTAGATTAATTTTGCTTTGTGTTTTCAGCAGTGTGTCTAGTGTTTGTGCAAGCATGACCGCTGAGACTTTTGAGTGTGAGGGTAATAGTAGCGTTCAGAAAGAATGCCTGAAGAATTTTTTAAAAGGTATTGGCATTAATGATGAGCAAGATGAGTTAGATTGCGTACGGTTTTTCCAGTGGGCTTTTCAGCGCTACGTGGGGTGGGACCCCAATGAATTGGGGTTTCAAAATGGGCATCCTTCGTGTTTTAACACCAGGCTTATCAACGAATTTGGCTATTGTTTAGATGAGGGCGGAATTTATTTCGAGCATCGTCATGATGAATGGCGAAGAATGAACTTCTTGCGCTTTAAAAATGATGAAAAGTGGTGTGAAGAAACGATAAGCCAGGTGCTGAGTTGTCTGAAAAATAAATGCAATCATGTTGTTGGCTATAAAGAGATAGATTATAGAGATAAATTAAGCATTAAAGACGACTTAATAGTTGACTGTGAAAAAAAAGTTTATAATTGTCAAAAAGATTCAATGATTTACATATTCGATTCTAAGAGTGACAATTTTTATTGTATGGGTTTGGCTAAATTAACAAAACATCATTCCCACCTAGGTATGGGCAAGCCCGTATGGTGTGCTGGAAATATTTGTATAAAAAACGGTAAAATAACACTTCTAACAAATGACTCAGGCCATTATTTACCGCATGTTTATCATCTGTACACTTTGGTGAAATATCTTAACCATAAAAATCTTTTTGCTGAAGCGGAAGATGTGATAATTAGAGCCATTGAATTTAAAAATAATACGAGTCTTTGTTGCAGCTCGTATAATTTAAATCAATTTCTTGCTAGTTACAACGAAGAGGAACTTAGGCTGAGCTGGATTTCTAAAGCAAATAATGATTTTCCGGTTGAATTGAAGATGTTGTGCGACTTCAGCGGTGAAAACTGGAAAGAGCTTTTAACGAACCAATAAATTAAAGATACTACTAAAAATTATGGCGTACAAGCAGTGTAAATAACTTATGAATTTAACTGCTTAGCGCTGCTGCTGAAAGGCTCTTATTCCATGATCAAGGTTTAAGGTATTCGGGCGTCAGCGCATCTTTTCCCATTCGGATGGGCGATTTAAGCTTTTACTCCCAAAGCTTGTTTGATATGACTTAGCATTTAACTTTGTATTGAATAAATAAGTTAATCCCAGTCTCTATAAAGAGATTCCATATCTGCATAATCTGCTGTATTAATCTGTATCCTTATTGACAGAAAAGATAGATTTGCTAGAATTTATATTCACTAAATGAAAAATTACTGCAGGTTGCTTAAATGAATTATACACTTGTTGCTTCCCTCTTTTTTGTATCTTGTTCCCTTCTAGGGTTCAGTTCCGAATTTTCTAAACAGATGTTTGATATTCAAGCATCTTGTGGGCAAGAAGTTGCCGAGAATAGAGTTAAATTTTTATCTGAAAGAATGGATGAACTAACTGGTGGTGCTGTTGATTTTGATCTTTATATGCAAGTAAAGAGCTTGTTAAGCAACAGTAAATCTACGAAAGAATTTGAAGATTTCTGTGATATACTTCGTGCTTTGGAGAGAAGATATCCGCTAATAGATGAAGTTACCTCTTTGAAAATCCAAAATTTTTTAAATGATTTTTTTGCTGGCCAAAAACTAGTAAAAAATATTTTAGTGGTAGGAAGAAGTCGAGGTGGAAAATCTACTTTTATGTCTACTATTATTAATCCTTTAGACGCGAAGTTGCATGCATTAATCGCCCAAGCAGGGTCGATTTCTCATACCGTCGATATAACCCCTTATTTTATAGCTTTTGAGTCCGCAAATGGGGATATTTATGTCGCTCGTATTATTGATAGCCCGGGCTTATTAGAGGTCAAAGCAGAAGACTCGGAAATGGTTG
>CAYJDW010000168.1:0-4175 GCA_964368985.1 uncultured Myxococcales bacterium | reverse complement strand
TCCCACAGAGTGGATTTGCAATATCACGCTCTGTGGGCATTCTCATACCTGACAACTATTACAAATTGATGATGACAACATATATCAATTAAGATTGTCCCTTGGTTGAAAATTTTCGCCCAACCTCATCGCCACTTCAATCGCCTTAAGCGTAGATTTATAAGAAGCCTTCCCCGTGCCAACTAAATCATGAGCTGTACCGTGGGCGGGGCTTGTGCGGGGGATGGATAGCCCCAGCGTGACATTGACCGCCGCCCCTTCAGAAAGCAGCTTGTACGCGATTAAGCCCTGATCATGATAGATCGCCACCACCGCATCGTGAGGCGGAGATTCGCGGTTAAAATAGGCGAAATAGCCATCGGCAGCCCAGGGGCCGCTCACGTCTAAGCCTAAATCTTGCGCGTCTTTAATGGCGGGTATCAAGTGGTCAATTTCTTCTCGTCCCAAGAGTCCATGCTCACCTGCATGGGGATTGAGTCCAAGGACGGCAATGCTCACTTCTGCGGGTTTTTTGCCCAGGATCTTTGCGCATTGCTCGGAAACTTGTTTGAGGTGCCTAAGCAATTTGCTTGAGCTAAGCTCGCTTGACACTTGAGAGAGAGGGATGTGAGTGGTGAGCAGGCTCATCATGAAAGGACCGCCTAAGAAAGCCATGAAAGCTTTGCCCGAACCTAAATGATGAGAAAAATACTCAGTTTGCCCCGGCCAGGGCCCGCCTGGTAGAAAGGCAAGGGCAGCTTTTTCAATAGGGGCGGTGACGATAGCGTGAACCAATCCAGATTGAGCCAGCTCGACGCTATTCTTTAAAAATATGGCTTGGCGCTCATGCTCCCCCGCGCCTCTCACCAAATCTTTGGCCACGTGAATAACCGAACCCTGAGGTAATTGGGCTTGATGCGTACTGGAAAATTTGAGTTGAATTTTAGAGCGTTTAGCCGCCAGATCTAGCGACGCTTTATCGCCGCACCAATAATAATCGCAGGCTAAAAGATGCTCGTCCTGCAGGGCCCTCAATAAAAGTTCAGGACCAACGCCGCCCTCTGAGCCAGGGACAAGAGCAAGGGCTCGCAATTTTGTATTCATGGGATAGCATCCAAAAATTTATCTCTTAGGCGCTTACTCATAGGTAAAAAGGCGTTAATCTACAAGAGACGATATATTTGGCCTGTTGATTTGCTCGCGGGCAAAAAGTGGAGTGAATCTGTTATGTTACCTGAACTATTTCGTATTCCTTTCTTAGATCTGCCCGTGCATACCTATGGCGCGCTTTATGTTTTGGGCTTAGTGGCGGGTTTATTTGTGGCTCATCGGCAGGCCTTGCTCAGTAGAAAATATCATAACGATGTGCTTGATTATGGCTTTTGGGCCTTGGTGGGCGCACTCCTCGGCGCGAGAGTTTTATTTATCGTGGTTGAATCTCATTATTATTTTGTTGAGCAACCCTTCACCGCGATTCCAGGAATTGGCATCTCTATCCCCACCATCTTTGCATTGTGGAAGGGCGGTTTCGTATTTTGGGGCGGCGCCGTCGGGGGGGCTTTGGCGCTTTATATTTTCTGTAAAAAACGCGGGATTCCCGTGGCCGAAATGGCGGATTATTGCGCGCCAGGATTAGCCATTGGTCACGCCGTGGGCCGCCTTGGCTGTGTTGCGGGTGGATGCTGTTATGGTGAAGCCGTTTACCACCTCGATGCTGCCGGCAAAGTAGTGGCAGATGTGCCTTTTGCTCTGGCTTTCCCCCCAGGCTCCATCGCTTACAGTTCGCTTTACAGCCAAGCTTCCGGTGAAACCTTGGCTTTGATGCAAAAAATTGGCACCACCTTGCCGCTTTTTCCCGTGCAATTGGTAGAATCTTTGGGCAACATCGCCATCTTTTTTATTCTGATGTTTCTCATTCCCATGAAACGAGCCCACGGTCAGTTGACCTTGCTTTATTTTATTCTCTACTCGATTATGCGCGCTCTCACCGAAACGCTGCGTGGCGATACCGCACGAGGTTTTGTTATTGATAATTTCTTGTCCACTAGCCAATTTATTTCACTCTTGATGTCGACCTTGGCGCTCATCGTGATGGTGATTTTGAGCAGGAAAAGTAAAAATCTCAACGTGGCAGCTCACTAGAGTTTTTTAAGAAGCGAGAAAAAAGCAGGTCCCGCCTGATGCAAATGCGGTAAAACGCTGACGCCCCAGGGGGAGCTTTGGCCCAAAGGCGAATCGAGAGGAACTATTTCCACTTGATCGCCTTTTTTCTTGATTAACTTTTTGATTATTTCTTCGTTTTCATTTTTATTGATTGAGCAGGTGGCATACATGATAGTGCCGCCCTTTTTCGTGGCTAAAACCGCTGAGCACAAGAGTGAATATTGTCGGTGAGTCAGGGTTTTTCTCAAACCTTTAAACTGACTCATTAAGAGCGGATCTTTAAGCACGTGAGCTTCACTTGAGCAGGGAGCATCCAAGAGAACCGCGTCGTAATGCGCCGCTTGCTTGAGGCCAATCAAAGACGCATCTTTGGCTGCAAAACTTGGAGTTAAATCGTGAGGGACATAATCGAGAACGACTTTTCGCAAGCGATTTCCTCGCGCGGCCGACAGGTCATTGGCGACAAAGCTCAGATTTTTAATATTTCGATATATCATCACCAATAACTTCCCCCCTGGAGCCGAGCACATATCTAAAACTTTCATAGCGGGAGCGAGTGGCAACAATAAAGGCGCGAGAAGAGATGAGCGATCTAAAAAATAGTGACTCATCATGCCATTAATACTTTCTGGGCGCGCACTTTTAGGTAAATGGGTGATGCGTTGGCCGAGTATGGTTTCACTCGGGAAACTAAGCCACTTTTCTAAGAACTTTTCTTCGATGTAGGGATTAATGAGCGCTACTTTGTCGTCGTGATTAATCAACGCCTCGATAAGTTGCTCAGTTTCTTCGCCATATTGGGGGCGATAGGTTTCAATGAATCGATCAATGGGGGTCATTTAATGTATCTTGTGGGGTTGAGGTGCTAAATCGGGGTCAGGTACCTGATTTTTTTATTTTCTTCAACCTTAGCGCCCGCACAATATGCACATACATCAGGCTACCATGGCTAAGTAAACCTAATAAAAGGAAACCGACGTTGCTGTTCATATGCAAGGCAAGCACTAAATGAGCAATCCCGCTTAAAATAATAAGAATGAGGCTTAAAGCTATTCCAAATGAGTTCAGGCAAAGAGGGAAATTAATTATAAAAATAGCAAACAGGCTTAACCACGGAAGAGGCTGCAGCATAATGGCCTCGAGAAAACCCTGGGCATTGATAAGTATGATCGTCAAAATGAGGCATGCGCCAGCAGAAAAAAGCAGGACACTGCCTGCAGCTGCATCCTTCGCGTCTTTTTTTTGCTCATTAAAAGCCTGCCCACTCGCATCGCAAGTGCGTTCAATAGCGCTGTTCATGAGCTCTAAAGAAAGCACGCCGGCTATCAGGATTAGGAAAACTATTTGGTGATTGAGTTCGAAATTGAGGAGAAGATTGAGGAGCAGAACCAATAAAGCGCAGAGCCATTGAAGGCGGAAATTATTTTCTGTGAGGAGGGCGTGTTTTATACCGGTGATGGCGAAAATAAAGCTTTTTATGAATGATTTCATGAGGTTTAAACCCGCCGTTTTAAATAACTTAAATGTCTCTTGTTATTATCAGTTTTCATATATATATTAGTATATCTATTTAAAGCATTTCGAAAATTTTTCTACAAAGAGAGCGCCAGCTAACGGTACACCCATTTTTTAATGGGTTGTTGCATAAATGCCGACTTTTCCTCAACAACTCCTCGCCCGCTTGCGGGAGAGGCCAGGGAGAGGGTGGAGAGACATAAACAGGAATTTTTTGTCGACAATAATTTTCTGCCTATTCGTCGCTCCACCCTCTCCCCGAGCCCTCTCCCGCAAGCGGGCGAGGGAGTGTGGTGCCGGGCTTTAGCCTCAAAACATTTATGCAAAAACGCCTTTAAAAAGTGGGCATATCGTTCGCTCCGCTCTCTTTTTCTAGAATTTTCAGGATTTGAAGAATATAAAAAAACCCTTTGTTCTAGTTTTAACTAGCAACAAAGGGTTTGGGCAACCTAAAAAAATCTTAAGCCTGAGCTGCTTCCTCTTGCGGAGAAATTTTCAACTCTTTTTTCTTAGTCTTA
>CAYJDW010000167.1:0-4245 GCA_964368985.1 uncultured Myxococcales bacterium | reverse complement strand
TCGTTTAACTGTCACCAATATCTTCATAGTAACTCCTGTAGATCGAACACGTGAGATAGGAGTGTTAAAGAAGATATGGATCAAAAAAAATGCCCCGCTGGAAGAAAGATTCTTTAAGCAGGGCAATATTTGCGAGACTTATTTTTAGGTCTGCGTTTCTCCACCCTCTCCCGCAAGCGGGCGAGGAGTGCTAGTGCAGAAAATTTCTTTTCTGGGCAGATTTAGCGAAAACCCTCGCTCGCCCGCTTGCGGGAGAGGGCCTGGGGAGAGGGTGGAACAAAGGTCGCAAAAAAACCACCCAAAAAATTTTATCTTTTTATGTGCGCCGCTAATTCCTTCTCGATCTTCTTAAGCTCCTGAGCTTCTTGATCTTCTGCTGCCGGCGCTGGGGCAACGCCCATTTTTTGCTTCAGGGCTGCTAGAGCATCATCCGATCCTACGATGTCCAGCTTCTTAAACTGAGCGGACAGTTCATCAACTTCAATCTCATTTGCCAATTCCGTCGCTGCGGAAGCTTCAGCTTCCATCTGGTCGATTTTTTGCTCCATGCGCTCGATCGTATCAAAGGCATTGGCATTACCCATTCCCGACATGGTATCGGTGATAGTTTTTTGTGCTTCAGCTCGTTTAGCACGCGCCACCAATAGATTTTTCTTCCGTTTGGCGTCGGTGATTTTTTCGCTTAAGCCGTTGAGCGCAGTTTTTAATTGCTCCACAGCAGCTTTTTGCAATTGCCATTGCTCCTGAAAACCGTTGGCTAATTTTTCATGCTCAGCTTTACGTTCCAAGGCTTGACGTGCGAGATCGTCTTTGCCCGCTTTGATGGCAAGCATAGCTTTTTGTTCCCAATCATTGGCTAAAGCTCGCTCATCATCGTGCTGCTTCAATAGACGTTTCTCGTCCGCAATGGACACCGCTACTTGTTTCTTTGCGTTGATCAATTGCTCTTGCATATCAATCAACATTTGATTGAGCATCTTTTCTGGGTCTTCGGCTTTACCGATCATGTGGTTTAAATTGGACTTGAGCATGGTCCAAAATCGCTGAATCATTGCCATAAATATTCTCCAGAAAAATTTTGTTAAACGATATTCTAGTAACGTTATCGCTTACAAAAATCAAATAGCAGCTAGCATTTTCACTGAGGATAGTCACGCACTTTATAAGCTGCTGCCCGGATGGCAAAAATTACTGCGGCCACTGCCATTAACCCTGCAAAAACCCAGAAGAAATCTTCCAGCTTTAAATGGGAAAAATGGGCTAGGAGCGCAACCAAAGCATTGCCCAAGGCCACCGTTAACAGCCAAAAACCCATAACCGTCGATTTCATGCGCTTCGGCGCCTGGGAATAAGCAAACTCAAGCCCGGTGATAGACACCAAAACTTCCGACAGCGTAATCAAGAAATAAGGAATGAGCTGCCAAAACACATTCACTTGCATGTCACCTGCGCTATCAATGCGCGCCTGCAAAAGAGCTACGGCCACGAAACTAGTGGAGGCCAAAAGCATTCCAAGCGACATTTTTCTTAGAGGTGTCAAAACGATGCCGATTTTTTGTAAAGCAGGGTCAACAATGTAGGCCCAAAAAGGAATCAGCAGCATAACAATGACGGGATTCAGCGAAGGAATTTGCGACGGCAACAGAGTGAATTCTCCGATAAATGGCAACCACACGCTGCGGTCCATCATCTCGGCTTGTCTGATCCAGGAAGACGCATGTTGGTCAAACAAGGCCCAAAAAATGCTCACCATGATAAATACGCTCATGATACGTAAAACTGCCTTGACACCTTCCACCGCATCGGCGCCAAATTCTTTTTCGGTAACCTGAGAAATCTTTCCGAGCTCCTTCATTCCGCTGCCGCTTGAACCTGCCACCGCCAAAACTTCGCGTTTCCTCGACATAGTATCCATGAGCCACTCTTTAATCATGAACGTGGTGACCGCTAAAAATCCGTCGTCGCGATTCAGGCTTTGGCGATAAGAGAAGACCATGTAGCCGGTGTAGAGACAGATGGCCGAAACGGATGCCATCACCCAAATCGGCTGACTCGCCGTAAAAAACCACGATCCAAAGGTGAGAAAAAGCATAGTGGAGCTGATGGCATCGAGGAGGCCCAATTTTCCAGCGGGCTTAGCGGGGATGTGAACAAATTCTCTTCGTCCCATCCAAAATACCAAGGTTGCAACCAGCATCAGGATGCCTGGGATGGCGAAGGCGACACTCCAGCCGAAATATTCTTTGATCACAGGGATGAGGAGAACCGCAAAAAATGAGCCCAAATTGATCATAAAATAGAAAATCTGATAGACGCGCTCGAGCAAGCCCCAATTAGAACGCCCAAACTGATCACCCACATTGGCTGATACACAGGGTTTTATGCCCCCTGAACCAATGGCAATCAACCCTAAACCACAGGTCATGCCCACAATCGAGCCTTCGGTGAGGGATAAAACTAAATGGCCAAAACAATAGACGATAGAGAGCCACAAGATGGTGTTGTATTTTCCGAGCAGGCGATCAGCGATAATGGCACCGATCATGGGAAAGGCGTAGACGCCAGTTTTAAAAAGGTGAACGGTGGAGGTGGCCATATTGGCCGCTTGATCTTCGGGCATTGATTGCGTAACGAAGAGGGTGACACAATATACATAAAGAATGGCGTTCATGCCGTAATAAGAAAAGCGTTCACATCCTTCATTACCGACGATATATTTGATTCCCGACGGCCAACCCTTCAGGCTGTGATCAGGACTCTCGCGATAAACAACACTAGCCATCTAAACCCCCAGGTTTTAAGTTATCGATCTTTAGGTTCTTGAGTCCCTAAAAATATTTTACCCGATAAAAGGCGAAACTATGATCGATCGATTCAAATGTTATGTTTTGGTGATGCTCACATTGGCTAATGTTTTAAGTGTTAATTCATGTATTAAGACAAAAACCTATTCGCCCCCTAAAAGCCCTCCTCTAGGCACCCTCACCTTTCAAACACCTGCCAGTGAAGTGAGCTTTAACGTAGAAATCGCTGAGGATGCCGAAAGCCGTGCCACCGGGCTCATGCATCGCCAAGAGCTCAAGCCTCTTTCGGGCATGTTGTTTATATTTGAACAAAATGGCCACTATTATTTTTGGATGAAAAACACGCCGCTTTCTTTAGATTTAATTTTTATGAATGAGGCTTTTTCTATTGTCGCCATAATTCCTGATGCCGCACCCAATAGTCTGAAAAATCTCGATCCCGGCCAAGATAGCCGCTTTGTTTTGGAAATAGCCGCTGGCACCGCTAAAAAATATGGGCTAGAGCCTGGGCTTAGCGCTAAACTGGTCCGAAAATGAGATCTTGGCTGGATCTTGCCGAAATCGATAAAATAAACTAAATATATATATTTTATAAATTATCTAAGCGAGAAAATATGTCTGCTTTGAAAATGAGGCTTCTTTTTTATAGTGGGAGTTGTATCTTTTTATTATGGTTGGGCTGCACCAATGAAACCACCGATAAATCGAGCGAAAATCTCCCTAGCGATGCTCAGGATATTTTATGGGAAAATTGCAGCTATTTTACGAGTCAAGAATTAGATATCCTAGATACTTTGCAACAAAAGCTGCGTCAAACTAATACGCCCGAACAAGATAAAAGTATTTTTAATGAATATATTAATTTGCTTAATCTCAGCACCAAAAGTGATACTCAACTGCTCGCCTGCATCCCGGGCACGAGCGAAGAGCGTCTGCGCCTGATGAAACACTTTGTATTTTGCGGATTACGCTATGGAAAAGGGGTAGCTTCTTTTGTTGATAATCCAAGAATGGCGTCGACATTTGAAATGGGGTATTTTTATCTTCAAAGAAAATTTTACCCCAAAGAAATTACAGATGCTTCAAACTATTCGGAAGCAGATGAAAAGGTCGCCCGTTACCTTCTTGGGGGCCTCGTAGCTATGCAAGCCAGTCTGAAAATGGGGAAAAATGGAAATCTCGACGCTATTGTGAAAGATATTGCTGATGGATTTCTTAGTCTAAAATACGGGCGCACCTCCATTTTTAATCAAATATTATTTAAAAATAAACTTCAACTAAAGAACATAGTTGGCAATTTTTTGTTAAAAGAAAAATATTTTATAAAATCATTTCATGAACTTAAAACCATAACTACGGCAGGCACTTACCCCCAACTATTGAGGGAAGATCAGCCTTATCAACATGGTGATTTTAGCGAGGTAATGGCTTCAAAAATTAA
>CAYJDW010000166.1:0-4264 GCA_964368985.1 uncultured Myxococcales bacterium | reverse complement strand
GGGCTCAATTGGCTCCAAAATCAGGATTTTGGGCAAAGTATTACCAAGGCTCGGGTTTCAAAAAAGAGCCCTTTACGCGACAAACTTTTAAGGTGGAGTTCGTGGTTAAAAATAACAACATTATTGAAGACCGGTCGGAGCTATTTATTGAATATATTCCCAAAAGCGGTCGCTTGGAACTCGAACACCCATAAACAATTTAAACAAACGCTAAAAACAATAAAAATAACAGGAAACTAGGCAATAGTTCATGAAATGTAATTTATCGTTTCTATGTGGCTAATAATTGTGATAGTAAACAACAAAGAGCCTCAGTTAAATTTTCAGTTACCAACAAAGAATTTTTTATCCCTCAAAACCTTTTTTGGGCTCTAGTGGCTTATTTTCGCCAAATCGGCAGCCGGCTCTGGCTTTTTTCGAATTCGCCTTCCGCTTCGGTCCGGTTTTTGAGGCAAAAAAATAATCGAGAATACCAAAAAAATACTAGTGGTATTTACTATTATACCAAATCCAAATGAAGAGGCCGGTATAAAAAAATTTCACCACTAAGTCCTCGCTTGTGCTGCGGGATCGCTCAGAATTTTTATACCGGCCTCTTCATTTGGATTTGGTATTAGTTAAGCTTATTTCTTTTTCTTGTGCGGATTGTCTTGAGGCATATCCTTTCGGCGTTTTCCAAGAGGGTAAATAGTCGGTGGATTTTGTTCTTGCCACATCAACCCCGGAATTTCCGTCAAGAAGCTAAATGCTTCCGTCTCAAGCAGCGGGGTGGCTTTGTCGTTGATAAACTTAAATGAACATCCGCTCACATCAATCTTATCTAATGTTAAAGAATTTAAATCCCATTTAATATTCAATAAAAACGAGTTTTTGAAACTAATTTGTTCAAGTTTAGAATAGGCAATTTTTCCTTCTCTTATTCGAGAGTTTTCCATTGTAGTTTTTTGTATTTGACAATCAAAAATTTGAGTTTGTTCATCAAAATTGCCTTCCCTCATATAATTACTTTTTAAATAACAACGTTCGATTACTGTTCCATGAAATTCGCATTTGATTAGAGTGCATATATCAATGTTTAATTTATAGAATTTTATGTTATTAAAAATGCTGCTAACAATTAAGCAATTATTAATCACGCCGTTGCGAATTATGGTGTCACTAAATTGGCAAGATAGAAAGTTGCAATCCAAAAGCCTATAATCCTTAAAGGTGCATTGATTAAAGCGACAGTTCATAAAAGTTGTATTTTCAAATACACCACCTTCCGAAAAAGAATTTTCCTCAAAACTGCAATTGATAAATAGTGCACCATCGAGAGAAAGTCCCTGCCAATTAGTCTTGCTAAATTTCTGATTAAACATGTATTTGTCGCGACGGTCCGGACCAAGTAATTCATGATTTTCTAAGAATGAACGGTTGTCATGAGAAAGCTGCTCAAGCACTCGTCGTGCCTCAGCCGAATCTTTATGATTTTCTTGTAAGGCAATGACGAGCGTATCGTCAATAAAATCCAAAGGATTAGTGGACAAACTCAAGTGTTTGGAATCAGATGCTTGAGAAATAACAGAAAAAAATGCAAAAATAAAGCAGGCAAATAGTGATCTCATTTTTAATCCAAAAATTTAATTATAATAAGCTATAAATCACCCCTCTAAAGCAACCTGTCAATGCCTTATAATGCATATAAATTAGATTATCATGGGGCTTCTAAGTCAGATAAAAGCCCTTGTATCTTTTCCCCAAGAGCTACTCTAATCCCCCGCCAATTTTCGCTGGGCACCTGGCCCTCTGACCAAAAACCTGGCCAAACAGTCCACACCCACGCGGGCCAAAATACGCAACACGTGAGGCTCCTCATGCAACCAGGTGGGATATTTATTTCGAGGCGATTAAGCTAGCTATTGGTTATGGCTTCCAGGTGCTCCGCAATGGCATCAAAGTGCCAGCCGGATATGAATGGGCGGAATGGGTGAACTACTCACCCCTAAAGGGGTTGAGCTTCCAAAACCAAAGCACTTAAGCCTGGTCCTGTCATTTTTGACGCCTCAACGCTCATAGCTGGGAAAGCTTTCGCCTTCTCAGTCTTATGCGAGCTCCGCGCCCTGTATCGGCCTGGGGTGAGAACACCCTTATCCGACAACTCCGTTCCAGAGTCTAAAATCAGATTGATTGCTCTTTTTTTGATTACCAATGCAGCATTTCTGTCTGCATTATCAGAATGACCACAACGTTCGCACAAAAACACGGCTTGCTTCTGGCGATTGTTCGGATGAGTGTGACCGCAATCTGCACACTCCTGACTGGTATAGGATGCTGAAACTTTAAAGAAAGCCTTGCCCGCTTTCTCGGCTTTGTAGGAACAAAATTTTTCGATTAAGCTAAAACTCTTGTCGAGAATTGAGCGATTGAGACCAGCTTTAGCGGCCGCCCCATTTTTTACGAAACGTCCAGAGGCGTCAGTCTTGACTTTGGGAGCTTTGGTGAGTCCTTTGGTATTGAGATCCTCGAAAATAATGACTTTAATATTTTCTTGCTTAACAATTTTAAAACTACTTTTATGAGCAAAATCTCCTCGAATATTCGCTATCTTTTGATGTTTACGACCTAAACGATTTTTAGTCACTATTCTTTGCTTAGAACCTTTTTTTTGCCGACTCAGTTTTTTTTGCAAGATCTTTATGGATAGATTTGCTCTTCTTTTCTTGCGTTTTTGCTCACTGCTAAAATCAAATTGGGTTTCACCAGTATGTATGGGAATGGCTACTCCGCGATCAACCCCAATGGTCATCGCCTCAAGCTCACTGCTACTTTTTTGCGATAAAAATTTTAAATGGTCACTTTGCGTCAAGATAGTAGAATTTTTGCTAGCAACCTCAAATGAGAAAGATATGCTGAATTTGCCATTTTTTTGTTTAATTCGTATAGTTTTTGGCTCGCTAAAATCTCGATGAGCTACAAAATTAAGATAACCAATATTATTGGTTTTACTCCCAATAAAAACCGTTTTTTAGTACCAGAAGGCTCGAATCTAAAAAGCTCAGAAGTAAGCCAAATAGAGCCCCCATCGCTCTTTTTTTTCCTTTGGGGTCGACCACACTGGCCCTTAAAAAAATCGCTCATGGTTTCGCGCCACGTACACATGGTATTGCGCAATATCTGGCTTGGGCACTTCGATAGCCACGGTGAAAGCTCTCCGTTTTTAAACTGCGAATAACTTTGGTCGATGGGAGTTTTTTGGTTGAGAGGCAAAAACTTTTGCTTAAAACGATAGAAATAATCGTTTTCTTCGCATTTGGCATTCCAAACAAAACGAGCGCAACCCATCCACTGGCTGAGCACTTTTTTTTGCTCAGCGTTGGGATTAGATCTAAATTTGACACCCACCAATGACATTTTTTACCGACCTTTGTCTGTCTCATAGTATAAGAACAGTTAAAATAATAGCAAACGTATGGTGGAAATTTTTCCGGACGCATGCGTCCGCACTCGCTAACCCACCCTTAAAAGGGCTGGGATTGCGCGAGTGACCTGTTCAACTTGCGGCCAGGCGAGTTGGCTGAATTGTCGCAACCCACCTTTTTTAACCAGGTGACGGTCGAGCTCGATTAACGCAGGCTCATTAAACATAATCTATTGGACTATGGGAGCCATAGAGCAGCTGGATGACTGGTTTGAGTATTATAACTGCCCTCATCCTCACAAGGGGCTTGGCAGGATGTCACTAAGACGATATCTGAAGCAATTAATTTCTAACGAAGTTATCCGGTTTTTTAGGGGCAGCTTCACAATTGAGATATACAGAGCATAACTTAAAATTGGCGGCCGAACTGTCTAGCCAATTGGGTCCACCTCTGAAATTTAGGATAAAATTAATTCATGTCAAAAATAAAACTTTTAAATTTATTATTATTGCCTTTAGTTCTTGCTTCTTCCAGCTTTGCTACAGAATATGAACCTGGATGGGTTAGATTTATTAAATTAGGTACTTTAAAAAGCATTACTCAAGTGCTTCAAGGTGATTTTTATTTTGACCTTATGTCGAAGACGGATGCATTTGGTGGTACTCCACTCCACATCGCTGCTGGGCACGGTTTGACAGATGTCGTTGAATTGCTCCTAGAAAATAAGGCTAAGGTGAATGCTCTAGACAACTTTGGTCGTACTGCTCTGATAGATGCTTTAAACTCGGGGAAGATTGAGTTAGTCAGCCTGCTGCTTGCCAATGGCTGCCAAGTAGAAATTGCGTGCAGGGACGGGCGAAGTT
>CAYJDW010000165.1:0-4281 GCA_964368985.1 uncultured Myxococcales bacterium | reverse complement strand
TAGGTCTAGGCAAAAGAGAATTTTCAAAAAAAGGCCTTTATTTTACTTATACTCTCGTGCTTGGCGGGCTCATGATGGGTGCAGCACTTTATTATTTCGGATTAGCGAGCAAAAACATCTATCAAGTTCTCACGGCATTTGGCCAAATGGGGGCTTTGGCATTGGCGGTCAATCTACTTTTAGGGTCTATTTTATTGCTCGCTCAAGCGCCCTTTGCCCATCGACGTATGGCCCGCCTAGCGCCGAAAATAGCTGGTATTTGCTTGATGACCTTAAGTCTCGCTGCACT
This sequence comes from uncultured Myxococcales bacterium, assembly GCA_964368985.1. Lineage (GTDB taxonomy): Bacteria > Myxococcota > UBA727 > UBA727 > JABDBI01. The sequence continues at coordinate 3,992 of CAYJDW010000165.1, read as the reverse complement.
TTTAAACACCAACAACGAGCCCGTAGCCTTGGCCTCCACTGATGAACTGGGCTGGCACGTTATTGATGACCAATCCGATCCGAGAGCCTTCGATGCCCTCCTGCTGGAAGCTAGAAAATTGCCGCAAAAAGTCATGATTGATTTTTATGCCGACTGGTGTGTGGCATGCCATCAGCTTTCAAATACTACTTTCAAAGACCCGTCAGTAGCCCAAGCCCTGAAGAATTATTTCTTGATCAAAGTTGATGCTTCCAATGCAAGCGACCACGTCAACGGTATCGAGCAGCGCTATAACATCACGGGATTGCCTACGTTGATCTTTTTGGATGAGCGGGGAGACTATGTCCATGACGCGACTATTTTGGGGTTTTTGGAGCCCAAACGCTTCCTCGAGCGGTTGAAAAGCTCAGCAGAATAGCCCTCTCCCCCTACTCACCAGACAAAGACGTGATATAATAAAAAGATCAATAAAAAAGGAACTATATGTTTAAATATTTTTTGTTAACTTTATTTTTAATAAACATTAACCCCTCCAACGCCGCTAATTTTTCAAGCAACGAAGAAAAAGATAAACTTTGGCAGAATTTAGAGATGACCTATGCTCAAACGAACAAAGTGCACGAGGGTTTTGCTTCACTTAATTTATGGGATTATTTTGATTGGCGTCCCGGGGTGAGGTCCTTGGTCCAATGCATCCAAGAACAATGCTTGGATCCGAGAGAAAACTTCGCTCATTCACTATCTAACTTAGTTGGCTTGGATGTTGCTTTTAAAGCAGCACTTGAGGCTAACGGAATCGACTCTTTTGTCCTCGCGAGAGTGCCCACTGAGGGCGCTAAAATTGATGGGGTATCTATTCGCCAAACTCCAAAAATTGGTGGTTTCGGCGCCTTCGCCGACCGGCGTTTCGAGCCTGAGGAGGTGGTGGGAGAATATACCGGGGAAATTTTCTTCAACCAGCGTCGGCTTTTGCCCCATCAACAAGCGGGTGATGCTGAACTAGTCGTCAATTTTTCGTCGCCAGAAAGCGCGGAAGCTATGAACTACCCCCCAGAGAGAAGTGCTCATTATGCTATGCTTTTCAGCAAAGAGCACCCTTTCTTTATGCTTAATGACAAATTTAAGGGTCAGAGAAAGGCTCCACTATTGATTGATGCTGAAACTCATCGCAATGAAATGGCGTTCGCTAATCATTCCGCTCGTTTCCCCAATATGGTGAATGTAGGATCGCTTAAAATCGTCTGTTTAGCCAACAACTCCGTTAAAGCTATTGAAATCGCCCAACTCTTGATTGCCAAACATGATATTGATGTTGGCGAAGAATTATTATTTACCTATAATGAAAGTGACGCTTTTAAGAAATCAGGCACATTTAAAGATCTAAATCCAAAACCAGTTTGCTATACCTGTGGCCAAAAAGCCTCGCCAGAAAAAGAATTGCTGAATTGCTGCAGATGTAAGGTCGCTAAATATTGCAATAAAACCTGCCAATCCAAGGACTGGAAAAAACATAAAGATTTTTGCCCAAAATCAGTTGGTCAAAATTAATAGCTCACAGTCATGAGATTCCAGCGCGATTTCTAAGCCCTGCTTATTTCTCGCTGGATATAACCCCGTAAATGCCGATTTAATGATTTTGGGAGCAAGCGAATCGAGTTCTTTATATAAAAAAGACCGCTTTAGCCTGCCATCCTTTTTGAGGTTTACAAACAAAAATGCCGTATCGCCATTTTTTAGACGCTTCCGCCAAAGCATCACCTCCCCGTCATCGAGGATCAACCTGCCTTGCTCCACGGGATCTTCTTGAACTCTCAAAAGCGTGTCATTTTTTAGAAGTTGGAGGGTATCCTCGCCCATGGTCCGTGGGTCATTGCCGAGGATGAGAGGCGCGCCCATCATAGCCCACATAGCCAAGTGGCTTTTGTCTTCTTTTTTCGATAAGCCATTTTCCAAGACCAACATGTCCGGATCGTTGGTGTAGGTTTTGGTAGACATGAGGAAATATTTACTATTTTGCCGTGCTGCCTGCACTACCGTTAAAAAATCTCCCACAAATGGTTCATCAAAAAGCGCACCACCAAAAATTTTAGGCCTCAGATCTTGGGTCGTGCGACCGACCTTGGTGGCAATTCGCCCAAAATCATGATTTTGGAGCCAATGTGCCATTAAAACGACTTTGATCCTGGTTTTACTCTCGAAGCCGAACCCATAATAGGCGTTATGTTAAATTTTTTAGCCCAAATGGCTATTTTGCGCTCCAAATACTAGGTCTAGGCAAAAGAGAATTTTCAAAAAAAGGCCTTTATTTTACTTATACTCGAGTAATCATAAAACTAAGCATATAGGTAGCAGCAAAGATTAATTCCGCAACCCTCTGAAATAAATAGATTAACTGCATCTAATAATCCCTATTGCTTAGTTGCACTGACATGATAGAAGCGATTCTTATATCTTATAAATCATAGGTCTAATATATGTTTAAATTATATGCATTTTTTCTTTTATTATCTTCCCTGTGCCTCCACTCAGCTGATTTTGAATGCGCGAATCGCTTTCTTGATTCCTACCCTCTCACTGCGAGCGATGGGCGTCATGGTCTTTTGGAAAAAAATGACGTGGACCTTTGGGCAGGCAGCAATGGTAGAATAGTTTCGCAAAATTTTGGAAGCAGCATGTTTGCTTTTTCGGCGCTCCAGGTTTTACGAGGAACTAAAGCTGTTTCATTTTTGACCCCTCAAGTATTTTACAATGGTGTTCTTTATGATTTATCGAAGTTTCCAATATGGCAACAATTGCTTTCTGAAATTGCCAAAACAAAAAATATAAAAGTTTTTCGCTATGAATCTAGCATTCCTATCATTTATGAGATGGACAATGGCAAGAGCATGACAAAAATTCAGGCTGTTCCAAGTTTTATTTTTGTGAATACTTCCCTTCCCAATTGGCAAGTTATTATGAAGTATTTAGGCGATAATAAAAGAAATTCCATGGTTCACCCTAAAGATGATGTGAATTTTATTCTCGAAGGTTATCTAATGGGATATTCATTGGAGAATATAGAGACCTTCTATAATCGTATGGATGCTGAACGAAAAATTCCTTTTCAAGAAGCGCATGCGGAAGCCTTGCAAAGATTAATAGGCTTCGGCTTGGAAGTTGAAAGCCTCAAAAGCGAACCTAATAAATTTGCTGTAGAGTTTGAGGAAGTGGCAAAGTTTGAGGAAATAATAAATCCTTGTGCTTTCTGCAAAACACCAGGTGCATCTAAGATATGCAGTCGGTGTCGTAAAGTTCGTTATTGCAAAAAAGAATGCCAAGAGAACGATTGGAAAAGCCATAAAAACGAATGTTCAAAAAAGTCTTAGCTTTTCGGGTCGCAGAAATTGCTCTGCTGACTAAAATCGTTAGGAAAAATCGTCATGGCGAGCCTAGCGTGGCCATCTGCTAATTCGCGGGCCGGCACGGGGATTGGGCCCCTACAAAGTGAAGATTTTTGGTCTCTATAGATTCACTTATGATGAACATTTTTAGATTTCGGTAGGGGCCGGTCCCCGTGCCGGCCCGCGGATTAGCAAGCCAGTCTGATGTTGCCGTGAACGAATTGGATATAACGAAAAGGTAGCTTGTTTATCCATTAATCCTTCGGTACCAAGTGGGCTCGAGACAATAGCACGCTCGGCACGCCAACTATTTCGCTGCTATACTACTAAAATAAGTGTTCAGAAAATCTTGAGGAAAAAATGGGCCCGGCTCACCAAAAACACGCTTCGGTTTATCATTTTTTGTGGCACGTCATTCGCCCTTTCAAATGGCATTATTTGGCCATGCTCTCGGCGCCCATCATCACCGCATTCTATGATTTTGCCAATAACTATGCGCTCAAACTGGTGGTCGATGCTTTTTCTCAAAGCAATGAGGTCAGCCGTGATGTTCTCATGCCCGGTCCTTGGTAATACTTTGCCGAAAATCATGATTTTGGCGCCAATGTGCTC
>CAYJDW010000164.1:0-4443 GCA_964368985.1 uncultured Myxococcales bacterium | reverse complement strand
GAGCGGGCTTTGCGTTTATCAACCTTTTCCAAATCGATGAACAACACCGGTGACATTTCATGCTTTCTATGAGCGAACGCCTTGATTCGTGGAAGAATCTTCTATCAGGTCTAGGCACTTCACGTGATAAATCGACTCATCTGCATCTCGCCAAGGGCTCCGCATTGCCGGCGGAATACCTGGAGCAGCTCTATTTAAACGATGATATTGCCGCTCGCATCTGTGATTTGGTACCGAGCGAAATGCTTCGCCAAGGCCTCGATATTCGAGTTAACGATGAGCCTTTTAAGTGGAACAATCTAGGTGAAACGCTCCGCGACGCTCTAACCAAGGCTAGAATTTTTGGTGCGGCATTTATTTATATGGGAGTCGATGACGGGCAGGCGCAAGAAACGCCTTTGCTCATCCAAAAGGTGAGGGGAGTACGGTTTTTAAACGTCTTAACCAGCAAAGAGCTAAGTCATGCGTCATTCTACGGTGACCCCAACACCTCTCAATATGGCCACGTGGAGACCTATCGCCTAAACACATCGAGCGCCATAATCCACGAATCACGTTTGATATCTTTTTTCGCCATCCCACCGCTTAATCACCGCCAATATCCACCGAGTATTTTGCAGCGAGTCTATCCCGTGTTGCAACAGTTTCATACCGCGTGGCAATCGACCGCCCATCTCATGACCGATGCCGCTCAGGGCGTTTTTAAACTTAAGAATTTGCACGTATCGATGGGCACCAATCGCAGTGACGAACTGTTAAAGCGCATGGAACTGGTAGATATGAGCCGGTCTATTTCACGCAGTATTTTGCTCGATGCGGATGAAGATTTCAGGCGCGATTCTTACAGTTTTTCGGGCATCCCCGAAATCCTAGAAAAGATGATGCTGAGATTGGCAGCGGCTGCTCGCATACCTGTGTCTTTACTAATGGGCCAAGCTCCAGCCGGTATGAACGCCACTGGCGAAAGCGATACGCGCTTTTTCTATGATCAGGTTCGTGCAGAGCAAGAGGCACTGAAACCAAAACTCAAACACCTCACCAAAATCTTGAGCGGCGATCCTCAAGCACAAATCACTATCGAGTTTCCAGCGCTGTGGCAGATGACCGACCGCGAAAAAGCTGATTTGCGTCGCATGGAAGCAGAGACCGATCGTATTTACCTACAAGAAGGTGTGCTTTTGCCAGAAGAAGTGGCCATTAAACGATTTAGCAGCGGTGATTTTACCGTTGATATTACTGAACGGGCTGAGTTAGCCCAAATAGAAAGGAGTCCCCATGAATATTGAGTTGTTGTTGCAAACGGCTTTAATAGTATTCGGCCTGTACGCTGTGATTGAGTATCGAAAAATGCAAATACTTTTAGGGCAGGCTCAGGAGAAAAGTTCTTGTGGTGTTCGACTTGAGCCAGGAGATAAATGCAAAATCACTGTTTCTCAAAATGAACAAGACAAAATAGTCGAAATCGAAAGGTGCCAAAATCATGAATGAGTTGATTAAAAAACACGCAGTAACAGGCTCAGCCTTAGCTTTTGCTATCGCTATGGGTCTACAGACCTTTGTGTTTGGTAGCAGTGATGTGCAAACCTTAAAGCAAGAAGTGGCTCAGTTGTCTGAGCGCTTAGCCAAGCTGGAAGCTCCACAAACTCATGAATAATGTTCCACCTATTAAAGCCTCAGCCCAAGCACGCTTGCTTTTGTACAAGCTCATCAAAGGCAAACTAAAAAATGCAGAGCGGCGTTTGTTAGAGGCTGACCCGGCGTTGTGGTCGCGCATACTTGAAATGATCGAGCGTGAGGTGGAATCCGACACATATCTTATGGCCGATCAAATAGCCCTAGGACAGATTTTCAGCCATATCGCGCGGGTTACTCGAGAGGGATTAGAAAGGCAGATGATTGCTATATCGGGCAAATCTTTGTGGATCGGCTCTCACCCAACCAAGCTTTTGGATATTTTTGTCACCGACCATAGCCGTTTGATTAAATCGGTTCAGCGTGAGCAGTTGGACAAGATCAATCTTGGTCTTAAGCGCGGCATCCGTGAAGGTCGTTTGTTTGAAAGTATGAGCAAAGAAATCCAACAAGTTACGGATTTAAGCGAACGCCGGGCACAACTAATTGCGCGCGATGGTGTTTTGAGTTTTAGCGGCGACCTAACGAGGTACCACCAAAAGAGCGCCGGGATTAAACAATATCGCTGGCAAACCTCACGCGATGAGCGGGTGCGCAAGTCTCATCGGGCTCGAAATAATATAGTCTACGACTGGGATGGGCCGGGGCCTTATCCGCGGAGTGAGGTTTGTTGTCGGTGTGATGCTATACCAGTCCTCGATATTTAAGAAATATTAAGCGAATTGTTAGTCTCGCACCTGCTATTTCCACTCGACATTAGTGAATTTAACTTCCAGTTCTTCTTGCTCATCGATAACTTTGCCGGTTTTCTTGAATGTTCCCTCAAAATTAATTCGTACCTGACCTTGGGGATAAAGAGCAAATACTTGATCAATCCCTTTGATAGTGCAGCCTTCATGCGGCAAATTTACGTTTATTCCTTGCGAAAAATCACATTTGCCTTCGTTCTTTTCACAAGAAATCTCTAAGCCAGTTGGGCAGCTGATTGAAATTTCAAAGATATGAGACGGCAGTCTGCTTAGGTTATCTGGAGATAATCCCATCGAGGTGAAATAATATCCCTTGTCGAATTCTCTGATAACTTCCGGTTTATCTTTTAGAAAGAAATCATTTACAATCTTTTCGGAGAGAGATAATTTTATATGTTTTGCTGATTTCATTTGATTAGAGAAATAAAGCTCTAACTGTGTGCATGGATTGTTTTCATCAAATTTTAAATTTTTGTTTTCCTGGCTAAATGCCCCCGTATTCGTATTAATAGCATAGCCTTCAAAAATTTTTTCCGACTTGACACGTTGAAAGAATGTTAAAGCCCGCATCATCTCAAATGAGCCATATTCTTGTTCACATTTTCTAAATTCCTTAGGGCTCACAGTTTCGTGTGGGTTTTTTGATTTCTTTATAACGGCATTAGCTACATTGGGCTTGAAGAGGACTGGCGGAGAAGCTTCCTCCTTACCACTTTCTTTGTCAGCGCAAGCGCTCAACCAAATCACCAGAGGAAAAAATAGTAATATTTTTTTCATATTTTTCTCGGAACGTAGAGTCTTTGTTCAGAGCTTAGTACGACTTAGAGGCACAAATATTTATCAAAAAAATCAATCACTATTAATATTTTTTCAAACCTCAGAAAAAAGGCTTCAATCTAATTCGCACCCTTTATTATAGGTCGAATGCAAAACGTATTCCGACTAGACTTCAACGGCACCTCAAAAACCTTCAAACGCACACCACAAGGCTTTTTGCGCGTTAATGCCCGCTTAACTAAGAGCGGAGTTTTTAACTATGAAAACACCCGCGAATACCGTCCCGATGAAGAGGTGTTTAGAGTTGATTCATTAGAGTCGCTCAAAGGCGCCCCTGTCACCGACTTGCACCCGTCTGAATCAGGTGGTGAAGCCTTTTTAAATGCAGCTAACGCAAAGACTCATATGGTGGGCGTGACTGAAAGCATAGAACGCGACGGTCCCTATCTTAAAGGCTCGCTCATCATTTTCCATGAAGACACCATTAAAGCCATTGAGAGCGGCGAGCGTAAAGAAATCTCCCTCGGCTACACATGCCAGCTCGACCCCACACCAGGAATATTTAAGGGCCAAGCCTATGACGCGGTGCAAAAAAATATCGAAATCAATCACGTGGCTCTAGGCCCAAAAGGCTGGGGTAGGGCAGGGGCTGATTGCGCTATTCGTAACGATTCAAAATTAATCCAACAACAAGGACCAAGTATGAATGAAACCGTCCGCCTTGATGGCGTCGATGTTGCATTGTCACCTGAAAATATCACCAATCTATTCGCTGAAAAGCAAAAGCGTGAGCAAGAACTTCTTGGTCGGCTTGATGCAATGAGTCTGGAGCTTGAAAAAGAGCGAGTTGCTAAAGCAGAACTCGAAGACCCAAAAGCTTTAGAAGCCAAAATCCAAGCCCGGCTAAAGCTGGTTGAGCAATGTCGTTTAATCTTAGGCAGCGAGAGCCGGATGGATTCTAAAAGCAACGAAGAACTCAAGCTCGAAGCCATCCAACATTTTTACCCAGGGTTGGGCGTAGATGGCAAAGATCAAGGCTATCTCGATGGCATGTTTGAGGCCATCTGCTTCATTAAGACCACTCGCAACGATTCTTTATCTACCACCCGTCAAGCAATCCATACCGACAGCCAGTCTAAGCCAAACCACGCCTATGAAAAATGGATCGAGCAAAGCGCCAAGATGTGGACGATGCCTTTGGCCGGAAATATTTAAGGAGAAAATTAATGTCTATACAATTTGAATTTCCAAGAGACCGTGAGCGAGCGGTCGTAGGTATGAAAGT
>CAYJDW010000163.1:0-4448 GCA_964368985.1 uncultured Myxococcales bacterium | reverse complement strand
TAGTTTTTCGTTGATGAATATTAATTAAACAATAATGGAGTTACACCATGAAACTTATTAAAAAGATTGCTAAATTGTTTTCACGTAAAGTTGCACGTGCAGCTTATTGCGGTACTTAAATACGGCTTATTTTTGCATATATTTTATAGTAATCCATCCAATAATCCGGTTCCAAGCTTTTTTATTTTTTCGCGATCCGTTTGGATAGATTCTCTCATTTGCTGATTAGCCTTGCGGGGGAACTCTCGCCATGCCTCGTCACCCGGGGCATTTTTTGTGCATACATCCGTAATATTTTCATCAAACTTTGTCATCTCTAAAAATGTTTGAAAAATTTGATCATCGAATATTTCATGGATCCCAGAAAATGACTCAACCAATTTATTTCTAGCCAAAAACCGCTGTTTTCCTTGCTCATATAACGACGGCGCTTTACCAAAATCACAATCATATTTTATCAAATATCTAGTTCTTCTTACTTCTAGTATGCCATTATTGACTCGTTGCATCCAATCTTTTTTCTCGTTTATAATATTCGTCAACGCAGCTGCTTTTCTATCATCTGCCTCAGAATTTGCCTTAAGAAAATAGCCAAATAAGCCCGATGCCAAAGCAACAGTAAAACCAACACCCTTAAAAATTCTAAAAGTAGTTTCATTCTTCTTTTTGAATTGATTGACTAGCTTTTGAACTTCAGGATCGCGGATAATTTTGCCCACTTCATGCGACAATCCGTCATACTCTGATTTTGTTGGTGGTCCATTATCTTGGGGGCTGGCCATGCGTAATCCTTGGATTAGTACCTGAGCCAGCATAGCCCACGTTGAAGACCTGCATAAAATAATTGCTGAACTATCCGCTAACTAATTGTTAAAGCGATTCTTTTAGGTTTTTTAGCTAGGGAGACCTTTAAAAAAGCCCATACTTTTGTCGAAAAGCCGCGCACCTGGAATATTTCTTGCCCACCAAATTCCGAAGCAAAAAGCTCCTGGGTTTTAGCAAAAGCCCTTTCCAGGTCATTTAAATTAGGGGTAAACCCAACAAACGTGCGATGAAGTGCCAACGTTTTTAATGGAATTGGATCGATGGCGTTCTGACATCGTGTTATAAGGTTTCTTAAAATCCCTTCAAAAAAATCATCGAGTCAAGGTTTTGTCCCAAAAACGTCCGTTTGTGGGATGTTCAGGCGGAATGGAATAATCATGGCAAAATCCTCTTCTTCGTGCCTCTAAACACGTATCAAAAACAAAAACCTAAAACAATGATCTATTCTTGACTTATGAAACGCAATCAACGATATGCGCTGTTTGGAGGAACAAGAATGTTAATAGGCTATGCCAGGGTCTCTACTCAAGATCAAAATCTGGACTTACAGCGAGACGCTTTAGAGAAGGCCAGGGCGTACGCACCAAGCGTAAATCCGACAGTAATTTCCTATGTTAACGCAGTAAAATAAGCCATTCGAGCATCCTCAGATATTGGAGCTTGAATGGACCTTTTAAGCGAGCTTAGCTCGATTCCTGATCCTCGTAATGAGCAAAGAATATCCTATCCGCTTTCAGATTTAATCTTTATGTCGGTTTGCGCAGTGCTCGGCGGCGCTTATTGCTGGCAGGATATCCATGATTTCGTGAGTTTTCACAAAAAATGGTTTCAAAAATTTGTCTCTTTAAAGAAGGGAATTCCAAGTCACGATACATTTCGTCGCGTTTTTATGCTGATTTCCCATAAGGAGCTCGAAAAGGTCTTTAGTCAATGGTCACAAAGCATAACAATAAAGCCAAGCCAGCAGATAGCAATCGATGGCAAGGCTCTACGAGGAACATCGAGCAAATCAAACAACTTAACGTGTCTCAACTTTGTGAGTGCATGGTGCTATGAAAATGGCATTGTGCTTGGGCAAACGCCCACGCAAGCAAAATCGAATGAGATTAAAGCGATCCCAGACTTGCTCGATCAGTTGGTGCTACGTGGTTCTTTGGTAAGCATCGATGCGGTTGGTTGCCAAAAAGAAATCATCAAGAAGATAAGCTCAAAAGGTGCTGACTATTTGATAGCGCTTAAGGCCAATCAGCCCACTCTTTATGAGTTTTCTACTGCATACATGGCCGATAAGCTCAATAATGAGCATAAGATATATGATGAGTTTGATGAATCCCATGGCCGCTTAGTCAGACGGAGGGTTTTTGTCGTCGATGCTCCTCCTGAACTCAGCAAAATGGGATGGAATAAGCTTGCATCGTTTGCGGCAGTAGAAACTATTAGCAGCAAGAAATCAGAACCAATAACAGCAGAATGGCGCTACTACATCACGAGTAGGCCTTCAACTGATAGTGAAATAGCCAAATACATCAGAAATCACTGGTCAATCGAGAATAATCTGCATTGGATTTTAGACGTCCACATGGGTGACGATGCCAATCGCTCTTGGGAAAGAAACTCAGCGCTTGCATTGGCAGCTCTGAAGCGAGTTGCCGTAAACATTATCAAAACTCACGATAAGCAGAATAAAAGCGTTAGAAGAAGACTCAAGCAAGCTTCATGGGATATAGGTCATCTGGAAAAAATGATTATGAAAACACGCTTATAAGTTCTTAATTTTATCCCGGGAAAAAGCAGTTTCTTAGGCGTGAGCTTTATAAATTTCTATGGATTTAAATTTAACGCATTATTCATTACAACTTTTATTGCATACAAAAGTATAGCTTTCTAAAAGTTAACTTAAATTATTTAGTGATGCGTACGCCCTGCATTATGCCCCCTGTTAACTCGACACATTAATCCCTATGGGCGAGTAGAGCTGGATATGGAAACACGGCTCAATATCGTTTGAATAGGATCTCAGAACTCATATCAAAAACAAAAAACCAAATCCTTTGTATGGATTGGCTTATAATACTTTTTTCAGTCAACCCGAGAAAGGTTTTTTGTCATGGTTTAATCATTTTTCGATAAAATCTCTCTGTGCCGCGTCAATACGGTCTGAAACGCTATGTATCAAAAACGTTGGCACTTCATCGCACGTTTGTTGGGTTTACCCCTAATTTGATAAATTGCTTTTTTCGCTATGGTTAAGTTAGCATACCGCTATGACCAAACGACATGACGATATTTTCTTATCTTCACGAGAATTTATGTGGGCTATAGTGGCTCTAACGAGCTCTATTTCTCTTAGTATCGTTGCTTTTACTGGGTACGATCTTTATCGCAAGAATAATGCTCGTAAAGCTGCGATTCATTCTGAGATCCAACGTAAGAAAGAAGAAATCACCACTGCAGTTTCAAATGCTATCACCCATATGATGGAACTTAGAGAACGCACATTGCTCTATTGTGAAGCTTCTAAAGAAAAAATGTTAGAGCTGCAAATTGAACGTGTCCATAAACGCTACGATTTCCTCAAAGTCAGCCAGCCTTTTCTTTACTCTAAAAATATGTTTGGTGAGGATTATAAAAAACTAATAGAAAATTTTTTTGACTGGGAAAAAGCTATAACAGATTATTGCCAATCTGGAGCTCCCTCTAAAGAAGAATGGGAAGAAAGACTAACAAAAATCGAAGATACAATGCGTGCTACTCCTATAAAAGCAATTTTGCACCGCCAGAAAAATTTTGGCTAATCAAAAACTTCCTTAATCCTTTTTAGGCAGCTTTCTGCCTTCCCCTAAGCGACCACTAAATCCAAAGAAATCTCTGGCAAAATTTCCTTAATTTTAAGAATAGTCTTAAGCGTTGGATTGCATTTTCGTGTTTCTAGTCTTTGATAGCTGTATATATCGCTAAAGCCCATTTTTTCAGCGATCTGCTTTTGTGTCATATTATGTTTAATCCGATAATATCTGACCATATGGGCAAGAGCCAAATGAGGTTCGGGCGAAACAGTATAAATCGATTTACTTAGCTTTATTTTATCATTAGGAAGCGGGGCAACATCTTGGGAATCAGCTGGTTCATACAGCACCAATTCAATAGCTTCCTTCATATTTTCTTTGAGCTCTTTTATAGTGCCCCCTTGGGTTACACATCCAGGTACTTCTAAACATTGAGCCCAATAGCCTTTTTTTTCTTTTTCAACTTTGAAATGGTATTTCATGATTTCATCTCCTTGAGCAGGACATGCTCGGTTCCTTTACTCAATTCTTTATGCATTGGAACAATGGCCATTATCCCATCTTTTTTCAGCTTTACGTGGCTGCCTTTTCCTTGTCCTGGAACAATAATCCACCCAGCCTTAAGATAGAGTTTAACCATTTCCTTTCCACTAAGTGGCACTTAATTCACCTCATTGGTACCAAACAGGTATACCAAATATATTTGGTATAAGCAAGTTCGATCTATTTTTCCCCAACCTCATTTTTTGAGCCTCAATCCGCCCCTTCGTCCTTTATAATAGCCCCATGACACAGATACCCACCCTGACCCAACTGCTCAAACAAGCCATAGAAAAC
>CAYJDW010000162.1:0-4473 GCA_964368985.1 uncultured Myxococcales bacterium | reverse complement strand
AAAAATGCTTGCATAGGAAAAAACTGTCTACTTTTGAATCCCACTAAAAATGGGAGGATTCCCTCCCGCCGAAATCCAACAATTATCCCATGCAGCTTCAGCCTGAAAACATTCTTGAGGCCATACAGGATGCACTTCGAGTAGCGTATCGATGCAGCTATCAAAGGGTTAAGCTCAGCTTCGCAGGCCGTCACCACCGGCTTTTTCACCATCCCGAAATCACAAAGCAGGATGGAGATAAAACTATTGCTCTCGACGATCAATCCTTAGATTTGACTTTCACAAAAATTTGATAGGTAGCAACTTGAGTTAGTTACCAAAACATAAAACCTGTTTTTTATTTGTTTTGTTTTTGCAAAGAAATTACTGCGATATTTTTAGGAACTCGCCTATTAATAACCATTTTTTTCATCGCTAAATTATGAATTTCTTTATTGTTTTTAAGATTTTTTTTCTTGCCCATATTAATGTTGAAGTTTTCTCTAGTAGCTCGGGCATAATCCAAAAAGATGCTTCTCATTGTGATTGGATTTTGTGTAATTTCTCCTCCCGAAACACTGCACAGTATTAAACCTTTTAAAGTTTTGCTCGAAGATAAATTAATAAACTTTTTATTAACAACGTCGACAAACCAATAAATATATTCATCGCTATCGTCGTCTTTAAGCATCAACATGTTCCACACATGCCCTGGCCCAGCTCGTTCCCAGTTCCAATCAAGGGTTTCAGCTGCAATTTGGTGGATTTCGCCTGAAAATGGTACAGCCTCGTGGTCAAGAAGCTTCGCAAAAATAGGCAGTGCTAGGGTAGCAAAATGGCGGCACCACATCTCTCCCTGGGGAGAACATAATAAGTGGCATCGTAGAGCATTTGAATTGTCATTTATATATTTAATTGTACTCGCAATAAAGAATTCCTGGCTCTCACAATTGACGAACTCATCCTCTACGAGGTCGTCTATTAAAGAATCCCAACTTGGGTCATCACAATTGATGCCGACCGATGATAAAGCTGCCATAGGATCAACGAATGCCCATAAACCAGAAGAAAAGGCCGAATCTTTTGAAAAAATCGAAACAAAGACCTTTTCTGTTTCTTCGTTAGGTTTGCTTTTTTTACTTGGAGGCACTTCTTTTAGCGTCGCTGAAATATTGGTTAGGTTTTTTAATGGACTTTCAAAGCAAAAGCTTCGTTTTGAGCTTTTTCCCGGCGTATATCCTGTGGTTTCCTTAAGAATATCTTCTCGCTGATCTCTTATTTTCTGAATTTCTTCACTTTCTAGCTTTAGAATAATTTTTAGATCAGGTTGCGGAAGGAAAGATCCCAAGACCTCTTCTTTATTAATAACCGTATTATCAGAAGCTCTCATCGAGAAAGAGAAAAAAAACAGAATAACAGCCAATAAATTTAATAATTTCATAATTAAAAATCCAATTTAAGTATTAAAGAAGCAATTATAATGCTCATTTTATCTTATTCAACACTTAAAACAATTTATAATTTACTAAAACCAATAAACCGCTGATATTTAAGAAAATTAAACTATTTATTATTGTTTATATGTCTCGACAATTCTCTTTATTAAGTATGAGCTAAAATTCATGACCGGTTTGAGAACCGGAAAATTTTATCTCTTCACCATAGAAAATTTTATCTTTGGTAAAAATTACATCGATAGAGCGGCACGCATCATTATCTTCGTCGATACAAATAGGATTATATAATGCCCCTTTTATATTATACAAATTTATCAACGATAAAAAATCATACAAGACTTCTTTAGATTCATCATCGGCACTTCCACCTAAAATATAAAATGCAATTGATTCATTTAAACAATTACGTGCGTTTAATTCATCGGTTAATTTCTCCAACACACTTTGGGGATCAGTCAAAATGAAATGAGCTAATACGAGAATGGATGGATGGTGTTTGGGATGCCCGACGCCACAAATGGCATAACATGTGGATAATCCTTTGGTGCCAACACCAATTTCACCTTCACTTACAATTACATAGCGTTCCATATCGACATCGTAATAATTTCCCTTAATAATCCGGCCTTTTTTCACTTCTACAAAAATATCCTTCTCAAAAGCGTTGTAGATCCTATCCAATTTTTCTCGGGCCCAGGCGTCATGTCGGGGCTCTTCTTCAGAAAAATAATCAGAAAGGTCTTCATCAAAAGACTCGCATTCTTCTAGGGAAGAATTATTCTGATGCAAGGAGCACAAAGAAAGAGCAAAAAAGCTACTCAATAAAATTAAAAAACGCATTATAAACTCTAATAATTAATAATTATCTGAAGATTATAACACTTTTTAAGCAGATTTTAAAGATAATTCTAACCATATTTTAACAACAGTTACAAACACCGCACTACCTACTCCTAATATCGCATTAAATAACCGTTATTTATGGCTTATTAGAGAAATAAATGGTTTTATACGGCCTGCGTTTAACTCACCTGGATTGGTTTGAGCGCCCGACATCAGCTAAATTCGATGAACCAGAGCTAGGCGCTGTGGCTACGCTCTCCCTGATTGACATTTTATGGCAGGTTAATAATCCATTATTCCACACATTATTAGAGCAAATTTGGCGTATTTATGAGAAATTTATTTTTACTATTTTTTATCATTTATATAAGTTTAGGATTCGAATCTATTGCTTATTCAACACCCGTTTGGGTTCCGGTTCGAGTTATTGCTTCTGTTAGTCTTCCTCCTGATGCTGTTAACTCATTTTTTATCCAACCAGGACAAATAGAGTTAGATTCCAATTCAGATTTTCGCGAACTCGCAGAAGAAGCTCTGCAAATGTGGCCCCATGGAACAGAGAAACTTAATCGACTCCTTAAGGAAAAAGGTGGAGTTGCTAATATCACAGAGATGATGTCAGCCCCGAGCTACCTTTATGGTGGCGAGGAACTGACAAGCTACGATATTAAAGTGACAGATTTTAAAATTGGCAAAGCCATGAATATACGTTTTAAGAATCTTACCGTTGAGGAGCTGGAAGATATAACCTATACTAAGCGGCCTTTGATAGAAGTCATTGATAATTTTATCGGCAGAAAATCTTCGGTTTTCAAGGGCTTTAATTTTCATGAACATGGCATAAAAAGCATTAAAAATTTATATGATTATATCCAAACTGAGCTTAGCGAATCAGCACACAAGGTGCCAGAGGAACTGATTGCTCAATTTAAACAAAGCGCAATAAGTCAAATCATTTATGAAACGTGGATGGAAAAACTCGAAAGCAAAGAAGCCCGTGACTTTTCATCAAGAATAGAACTAAGTATCCTTGAGAAATGGCTTAGTCTCAGCAATCAGGAACAATGCAGGGTTAATATCCTGCCAGACTTCATAACAAAGGCCAAAAATAATGTCGTATTGATCGATGGCCTTAGCGTTCTCGAAATAGACAGCATTAAAACTGCAGCAACGAATCTTAAATATATTTATTACTCGTTTTATTTAAGAGAATTATGCGCTAAAGCAAATACAAATAATGAAGGTGCTGCTATCTTCTCATCTGTATGGAACCTGTTTTATGAGGATGGCCTAGTAAATGAACCCATCAACTTTGGCCCCCCAAATAGTGCTACGAGTAGTTTTTTTCGTCTTGTTGTGGAAAAATTATATACTGACGCCAATCCCCAATTATTTATGCTTGCATGGAATGGTCTTAGGAGCCAAGGGCTGATAACGGGCAATGGCGATGAGCACATCCTGCAACTTGTCAAAAATACTATTGATTTTCGTTCTCAGGAATCTGCAATTATTCTTAGGGGTCTATATGAAAAAGGACTTTCTGAAGAAGAGCCCAACCTTCAATTATTTGGCTTGGCGCTAGGTGCTTCTCTTCAGAGGGCCAAAGAAATTACTGACATAGAACTAGCAGCTAAATTGGATGCTCTATTTTATGAAAATTTATCAACCTTGCAATGTATGGAAATAATTGAACGTCTTATTTTAGATGAGCACTTTGTCCCCTGTGCTATGGTCTGGGCCTATTTCATAAATAAAAAGTTATTGCCAATAGAATTGGATCAAGAAATTTTTAAGCAGATGCCAAAAGATGATTCACCCTCTAATCTTGAAATTTTGAAAAAACTCCATGATGCAAGGGATCCTGCTCGATTTGGTCACTTATGGAATGCTTTTCTTTCAGCGGCTTCATTAAACGAGGAAGATGACGAGTCTCTATCCAACTTTATCATTGCAAAATCCCACGTTCGCTAGAAGGTAATCCCCCCAAAAAATAAGTGTCTTCAAAAGTAGAATTTCTCCCTAGAAAGGGATTGGAGATTTGAAATGAAGAAGTGTAGATTTTCTGAGGCCCAGATAACGAATATTTTGAAGGAAGCCATGCGAAAAAAGTGGTGAAGCCATCTTGCCGACGGGAGATGGCAAAGAGGAGCATGGGATAAGCGTTGAGCTTGCTTGTGCGACCTTTTCGATCAGT
>CAYJDW010000161.1:0-4581 GCA_964368985.1 uncultured Myxococcales bacterium | reverse complement strand
ATGGCACATTAGCTCAGAAATCATGATTTTTGGCGAATTACCGCCAAGGACCGGTTCACTTTTGGGTATGTGCACAGGGCTTTTAGCGGGAGCTATGACGGGAGTTGGCCAATCATTTAATCCAGATTTCAGCTGGAATTTAATATGGATTATCGGCGGAAGCGTGGGTGGGTCAACCTTGGCCGTCTGCACCCTCGGTGGCGCAGCCTTGGGCGGTGCGATTGGTTATTGGAAAGGCCCAGAACTTTGGCAAAATTTCAAACACTGCGTAACGCGACAAAAAGAGCCTTTGAGCTATAGCGAAATGATTAAACAATTAGGCTGGGGCAATCTCTCAAAAGAAACGCATCAGTGGCTCGAAAGAATTTATAATGAACTCATTAAAGATTTAGCCGAAGAGGAAGTTTAATCGTCCCCAGAGGCCCCGCGGGGCCTTTTTTAATGGCACTTATTTCATGGTCTTGACGAAAAAAGATAGGAATCAATGATAAGCAGTATCAAGAGGTGAATCATGAACTATGTCGACGAATCCCGTTTAGAATCGGATGTTGTTTATCGCTATCACTATTTGGCTGATTTCATTGGTTTTAGCGCTGAGGATGTAGAGATTATTCATAGTGCTGCGGATTTTCTTGCACCTAAAGTTCCTGCTTTAGTAGAAGCTGTTTATGCGAAGCTCTATATGCAGGATGCCACCTGGCGCCATTTTTTTGCTCGCCAGCATGGCTATGAGGGAGAAATTCCAAAAACGCTTGAGGCCTTAACTCCTGATCATCCCCAAATACAATTTCGAAAAGCTCATCTAGCTCGTTATCTTGAGCGTTTAGTTTCTAAACCTTATGACGAGAGCATGATTAAATATCTCGACATGGTAGGAAAAATTCACACGCCTGACGCGGGTAACGCGACCATAAATGTCCCCCTTGTCCAGATGAACGCGCTCTTAGGATTCGTCGCTGATGCGTTTAATGCCACAATTTTAGAATCCCAACTTGCGTTTGATACCAAAGTGAAAGCAGCTCGGGCTTTCTCAAAACTTTTATGGATACAAAATGATTTGATTCAGCGCCATTATGGAACACGAACATAAAGACCTTTTTTTTATTTTTGGTGAGTAAAAATTCATCCTAAGGAATCTATGATGCCCCAATCAAAATCTCGACCCGGCACCGTTTCGTATACGCGCGTCCACATGACTCAAGTCGTCATGCCCCAACATACCAATACCCATGGCACCGTCTTTGGAGGCGAAGTCATGAGCTGGATTGATATTTGCGCTGGAGTAAGCGCTCAGCGCCATTGTCGAACTAATGTGGTCACTGCATCCTTTGACGACGTGCACTTTGTAACGCCCATTAAACATGGTTTTGTGGTTATTTTAGAAAGCCAGGTAAATGCGGTCTTTAATTCCAGCATGGAAATAAGCATCGTGGTGACCGGAGCATAAGAAACACAAACGCCTTTTTTCGAAAAATCCCATCTACCGAGGCCTATAATTTGGAGCCAAAACAGCATTTCTCTGCTTGAAAGCTAACATAATACATCTTACAGGTTCGGCTTTAGCGAGTAAGGCCCGAGTCAAGCCGGCATGAGGCATGGTTGGCTAGGTTTCTGGGCCCAACAGCCTGATTTGGACGAATTTCTACTGAGCCTCTGCCGATTTTTGTCGAAACTTCTTTTAAACAAGTTCCAACTGCTTACCGGAATAGCCTCGATAAAATTCCAATTATCTTTTACTAAACTTCTATAAAGCTCTTCAGCAGAACCTACCGACAGCCCTTTTTGAGTTATTAGCTGAGCATAAAACTCATCATAATTTGGTTTTCCTGGCTCTTGTTGGTGACGCAACGAATACTCGTAATAATCGCCCAGAGGCAGATGTGAAAAACCGGCAAACACCACCTGCGGCCTCACGTCGTCCTTATCCAAACTAGCAAATAGCGACCTATTTCTTTGCACCATGTAATCGAAACCGTAGTCGACGGAGCGAGTATCTTCCATATCCCAACCAGCAAACGACATATTTTTCAACGCAAATCTTTCGTCAATTTTATTGTCGATAAACGCACGGACAAATATCTCGTAGTATTTTTTGACATGACCCGCGACCCATGAATCAACCGCTCCTGCGTTGTAAGAGCCTGCACCATTAAGCTCTGCATATTTCGCGCGAAGAAAAAATCCTAACACATAACCCATTTTTGCAATCCCACGATTATCGACGGTTGCGGTTTTGGGCAAACCTTCCATAAGAATTTTTACGCGCCCTTTTTTGGCCAGTCTGTTGGCCAACGCCAACCTTCTTTTCTGACCGAGATGATCGAGATGGTGCTCTCCCAACAAATAGACTACCGGCGAATTTTTATCGTGCTCGGACCGTTTAACGATAAAGCCGTCAAACTCACTTTCTGACAGCAACGCAATGTCATCAAAAAACTTTGCCACATCTTGTTTAAATAGCTCTGTTGTGGCTTCATAGCTGATTGCATCAGCACCGACCTGTTGCTCCACACAAGAGAGACAACTAAGCAGAAAAAGTAGTACTAGAATACGCATCATTTTTAATTCTACCTGCAATCTATGGTCAAAGACAAAACACATAATTTTTAACGTTCTAACGTTGAACAACAATCATTCTAGCAGATACGCTCGTTCTCTCTATGGAGCCCGATAAATTATCTTCTAAAACTCGCCCACGCCGCTTTGCAGGTTGCCCCAAACCCCGATTGCCCTAGCATTTCCACGACTGCTTGGTGAAAGGCGTCATTTTCAAAAAGCTGCGCAATGGGGGCGCTCGCCGGCAAAATCGACAAAAAGCTCCCAGCCAGCTCAGCAATGTCAGCGAGCGCCGGAGAAATATTTCGAATCTTCCCAAGTGCGTTTTGAAATTCCATGGTGTCGATGGTCGCTGGAACTGTTTTCATCGCATCGAGTTTGGTTTTGCTACGCTTGAGCTGAACACCTTGTACAACGGTTTTGCTGCCCAAGATTAAACCGGGCACCAACGAGAGCGCACTTATCGCCGGCAACGATCGAATGACTGCTTGACAGGCTTGATTGGTATAGAAGCGAATTTGAGCGAGAGGAATTGGTGTGTTTATCATGTACGATTGGAGTTTTTTGCTGCAGTTCTCCACGTAGGTTGCCCCACGTAAATCGAGCAAACCTAAAGCTACGGCGGCGTATTGCCCGCAGTCTGCCGCAACACCTTTGGCAAAGCAAAAGTGGGTCGGTCCGCCGTTACCGTTTTCAGTTTCAATCATGACGTCGTTGTCAAAGACGCATTCGTATATTTCGCATTTGACTTCGGCAAGCTGCGCTAGCCCTAAAGGAAGCAGCGAAAGTAATCCTATAACAATGCTTCCACCGCCAATCACTGCGGTGTACTTGATGTTTTTTAGTTGGTTTTGGTAATCTTTAAAAAACTGCTCTTCTTTTTCGAGATACAAACGAAACAAGCTCACCACATCGCCAACCGTTGTTATTTCGGGCAGGCTTACATACTCTAACAGCCGCCGTATTACTTCAAGGTCAAACGGCAGAACTGGGATGGGATTGATGATGGGATCTTCAAGATCGCCGTCGTCATCATCATCGGCATCATCGGGCAGGCGCTGATTTCTTGCTCGTTGATGAATAAGATTGTGAACTTGCTGCGCAGGCTCGAATAACTGCTCAAAACAAACTTTCTCGTCAGCAGAAAAATCTCCGGCAAAACTACCCGGAGCCCACCAGAAAGTTGCCAAACAAACGAGAAAATAGATCGAGCTCTGCGTCGTCGACATTTTCATATCCCAAAAATCATTGGTCCGGTAATTAACACGCGGGCGCTTGAGATATTCGAATACAAATAAATTGCACTACTCGCTAGAGTTCTTGGTTAGGTAGCATGCGTCGTGAGTATTCTTGGTACTCGTTTGCCTGGGCGAAATAGCTTCTTAACATGGCACGATTCCAGTTTTCCGAAGCTTTGGCGTTAACAAGAAACGATCGCACCGCATTCATACCGCCCCGTCTGATTACTTCACAGTTGGCGTCTACCGCTTGGTGGTAATGCGCGTCGCTTGCCATCGCTACGAATCTCGCTGCGTGATTCTCAGCGTCAGGCGACGTCCAAAAGCCATGCAACCGATTCACGATTTTTTCGATCCGTATAGAAACATTCACTGCGCAATCAAACAGACCGCGGTTCACCTTGAGGTGATTGCCCACCATTTCTCTAAGCGTTGCATTGTCAAATTGACCTTTAGCGCCAAAAAAATGATTGATTGTTTCTTCAATCGCCGGATCATACGGAAGGGGAATCTCATTACATTCTTGATGTCGTCGTCGAAAAATCTTCTTGGCAATCGGCTTGCGCTTGACGATTTTTGTTTCACACGCTGCTGGCTCACTTGGTCCTACTAGTTCATGGTCAATCACGCGCGCAGCTAAGATTGGTTGCTCTGGCGTGATCACATTTTCGCAGTTCTCCTTTTGTGCAGGCGTTACCAACGAACGACCATTTTTCTTACGCTTCTTCTCATTGAGCATAAGAAACACAAACGCCTTTTTTCGAAAAATCCCATCTACCGAGGCCTA
>CAYJDW010000160.1:0-4627 GCA_964368985.1 uncultured Myxococcales bacterium | reverse complement strand
CCTGCGTTTTTCTACAGAAGTGTTACCTATGATCCCGGTTTGTACCCCGCTCCCTAGCCTCTCCCGCAAGCGGGCGAGGGGCTGTAGTGATCAATCAAAAGCTTCTCTACAGTCCGCGCCATCTGAAGCAGAAAACTCAAAAACAAATAAAAAGAGACGCATTCTAGCGTCTCTTTTTATGTTTAACCAAAAACTGTGGTGGCGAAAGGGGGACTCGAACCCCCGACCTACGGATTATGAGACCGTCGCTCTAACCAACTGAGCTACCTCGCCAAAAAGGCATTTCGCCTTTATGCTGCTTTCTCAATAACAGCTTTATCGCTTCTTTCAACTAGTTCGATCACAGAAAGTGGTGCACAATCACCCTTTCTAAATCGAGACTTGACGACGCGAGTATAACCACCGTTTCTTTCCGCATTACGCTTCGCTACATCGTCGAAAAGCTTTTTAAGAACATCAGCGTCATGGATTTTGCGTGCAGCAATCCGACGTGAATTCAAATCACCTTTCTTTCCAAGCGAAATCAACTTTTCAGTATAACCACGCAGGTCTTTAGCCTTGGCATCAGTGGTTTCGATACGCTCATGCTTCAACAAGGCAATCGCCATGTTACGGAAAAGTGCCTTTCTGTGGCCTTGGTTCCGATTTAATTTTCTACCGTGCTTCAAATGTCGCATTTTTTCCTGATCCTACTTCTTTCGACAGATTAATTAGCTTCGCCATTATCATCTTGATTTGCTGCTGGCGGAGCTACCATATTTATTTTCTTAGGAGGCCAATTTTCGAGCTTCATTCCCAAAGACAGACCCATTTCAGACAGAATTTCTTTAATTTCTTTCAGACTCTTACGTCCAAAATTCTTCGTCTTAAGCATTTCGCTCTCGGTTCGTTGAACCAGATCGCCAATTCGCTTAATTTCCGCGTTTGCCAAGCAGTTAGCAGAACGAACTGACAACTCAAGCTCTTCGACAGACCGCAATAAATTCTCATTAAATCGCTCTGAATGCTCTTCAGCCTCAGGAACTGTAGGCTCAACATCTTCAGGAATGTTAATAAGAATCGACAATTGCTCTTTCAAAATCTTAGAAGCAATTCCTACCGCATCTTCAGGTCTCACACCGCCATTGGTCCACACTTCAAGAACCAAGCGATCATAATCCGTTTGACGTCCCACACGTGCATTGGTGACATTGTAATTGACCTTACGAATCGGGCAAAACAAAGCATCAATCTGTATCGAATCAACAGGCAGATTCGCCTCACGAAACTGAGAAGCAGGTACATAGCCTTTACCAGTACCGATTACGAACTCAGCCCTGAAAACACCGCCTTCACTCACTGTACAGATGTGTTTATTCGGGTTCAGCACTCGCAAAGTACCATCAGACTTGATGTCGCCAGCAGTAACTTCACAAGGACCATGCTTGACGATACTAACCGTCTTTTGATGACCTTCCATAAGCTCAAGTTCTACTTCCTTTAGATTAAGGATGATATCAGTTCCATCTTCCTTAACATCAGGCAGCGCCATGAACTCATGCTGGGCACCTTCAATACGTACCGAAGTAATGGCAGACCCTTGAAGAGACGACAGCATTACCCTACGCAAAGCGTTACCGATAGTTACACCATAACCACGCTCGAGTGGTTCGAGAACAAACTTACCATAGCGTTCGTTCAGCGAATCCCGCTCGACAATTAAGCCCTTTGGGCGAATCAAGTTACGCCAATTTCGATACATTAATCACCTTCACAATTTGCAAGATCAACCCACCATCAAGATAAGGCCACACCTATTTCAACGCAGCCTACTAAACTCTTCTGCGTTTCGGAGGACGGCAACCATTATGGGGAATGGGAGTTACATCTTTAATTAATGAAATTCTATTAAACTGATTTGACACAGCTCTTAAAGCCGACTCTCTACCAGCGCCAGGTCCCTTGATATAGACCTCAACAGATCTCATACCGTGTTCTTTAGCCTTACGACATGCCTCCTCAGTTGCAACCTGGGCTGCAAAGGGAGTACTTTTTTTAGAACCCTTAAAACCTTTCGCTCCTGAGGTACACCACGCTACAGCGTTACCTTGAGGATCCGTCACGGTGATAATAGAATTATTGAAGGTAGTATAAATATGAACAACACCTTGGCTGATATTCTTCTTTACCTTCTTTTTTCCCTTCGGAAGTGCCATTTTTTTTACCTTACATCCATTTCAAAAACCATAAAAATCCAAAGCAACTTAAGCTCTTACGCCACTTTTCTTACGACTTCGTGTCCGAGCATTCGAATGGGTTCTCTGTCCACGAACAGGGAGACCTTTTCGGTGCCTTAAGCCACGATAACAACCCAAATCCATCAATCGTTTGATATTCATGGATATTTGACGTCTCAAATCGCCTTCAACCTGGTAACCTTGTTCGATTACATCCCGGATTCTAGCTACATCGTCTTCATTCAAAGAATCTGATCTCAGATCTTTGTTTACGTTTGCCTTATTTAATATTTGTTCCGCTGCGAAAGGACCAATACCATAAATATAGGTAAGCGCAGTGCCCATTTTTTTGTTCTTGGGAAGATCAACACCTGCAATACGCGCCACTTCTCTACTCCACTACAAATTTATCCAAAAAAAACAGTCGATCGGTCGACGTCAAGTCGGGCGATCAAGAAAATTAACCTTGTCTTTGTTTATGCCTAACATTGTCGCAAATAACTCTAACGACTCGTTTACGACGAATAACCTTGCATTTTTCACAAATCTTCTTCACAGAAGCTCGTACTTTCATAACGTTTTGCCTTTCCTAAAAATAAACAAAATTCTCGGGATCCATCACTCGGCCTTGCTAGCAGCAATAATTCCACTTGACAAGTACCAGATACAACCAGTTTGCCTAAGTCGTATCATCCGGTCAGCCGACTACGGACTCCAAAATTCTTTCAAACACAACTTGCGGCTCCCCTTCGCCCTGAACTGAGCGTAAGAGACCCATTTTTTTATAAAAACCTAAAACCGGGGCTACATTAGACTCAAAAATATCGAGTCTCGTTTCGATAGCTCGAGGCATATCATCCGCGCGCTGCAACAATGGGCCATGACCCAACTTGCACTCAATGGCACCCTTAAAAGAATCCGTGTGGTAAACCGATCCGCAAACCTGGCATACCCTTCTTCCGGCCAGACGACGCACGATCTCGGCACGATCAACTTTGATCTCAACCAGAAAATCTACCGCATGCCTGGATTTCTGCAGAGTTTCTGCCTGAGGCAGAGTTCTCGGAAAACCATCTAACAAAAAACCGTTTCTACAATCGTCTTGATCCAGCCGTTCAAAAGTCATTTCAGTAACCAGTGAATCAGGCACCAGTTCGCCAGAAGCTAGAATGTTCTTAATCTTGCCGGCAAGCTCAGAGTGGCCATCTTGCAAGGCCCTAAACATAGCGCCAGTGCTTATGTGAGGAATCGACAAATGGTTCGTTAACAACTCTGCCTGGGTCCCTTTGCCTGCTCCTGGCACACCGAACAAACTGAGCTTAACAACTTTCTTCATCACAAAAACCTGCCAATCAAATCGCGCTAATATAAAGGGCCAGACACGAAGGCTAATTCACCCCAGGAATCCCAGAACCGCTGCTCGCCACATCATTCGATCCTTCGATTGGTCTACGAGCTTTGATCTTTATTTCCGATCTACCGGAAAAACCTTCATATTCCTTAGCAATAAAATGTCCTTCAATTTGCTGCATTGTGTCCAAGGCCACGCTCACAACAATCAAAATTCCTGTCCCACCAAAGTAGAAGGGTATTTGATTGGAAACAAGGGACTGAATGGTCACTGGTAACACGCAAACTGCCGACAAATAGAGTGCTCCACCAAAAGTGATTCGATTGAGTACAAAGTCAATATAATCAGCAGTCGATTTCCCAGGACGAACACCCGGAATGAAGCCACCAAATCGACGCAAATTATCAGCCACATCAACCGGATTAAACTGCACTGAGGTGTAGAAAAATGCGAAGAACAAAATCATGATCACGAATAAGCACTGATACATCCAGTTACCAGGATGCAGAGCGTTCTGTACCGATTGAATCCAATCAGCATGAATCAAACTCGCTAGAGTAGCCGGGAACAACAAAATGGTTGATGCAAAAATCGGAGGCACAACCCCTGCCACGTTAATCTTAAGTGGCAAATGAGTAGCCTGACCGCCATATTGCTTATTGCCCACAACACGCTTGGCGTATTGAACAGGTATTCTTCTTTGAGCCTTCTCAATGAAGACAATACCAGCCAAAACGAGCAACATCACGAATACCAAAACCAAAATTTCAGAAGGCTTATAAGTACCATTCTGAATTCCCATCACAGTCGCGAAAATAGCTTTAGGGAGACGAGCCACAATACCAGCGAAAATGATCAAAGAAATACCGTTTCCGATTCCTCTTTCCGTAATTTTTTCTCCAAGCCACATAATGAAAGCCGTACCAGCTGTCAAAGTCACAACAGTCATAAGGATAAAGCCAAAGCCACCCCATGCTGAAGCCCAATCGGCATTTACTACGCCGTGACCATTATAAGACTGAGATTTCAAATAATTAGCGATCATCACACCCTGAATGCA
>CAYJDW010000159.1:0-4630 GCA_964368985.1 uncultured Myxococcales bacterium | reverse complement strand
TTATTGATTTACTAAAAAATTCTATTATTATTATCAATAAACCTTTAATAAAATTGAAATTTCTTGACTTCTTAGAATACGCAATGCAATTTCTAAATAAAGGTGTTTTAAATAACAATAATTTGATGCTTTTAATTAATCGTTTTCATCTTTCAAATTCTGCAGATAAATTCCCTGGTGAAAGCAGTTATAATTTGATGGGTTATGCTGTAACATGTAAAAAAATAGAAACGATAAAATTTTTATCAAATAACTACCCAGGCATAAAGAGTAATTTAGCATTTTTCTTGCCTAAAATAATAAAAGAAGGCATCATAGAAATATTACAGTTTTTAAAAGATAATCATGAAATACAATTTTTTGCAAACACAGGGATTGGCGAAGCTATTAATACAGCATTTAATCAACAAAAAGATGTAAACGTAAAAGATTTCTCTAAGCATTTCAAGGGACTTCCCGATACAAATTTTGGCGTTAATTATCCAACTCTTAACTAAGGAGTATAAGTAGAATAAAGCCCTTTTTTTAAAAGGGCCTGTCTACCAATGTCTAGGATGTGGAGCCAAAATAACAGTCATGTGCTGAAAAACTTAACATAAGCGTTATTATGGGTTCGGCTTCGCGAGTAAAACCAGGACCAAAGTCGTTTTAATGGCACATTAGCTCAGAAATCATGATTTTTGGCGAATTACCGCCAAGGACCGGCAATAATATGTTCTTGAACAATACAAATTAAAACCTGCATTCACCTTTTTTTTTAATACATACACATATACGAGTAACATTGGGAGAAATTTATGTTTAACTTCAAAATCTTATCATCAAGTATTTTAATAATAGTGAATACATTATTATGTTCCGTGGTATTTGCTGAGAATCTCGATGAAGCATTAATAGAAGATTTAAGAAGTTCAAGAAACAATCTTGAAGACCTGCGCATCGAAGTGGGGCAAATCACTCGCGATGACCTTAAATTGGGCGTTTCCTTGCTAATGGATACTCTGGGTAGAGAAATAAATGAAGAACAGCTTAAAAATGAACTCAGCAAGTTATCTTTTTTGACTCTAAGAACTGGATTTTATTTTGATCATTTTCTAGAAAAAATTATTGCTAGCTCCTTGAGCCAAGAAAAGAAGAATAACATAGAGAATATTTTTAAAGATATTCTTCAAAAAAAGGGAGCTCAATTTTTAGATGCCAAAGTCAAATATTTCAGTTCAAAGGAAAAAAATAAAGTAAGATTCAAAATTGAAGAATCCGATATTTTCTATAACTTATCAGGAAAAATTGAAGATATTATATTAATCAGAAAAAGTTCATCATGCAAAGACAACAACTGCCTTCTTTATAGCATCATAGGTGATGATGCTGATTTACTAACAAAAATGTTCATAGCTTCCGGCAGAAGCGAACAACAAGCAAAAATGCTTGCGAGCAATATAATGAAGGTTCCCGAATTGGACGAAACTGGCCTGGAGTTGAGAGAATTTTCATATATTAGAACAGTATTTATTAACAGAATCGAACGAGAATTGGGTGATACTAATAGCAATATAAAAAACAAGTTAGAAGAAATTTTAAATATAATAGTCTTAAATACTGATGATATTCAAGATATGTTAGGCTCCGATGACAACAAAAATAGAGAAATTTTATTAAGCTACCTAGTACCCAAAAATTTTAGCGATAAAACGCCAATGCTTGATGGACTTTTTGCTGTAATATTTTCCTTACTTTATAATCAACCAGTTTACCTTATGAGCAAAAATGAAAAATCTATTTTTCATGCTAATGATCTCTATAAAGATGATATTGCTTTGGCGAATACCAAAGCTAAAGAACCGATATATATATATATTAGCGGAGAGAATAGTGCTCATTACAGCAAGTTACTATCAGTAGATTCTTATATTGCTGATATTAATAAACGCCTTGGCCCTAACGTTCTCAAAAATATAAAGTCACAAATATATACAGATGTACAGGGCCAAGAGGTTGTTTACAACCACGATGCCCAACTTGATCAATTACAAAAAATAAAGAAGGAAGGAAAAAATCTTAACTTGATACTGGGAAGAGGGAACAAAGAAATTCCTTCTAAAATAGCCCTAGGAGACGCTCAAAACATTTGGGTCTATGGCAATATCGATGGTAGCACTCTAATTGCAGACTCTAGCCCCCACCTTTGGATGAATTTTAATAATATCTATCATTTGAGAAGTATTCCTGATGAATTATTTAATATAATAGCTTTTGATGCATCAGTAATAAAATTCTTTGGTATGTATAAAGTTTCTGCAGAATTTTATCGTATGTTAAAGCCAGGGGGGAAGTTTTTTTTCGACTTAAGCCTGTCATATAGACATTTGTGTCTATTGCCTGACAAATTGGAGAATTGCATCAAATCCCTGCCTGGGGAAGGGCAAGAGAAAATTTTTGAAACCACAAGCGGATTTAGGTATTTCATCAACCAATACTGGGAACTGACAGAAGAGCGAGCGCCTAAAGTAAGAGGTATTGGCTCTCAAGAACCCACCCCAGAGGAACGTAAGGAAATTAACGCCAGGCGCGATGAACTCATAAAGAACCATTTAGAACAAATCTTTGGACCGGGGCAATGCGTGTTAGGGAATGTCAACCCGAAGGTCGGGTTTCCAATCCCGGAAAATCTTGAAAGGCACCTCGAGTGCACACGGGGCAATAATTAGAATGAGAACTTAGGCCCCGAAGCTCAAAAAATTAAATCATATGAAGAAGATGCGCGGCATGCCGACTAAAATGGGACATGCCGCTTTTCTTTCTATTGCCTTTTCTTGGCGTGAGTCGATACAAATTGATTGAATGATTCGTATACCAAAGCATATTGGCCCTTGGTTTGCACAGAACGAGCTCTCTGCTTTCTGAGCGCCAAGACTTGCTGAGAAGGGTCACCAATAATTCCCTCTTCAAAAGCGGAAAGTAAACTATAAAGAGCAACAAAAGTCCCCGCTCTTCCAATACCAGCACTGCAATGAACAATAATAGGTTGTTTTTTATCAGGGTGTATATTTTTCACTAATGTATACAATTCAAGAATCTGCGGCACCGAGACAACCCCTTGATCTAACCACAATTTATAGTGAATAAGCGTGTGTTTTTTGGTTTCGGAGCCTTTTTCAATCTGAAAGTCAAATTGAACAACATTTAATAATTCTGCTTGGAGAATTTCTTCTCTCTTCAGCAATTTGACATTAAAGTTGTCACCGAATTCTTCAGACTTCCCTTCTTCAATAGGCCAATAGCACTGTGCCTTCGCTGTTCTTCTATCAAAAAAATTGGTAAGCATAACGGTCGTGGCAGCATCCGATTGCCAAATCATTTCCCAATGATCAGCGATTGTAGAGATAAGGGGCGCTTGGCTTTGAATAAATGTTTGCTGGCAATTATCAAATTTTACCAAACTCGCATTAATATAGCGCTCATCATCAGCCAAATACTTAAATCGATTAAATTCAAATGGGGTGACATCAGGATAACGATCTTTAGGGCCACCTGAAGCTAATCCCGATTTCGAAAAGGGCAAAGCCTCAACAGCTTTCCAGCCTTCATCCAAGGACAATGACGGCATAACAATACAAGCTTTCTTACACTGCGGTTCTTCACTTTCTTCATCTCCACAAAAACTATCATTGAGAGTTTTAAAGCAACGCTTATCGCCAGTTTCTGCTTCGCAATTAAAGTGAGAAGAATACACTTGCCCAACTAAAAAAAACCATCCTAAAACACAAACTACAGTTAATTCTTTAGACATAAAAATATAACTCCATAATGAATAAGAAATATTTAATGATACTAGGGTGCTTTATAAGCATTGTCTAGAACCATTGAATAGCTTTAAAGCCTGCTAATCCCAATCTTCATTAAGCTAAAGCTTTTCTGGAGCAAAAATTCATTGAAATAAATAGTATAGTTCATAGCGATTGCAAGCAGCACGACAAATGGAAGGGTTTAAGCCATCTCCTTCCCAGGATAATTTGTTATTCCGCAAAGGCTTTTTCAGGCTATTGTCCATTTTTCCAAGTTAGATAACGCTATTGATGTTAGAAGTTTTCAATATTTAAAAAGAGCATAAAAATAATTGCAAATTAAATTGTTTCAGTATTACTATAAAACACCTTAAAGGTCTCAAACAACAAGAAGGATGTCTCATGAGAAACTTGTTTCCTATTGTGGCAATTATTATAGGATTTTCCAGTATGGAAAGCTATAGTAAAGAATCTACTGAAATCAATCCTAATGATGAATGCTCTGACCCCATAATAACGATGGATTTTTGTTCTGATGTGGAGAATTTTTTTACTCTTCTTAATACAAGCGTAAATGACAGCAAGCAAAACGCCATAAATAGTATAATGATTCCCTATAAAAAAACACCTTGCTTGATGAGGCTTCTGCTCAGTGCTCGACAAACTGTGAATGGCAGAGCCTATACAACTCCGCTTCATTTGGCGGCCAAGGGTAATAATTATGGCACAGCCGCGCTCATATTCCAAAAAGCATCGGTTTTACCTGACTATGATTTATTCGCCAGGGAGATGGCAAATGCTATTGATGCCGATGGCAACAAACCCATTGATTACGCAACAAATCC
>CAYJDW010000158.1:0-4652 GCA_964368985.1 uncultured Myxococcales bacterium | reverse complement strand
CTAGGCATGCGAAAATTTTCTTTGCAAGTAACCGCGACTCAGCCAGCGGCAATCAGGCTTTATGAGAAGATGGGTTTCATAAAAATTGGTCTGCTTAGAGAGAATCTACTCAAAGACAGTGGTTATCTGGATGAATTTCTCATGGAATGGCATGTGAAATCGCGCTAACATCAATTGGCTGACTTAAGTTCATTTATGAAGGACAAATGGCCTTCACCCGCAATAATTTCCCAGGCTCGTTTATAATCTTTGTTCGGCAAGGTCTCGTCCTTGGCAATAATATCGTTTAACTTGTTCTGCCATCCTAGTTCTAGATAAGTAGCCTTTTGCAGAGCAAGCAAATGAATATGACCGAGTACTCCCGGTGATTCAGCTTTATATTTCGTTAATAGCGACGTAGTTTTTGGTAAAAATGATTCTAAATAACTATGAAGAATTTCGTGTTCAATTACGCTGATGAAAACAGAATCCGAAATAGGATTTGCTGTGAAGCTCTGAAGAGCAAATCTCGCATTCACGATAAGAGGGAAGCTGATCGAGGGAAACGAGCAAAGGGATAAGGCTACCTTAAAGCTTTGTTCCAGAAATGGTTTTCCTATTAGGCGCATCGAAGTTTTTAAAAGCAGAGAGCCTTCCTCGTTCCATAATTTTCTCCACTGCGGCAAACGCCTAATTAGTTCTTGTTTCCACGCTGGTTCAATTGCATGGGAGCATTTTTTTGAACACACATCGTCATAGATAGCCGCATACCGTAGCGGCGGTATTAGACTTAATTATGATACTAAATTTCCGACTATTCCTGGCGTCAAATAAGGTATTCTTCTTGAGCTCGGCTTTGATCGAACAGCTCCCCATCAGCCCAAAATAATAACATCCTGGGCCTTAGAAAAGGCGCTGACATCTAGCGTCGCAGTGATCGACAATCGCGCACTTAATGTGCTGTGTTATGAGCCAAAATATACTTTTAAGGCTTCATGCGGCGTATTCCCCATCAGGGTAAACTTATCATTGAAGATGACGTGGAAATTTTCCCTCATGTGGTTATCGACCGAGGACTCGTTGATGACTCTATTATTGGCCAAGGCAGTCAGATAGGCCATAAGGCGCTCATCTCCCATGATGCTCGTATTGGAAAACACACCATTATTATGATTGGAGCGATAGTTTCGGGTTATGTTAAAATTTTTGATTACGCTGGAGTTGGAGCAGGTGCTACCGTAGTCGTTGGATGTCCGGCAACCCCTCTTCAGGGGAAAAAACCACCACACAGAGACTGGTAATAAGGAATAGAGATGTTCATGATGCGGTAGTTTGCCAATCTAAAACCTAAGCCCGGCGCTTAGTCCCGGATACATCTTGATATTGGTGCCACCTTCAGTGGTTTTATCAAAGACCGACCACGGGGCAATGGCAGAGCCATTTTCATGTTTAATGTTGGAAACCGCCACATTCCACGATGGACCGCAAAATATCGAGAAATGTTCAGCAATATTCCAAGCAAGTGAAACGCTGGCTTTGGCAAGAAAGTTGGTGCCACTCGTAAACCATTCATCCTCATTCACCTGAAGACCTTGCCCTTCTATGGCTATATCCAGTTTTTCCGCCACCGCGATGAGAGTACCCATACCCCACCCCCAAGCGAAGAGTGAGCGCTTATTTCTATACCCGCCACCAACCGACAATATGTTGTAAAAACTGCGCGTGCCTGTTTTAAAACTCGATACCCCATACAAAGATTCATTGGCGCTGATTTCAAATGCTCGGTAGCCATTTTTGACAAAGCTAAGAAGGCCAATGGGTACCCCGCCTTCAGAGGAATCGGCATAGTTTAATATCCCGACCTGAACTCCACTGAGCACCTTGGTATAGTTGAAAAAACCTGCGAGTTGTAGCCCATTGGTTTCACCAGTGTTGATATTGGAAAATCCTGCCACCTGAGCACCATGGTTATTACCAGTGTTGATATTGGCAAACCCCGCTACCTGAGCGCCACGGGCTTCCTGGCCACTAAAGTTGAGAAAGCCTGCGAAAATTCCGCCCTTCACCGGCCCGTGATCGATGTTCATAAATCCGGCAAACTGCGCACCGCAAGTTTCTCCTAGCACGACGTTGCCAAAGCCAGAAAATTGAGCACCCTTCATATGGGTTCTTAAAACACTGCCAAACCCAGAAAACTCTGTGCCATTAACTCCTCCCGCATAGCCTGTCAGCAAGTTGAGCGAAAACTTATTGATAATATTCCAAGAATCCCAGCCATTGGTGCCCAAGGGCGTGATGAAACTCAACTGGAAGGCGCGAGTTTCTAACCCGGAGGCGGCTGCCTCTTCAGCATGGGAGCTGATGCTAAAACATATAAATAGCCCGCAAAAAATGCTTAAAAAATTAACATATTTCATTCGTTATTCCTCATAAATAACTGGTATTGGTTTTTAGCCTATAAGCGAAATTAAGTATGCATAAAACGAAGTATTTATCATACCAATCAAAATGCTCTATAGGGGTTGCCCTTTTTTGATCCCCTGGTGGTCTATTTTTTGTATAAGTAAAATCAATTCAAGATTGGCAATATGGAGAGGGAAAGCAGATAGCACCGCATATTTTTCATGACGGGCATACTCGGCATTTTTTTAGTATCGATAAATTAAAAACAATGTTAAGTGAATTCAATATTATTGAGATAATGGAATAAAATGATAATTATAACGGCAAAAATAACGCTTTCATAGAAGCTGTGGTTTCTAAATAGGGACACAAAATCTTCTTCATCAGCACACTAAATTACGCTATAACACCTTCAGGCGGGCAGTCTTCAAGGGCGCCATCAACCTCGTCCGCGCTTCGGATAAAAATCTTTGGCTTGTGATGTTGCTGCGGCTCTTAAAATGATTTCAACAATCAAACCAAAAAGCGATAACGCGCTTGGTTTTTCTCGCCAGATTTTTCAAGAATGGCCATTTTTATGCCAATCACCAAATCTCTGCTTGCGGTTGCCGTAGAAATGTTCTCATGAAGTAAAATATAATCTTTCCTCGAAAACCTCTTTTTTAATATCTTAGTACGGGCATATTCCAGTCTTGATTTCGGGCTGTTGACCAAGTTACGTGCATTTTCGGATTGAAAGCCTTTAAGGGCAGCCAATATTTGCTCGAGAGAAAATTCAATGAATTTGGTCGATTCACCAGCTTGGTCGCAGTCGGCTAGAACTGCGTAATAATCAGCTTGGTTTTTCTTAATTAGGGTTTCAACCGGTATATGGGCAAAGAGCGGATTTTCCTTCATAAGCAAAATATGCTGCCACAAGCGTCCCATTCGACCATTTCCATCTGAAAATGGATGAATGAACTCCAATTCATAATGAAAAATACATGCTTTAATGAGCCACGGCACGGTGGTTTCATTTTTAATGAAATCAAACAAATCATCCATTAATTTTGGAACACGTCGAGCGGGTGGTGCCATGTGTACCACTTGACTGCCTTTGAAAATACCTACATTGCCTGCGCGAAATTGCCCATTTTCCGAAACTAAAGCCTTCATCATGATTTTGTGTGCTTTGAGAAAATCAGTCATAGAAAGTGGATTAAACTTAGCAATGCGCCGATACACTTCGATTGCATTCTTAGCCTCATCAATATCTTTCTTGGGTCCTAATACCCGTTTGCCCTCGAAAATAGCTGATATTTGTTCGATATCTAAAGTATTGCCTTCGATGGCCAATGAGGCCTGAATGGTTCGGATATTATTTATTCGTCGCAAAACTATGCTTTCCGTATCCAGTTTAGCGCCTGAAATACTGCCGAGGTGCCACGAAATATCTTGGGATAGTTTAAATAAATAAGGCGTAATGACAAATGGTGGTATTTTCGGCATAATTTGATAGTATCATATGATACTATCAGTTTCAACTATAATTGTTAATCTTATCTAACAACGAAAGAAAGGACGTGTGCTCCTTAATCCTTTGCCGCATTTCTT
This sequence comes from uncultured Myxococcales bacterium, assembly GCA_964368985.1. GTDB lineage: Bacteria > Myxococcota > UBA727 > UBA727 > JABDBI01. Next base: position 677 of record CAYJDW010000158.1, on the reverse strand, counting down.
TAAAATCATTTTTTAAGAATTTCTCTTTGATTATAACAAGAGTGAATTGGTGCCAATCGGTGCTGGGTGTCCGGTAGCTAACTTTTTTATGGATTTCCGACAACAATGTCAAAAACAACTCATAGTGCTCAGATTCACTGAACATGAGCCTATTCCCACCTGCGCGGTTCATTACATGGAAAAATTCATTGCCCATCCATCTATTCGCCAGAACGACTGTTCTTTACCCTTGAGCGGGTTTCCAAACAATATAGTTGATGAATCTTCAATGTCGTCTCGAACGAAATGTCGGTGGCCATCCAAGCAACGTTTCCTGGATGGCCACGCCCTACGGGCTCGCCATTGTAATGAGTTTTGGTATCATCTGAAACTGTAGCGATGAAAAAAACCCGTCAGAACGCCACATTTTGTGGGGCTCCTTCAGGGCTAAGACCATCCTCTCGATAGTCTGGAATCCATTCGGAAGCAGGTACCTTCTTGATTTATCTGGAATAGATTATTATATTAATATTTCTATTTATATCACAAAAGATAGTAAGCAAGAACTAATTACTCAATAAACAAAGGTAAAAATGTTTAAAAAATTGACCAAAGGTAAAATAGTTGCGCTACTGATTGCCACTGCCATCGCCGGCTTTTTTTGGAATGTATTTTTTCCGCCAGGTGGTTCGGGCGCC
>CAYJDW010000157.1:0-4658 GCA_964368985.1 uncultured Myxococcales bacterium | reverse complement strand
CAAGCGACGGCTGTTTTGGCTCCAAATTATAGGCCTTGGGTAGATGGGTAAAATGGAAAAAAGCGGTTTATGTTACTTAGACTCCACTAAGCCTAGTTTTTTCATACTCTTGCAAGGAAAGTATTAATTTTTCCAGTGCACATTTATTCCACATATTATACCCCATTGAAAAATACTACCTGATGAGTTACGAAAGATAGAATTTTTGCTTTAGATGAGCATTTAATAGATAGTATGGAATTATCAATATGAAATTTTTTTTGGCCCTGGTTCAAGCAACCTTATCTTCTTTTTTATTGGCAGCAGACTGTTCTGAATTTAATGAAGAGCTGTTAGCAGAACAATTATCATTTTCTAGGCTTAGCTTAAGATTTCCAAATGTCATCGGAAATCATGATATGATTGGTGGGTGGTATATTAATGTTGAGAAAAATGAAGATTATCCATCTCATTTGAAAGTGTTTGAAAAATATATGAACAACTCGACGGACCAAGAGAGTACAGTCAAACCAAAAAGCAGGTTATTAAGAGAAATCTTTGGTGAGACCGCAAAAAAAAATAGTTTTCAAATGTTTACATCAGATTTTTTTAATGTAATAATTCCTTCTTCCGCAGCAAAGCAAACAATTCAAGACGAGGGCTTTAATTTTTTTAGTCAATTAAATGCTTTAGAATTATCACTGCCTAGTTCTTATTTTTTGAATGAAGGCCAAATTTATAAGAACTTAAAAATAAATAAACAATCAAACAAATTGGACACAGCGCTTAGTAAAGAGGGTTTAAAACACTTTATTGAATTTTACGGACAATCACGAGATGTTTTTGGTAAAGTATATGAAAATAACGAGGATTTCAAAGCAGACTTAAATGATTTAATAGAGCTTGCCGATAAAAACCCTATAGTGATTTTACTGCAACTTGATAAAACAAAAAGGCATTCCAGTGGAGTTGTCCTAAAAAAGAATAAAGAGGCAAAATTAATTGCCTACATTTTTGATACGATGGGTATTGATTTACCAGCAAGACCATGCGGATACAGATATGAAAATACAAAGAACAAGGGCCTAATAAAGACTATTTCAATCCTTAAAAATAAACAAATTTTACCTATTATTACTCCTATAAATTTACGCATCTCTCTTCAGAAAGATTTTTATAGCTGCTTATTTGCAACCGTACTATTTTTTGAGGCCATCATAAAAGATGAAATTGTTTCTATAAATGACTTTGGCTATACAGAAGTATTTGGTGATGTTTATGTTATTAAGGAGCTTCTGCCTTCAGAAGCTCTACCTGTTTACTACGCTATTAAGTACCTCCCACTCTTAGCGGGGGTTCAATCTGATTTAGCCCTATTCCTCATGATTGATTGCCTTGATGAAAAATTATTCTCAAAATTGGCAAAAGCTAGATCTAATTGGAATAGATTGTCCTCGCAAGAAAGTATAGTCACCGAAAGAAAAAATATTTTTTGGCAAGCTGGTTATTTGTCTTTTCTCGCTTGGTTTGATTCTTGCTATAAGCAAAATAAGCCACTTCCCTTTCCAGATTTTGAAGTACTAGCATTATCTGGTGATGAAAACCGTAATTTTAGTGAGTTAGAAATAGTAGTGAATGAATTATCAGAAGACATTAAAAATTCAAATGAGATTGAAAATCTTTTAGAAAAAAGATTTTATAATTTTTACAGAATACTTTACGATAAATTATTCCCAATATATGCCGATTTTTTACTTTTGTATGAAAAATATAAACAAGAAAAAAATAATTATAACTTAGAAGATGCTCTATTAAAACAACACAAGGAAATTAAGAACTTGGTTACTACCGTAAACGTTGAAAAATATTTAAGTTTTATTTTGCAAAAATACAAACAGCCTCTTGAATTAACGAGAATAAAATATCCAGAGACTAATCATATGATAGTATCTAGGCTCATAACCAAATGGTTTAGTTCTGAGAAAAATTCAGAAACCGACGATATGATTCAAAAATTTTTTTTGCGGAGCATTGATAATTTATTCACTGGCAAAGAAGATCTTTATCTTATAAGTAGTGAAGCTGATTCTCTAGTAAAGAAGCTGCCGATTAAGATGGCTAAAAATAAACTACTTACGATAATTAATGATAAGTTGAATATTTGCGATATTTATCTGCATAACTTTAGAGAAAATCCAACTATAGATACCTTAGTTGAACTTGAAAAATCTGTAGAAAATAACCAATTATCAGCTGATATCTTGAGCCCAATTCTCAAAGAAATCTCTGATTTATTTCCGGATCAACCATTAAAAGATATTTTCCCATCCTCAGCCGATTGTCATATTAAAAGCAGACAATTGTTGTTGATTTTCCATAGCTTATGGCCATCTTATATTAATAACGAAAACTTTATACAGACTGCAGCCGTTATGCATTGGAAGAACGATATAGGAGAACTGAAGAAAGCGCTTAATGTTTTAATTGAAGAAAACTCCTTCTCCAAAGAAAAGGAAAAAGCTATTAATTTATTAAAAAAATTCGGAGCAACGCCTAGATAGGCCAAACCTGATTATCAATTATAGAAGAAGCTTCATACAACGTAGCATCAGCTTGATACTGAGCTTTGGAACAGAGGCTCAGTAGAAATTCGTCGAAAATCAGGCTGTTGGCCCCAGAAACCTAGCCAACCATGCCTCATGCCGGCTTGACTCGGGCCTTACTCGCTAAAGCCCAACCCATAAGCGATATTATGTCACTCTTGTCAGCAACTGTTTGATGTTTTGGGGCCAAATATTAGGCTTGGGTACCTAAGCCATTTTTGGGCGCTATTCATGAGCAGTTGTCTCGTTACTTGCGCCGACGTCAAATTATTCAGTTATATTTTCGAGGTTATTTTTAATATAATCTGCATATTTGTTCATATTCATGAATCCTCTGCCATAAAATCCCATCGATAAGTTCTTTCCTTTATAAAAACGATCAGCTTGCTCGAACATTAAGTTAATTACCATTTTGTCGGTTAGATTTTTTACACGCGTAGCCAAATATCCTTTGAGGAGCAAAAACTGAGCCATGCTCGCGGGGGAGGCGAAAGAGGTGCCATTAACCTCAGTTATTTCTTGTTCATTAGTAGCTCTTGGTAGTTTGTAGGTGCCAATGTTCGCGAGCGTAAAGTCTGCAGTACCAAACGCTTTACCGCTCAGAAGTTCACCGGATTTTTCTTCTAAATTTACAATAAAAATTAATTTTGGGTGCCCATGTCGCTCGGCGATATTTTTGGCCGCTTGAACGATGAGTTTTTCGCCGGGCAAGGAACCAAAGAAAGAACTATTCTCGTTTTCCAACGGGTAGAAAATTATCGAGTTTTCTGCAGCTTTTTCGAGGAGAGACGCCCACAGTCTAAATTGGGAAATACAGCTGGGCGTTGACTGATCGCAATTTAAAGAAATCGATAAGTTAATGGCCTCGATATTACTCATATTTTCAGCAAGATATGTAGCAACAAAAAGGGCTTTGTTGACGGAAGAAGCGCCATTACCGTCATCGGCAAAAACCTCTAAATTCTTAACAACCGTACTATTTGTCGATATAGGTATTATTTTTGCGCTCGGGATAATTCCATTTGCTCCAGCCACAATCCTGCTCACTTGCAGACCGTGGCCCGAGGCTACTACTAAATCACGATACTCTCTATAATTCTTTAGATCTAAGCCTAGCAAAGTAATATAATGTTTATCGTCAAGATTTTTGTCATCTTTAAAGCCATTGTATTTTTCGTCCGCATCGTAATTTGAAATTATTCCATTGTCCCAATCGATATCAATCTTCACACCATTTTTCGCAAAAAGATCAACGGTGTCTTTTATTTGTTTTATAAATTGTCGCAACATTCTATCAGCATCTTCCGACAGATAAGATTCACTTTCAAGGAAATTTGAGACAGCATAGGTGATGTCTTTAGGGGGATTCATCTTGACTTGGTTAATATCAAGACCATAGAAGTCTGTATCCACAACGATAACGGTCGGACTATTTCCGGGTTGTTCATTGGTGCGAAAGTGGCTTAAGCCTTCTAGTTGAGCAGGGAAATTTGCCCCATATAAGTGTGCAGAAAGAATGGAATAAATCAAGAATTTGATGATAGTAAGTTTCATTTTGTCGCTTCATAACCTGTTATTTTAAAACATTTTCTATTTGTAATTATAGTGTTGATGTTGGTGAAAATCATTAAAATTATGAGGATTTCAACTATAAGATCTTTCCAAGCAAGTCGAGTAGGTCTGAGATTCCATCAAAGTCCAAGCGAACCCATGCAGCTGAATATGACGTGGAACTCTACAAGGCCAGGCATTTAATAGAGAATTTTTTTGCCAAGCTCAAGCAATACAGAGCCATTGCCACAAGATACGATAAAACAGCACAGAACTTTCTCCGGGCTATTTATTGTGAGCAAAGCAGGGCGAATCTTGCCTTGCTCTGCACTCTTTATTTATTAAGAAAATGAGAGATAGAAATTTGCGCGCCCAATAAGCCATTCTGAGTCCATGGGCATTGAGCTTGCTCTAATTTTTTAGCAATCGAATGCTGATCAATGCAAATGTAAAAATTTTCATCTGCAGTTGGCCGAGCCTTGGTAATACTTTGCCCAAAATCCTGATTTTGGAGCCAATTGAGCC
>CAYJDW010000156.1:0-4677 GCA_964368985.1 uncultured Myxococcales bacterium | reverse complement strand
CAAATAATTTAAAAGTTTAGTACGCAATTGAAGAAAATATTTTTCATCAATTGGTCGATCACCCTAGAATTAGAGAGAAAATGGCCTTAGCTCGTTATTTTGTCGATCACGGAGCATTAGAGGGCATCGCTGCAACTGCGGATTTTTTTGAAAAGCAGCAGCGAGGTTTGGGTGAGCAATTATTAGAGTATATGGAAGCGCAGTTTCATCGACGCGCAGAACACCTTAGATCTCTTGATGACTATGAGCGGCTTGCGGGTGAACTGCAAAGAGCGATCGGTTTTGATGCGACGTGGAGATACGGTACTGTTCGAGAAATAACGAAGAAAATCGAGAATAATTTTATTACCACGTTTGCCAAGAAAGCACTAAAGCAACATTTTTTTGCCAATCCTTTGAGTATTGAGGAAATATTTTTAAAAACTGATGAGCGATTTAATGATAGAAAATTTTATCCTTGGAGCATGAATATTCAAGAATCCTTTCTTGGTTTTTATATCGACTATGAATATCAACAAATAAAAACGCTGGAGGGCGAGCTATCGTTAAATCGGTTGGCCGAGCTCGTAAATGCCCTAGAAAATGCGCAAAAAAAAAGCTTTGGTTTTAATAAATTTACTGTCGACCATATAATTATCGAGTTTTTTAATGAATTTATTATTAACACTAAAAATGTTTTACAAGTTATTGATTTTCATAATGCATTTACAGTAAAAATAAAACTCAATTCGTTAGTAAAAAACTCACTTCAAGGCATGGCCCTCATGGCCATTGAAAATAATCTTAAAAACTCTTTAGAAAAAGATATTAACGAAATATCTCTTGATGTTTTATGTGAAATGATTCTAAAACTAGAACAAGGCTATGATGTATTTAATAAATGGTCTAAATGTGAATTAAAAATAAAAATACGTAAATCATTGGAAATGATAATTTTAAAAATTATTAAGCACAATGATCATCTCCCGGTTGTTGATGTACTTGAACTTATGGCGAGCATGAGCCAAAGAAAAGAAGTAAAATTGATAATTAAAAGTGAAGAATTTAGAAAAAATTACCAAGAGTTTATTGAAAGCGAAATTGTTAGTTATTTTAAAGATTTAAACTACAATAAAAATATTAATATCCTCTCTAATGAGATAGGAAATATCTTCTCTAGTATCAAAATAATTAGAAATGATAATTTGATAAATAACAATTTTTTACCGCTCTTCAGTGAGGCAATCTATAATATTATAGAATTGAATCTACAATCTATCCCCGATGGAGATAGGCAGGCTTTAATTCTTTTAGGGAATGGTGTTCAGCCATTTATTGAGTATGGATTTATTAATAATCCTCATGAATTAAGAAAAAAGTTCTATGGCCATTATCAAAGAATTTTTTACCACAAAATAAATACTCTACATAACCTTAAAGATTTTATTAATGAGCATCAGCATGTATTATCAAATTTAGGGGTGATGAGCCATAAATTGTACTTTGAACAAGCGATTGATTATCAGATTGCGAGCTCATTGCTTGGTTCAGCCATTGATTCTTCATTTCCTCTGGTCGAACTACCACGTGTTATTGAAGCTTGGTCGCAACAATTCTTGGAGTTTAAAAGCCTGGGTTTAGTGCATCACAACTATCAGTGGTCACAATTTATTCAGGAGTACTTAAAACACTATTTGGCCAATCAAACAGCCTCAATGACTGAAAAAATAGAGTCAACCTCTGTGGATGAAATTATGCAAAATTCAGGGGATTATATTTTGTTTAATAATTCAATAAAAGCAATTCAGCAAAAAGGTTTAGAATTAAGATTTTCCCTTAGAGACCAATTAATGCCTAAAATTTTGCTGTGGATTGAGAAGAGCATGAGCGCTATTGTCGAAGGCGATCATGATAGTTTGAGAATCTTGTCAACTGAAATAGAAAACCTCAAAAATAAAGAATTATTTTCCCCTACCGCGCAGCTGCGCTTTATTAGTTTTCCTCATGTGATGCGCATCATTCGCCCAATGCTTATGGATCTCGTCGATAAAAATATATTTTTCTTTGAGCAGCAAGACCAACTCTGGAATGCGCTTGGATTATATCAGCCGCTCACAGGAGATGCTCGTAATAACTACGTCTATTCCTATGAAGTGCCATTGTTTAATGAAATTTTAAGTGAAGTAACGGCGCCTCTTAAATTGTCTACTATAGATAATATAGAGGTTGTTGATATAATTATTCACAATGTCGAGCGAATTTTTAATAGTTTTAAAGTGCATAAATTATTAAGCGAATATTTTGATAGATCAATAATCCGCGAATTGTGTGCATTGCTACAAGCTGATTATATGCGTTCTATTAATAATTTTATCAGATCGCATAAAGAATTGTATAATCTTGAATTTTTTAAAATTAATGGAGTGAAAATAGCCAATTTCGAGAAACAAGTCAAAAAATTAATAGATTACACAATAAGTGATCGACTCAATTACTCTGAAGTAACTTTTAAAGAGTTATTAATTGATTGCATTGATATTCATATAGATAGATCAGAAAAAAACATGGAAAATTTTACAGATATTAAAGGCGAAATTAAGTATTTTGAAAATATCGGTCTGCTCGATAAAAAAGATGTACATAAGCTGTTATCTCACATAATTAAAAAAGTTACTCTAGACCAACTCGAAGAAAAATTGAATCATGACCATAAACCGCCTTTGCTCCTTAAAGACCAGGGCACATGCAGTATCTGTTGGCAAGATGACGATCTCTGGCCTTGCCTAGTGCAGTCAGAAAGCTGTAGTGGGCGACTATGTGATGGGTGCTTAGAGAAATTTATTGGTGTGGCGGTCAAAGATGCCCAACAAGGACAAATACCGGCGTGTAGCGGGTGTGCTACCACCTTGAAGACAATACCGGCCTTGGAAATTCATCAAGAGATGGCTAGATCATTTGCGCGCTTAAGAGAAGCAATAATGCGCACTCGCGCCTTACAAGAAATTCCTGATTGGCAATTTTGCCGTACTTCCGATTGTTTTAATGGTGCGTCTTTTGAGCAAGATGAAAAACGACGTTTTGATTGTGGTGCGTGTTTTTTTGCCGGTTGCCTTGAATGTGGCCACAATCACAGTGGATGCAAACCGCAAAGTTGTGATTTTTTGTTGGAATATGGTCGCAAAAAACCACCAGAAAAACCTGTAACCGATCCCGATGACCCTCATTTTTACGACGGCCGCTATCGCCCTTGCGCGGAATGCGGGGTGATGACTGAGCGCAGTCAGGGGTGCAATGGTATGAAATGTAGCCAATGTGGGACCAAATGGCATTGGAATGAAGGCCTTAAAAGTGAGAGACATGATTCTTCAAATGCCAAGATGAATTATGAGCCTAAAAAGCCTGCTCATTTTTAACTGCCTCATCAACAAATGGGGCAGGGCTGGTCACCTGGAAATGAGGACCTAGGATGCGGATCGGATACAATAACGATGTTATCCTCAACGTCGAGCAAATCTTTTAGGTTTTTCATAATCATTCAATCGCAGCATTTGCTCCACCAACTTTTCTCTAGTCCAGTGTGGGAACATTTCTTTTACCTTTCTGGGTCAAATGTCGACGTTGTAGTCCTTTTGTTTTTCTTTGTGCATTGAGTTAAATATTTTTAGATCCTCTTTTCTCAAGTATACTTTTGCTGAAAATAATTTCACTTCCACTTGTGCTTGTTTTGGCGGCCTTTGTGCCCCTAAAACGGCTTGAGTTTTGGGGGGTTTACAACCCAAACTGGGCGAGCGATTTAAGCTTAAGGAACCGGAGTTTTGCTTAATAATTATTTTTAGGAAATCATAACTCTCAGTCATGGTCGTTGGGAGCCCATGGGCGCGGCAATCCAGGTTCAGGTAAGCGTATTAATAGATTAATTATTTGGCTCCAAATATAAACTCGATTTTAGAAAATGAGCTTTTATGATTTCTATTTTCTGTATTTATTATCTTAAAAGGAAGTAAAAAATGCTAAAATATATGGTTTCATTTATAATTTTCGTTTTATGTTCTTCAAACTCTTTTAGTAGTTTCTACACGTTGGAACTTGAAGACAGTTTAAAATGTATTATAAAAAGTCAAAACCCTAACAAAGAAGTGAAACTCTCCCAGCTAACATCAAAGTGGGAGCACAATAAATTAAATGTTTCGTTTACTCTTGAGTTAAGTGCAAATGGTTTTATAGAGAATTACTCGGTAGAAGGTATGCTTGTCGATTCTCAGAGAGATACAAGAGCAATAGAACTTATATTTTTGGGGGAGTGCGGGGAATTAAATCAAGAAATGCAATTCATAAAAGGTACGATCTCCGAAGATACCACTGAAGATTTGATTACCTATGCTGAAGTAGAACTCACTTTAACAAAACTTGAAAAAACTAAATGAAGCTCGAGCCCCCATGTTAGAAATTATGATTTTTGGCGAGTTAGCACAAGGGCCAGGCAATAGCCATTTCTCGCTCCTGTTGCCGGAATTAGTGGCGTGCAGCGCACAGAGCACAAAAGAAAACGGTCGCAAGACCGTTTTCTTTTGAGTAGCGCCGCTAATTTGGGAAGCATTCTTTTGTAATACCAATGGCCATAAAATGCTCTCTAATATCGCCTACAGCTTTACCCCAATATTCTTGCCCCATCCCATGCGTGAAGATGCCGCCGATTAT
>CAYJDW010000155.1:0-4703 GCA_964368985.1 uncultured Myxococcales bacterium | reverse complement strand
TTTTGGGGGCTCAATTGGCTCCAAAATCAGGATTTTGGGCAAAGTATTACCAAGGATCGGTACCCAAGGTCCTCAAGGCGCGATTGAAGCAGCGGCAGCGGCTTTAGATCGCAGTGCGGCGGAATCAGTTAATAAGCTTCCTCATGCGCTAAGCAATGTTTTGGAAGGCGATAGTTCATCATTTTATGAAAATGGCTATCTTGAACCTCATAAATTGTCTGAAGATAGAATTAACAAAGTTTTAAAAACCGTACAAAAAAATATCAATAAACTTCGCTTTTTGCCTCAGTGGGTAAAGTGTGAGGCAACCGGCGTCCTACAGCTGCAAATTTTTTCTGCGGCTCCTTCTTATCAAGGACAGAGAGCGCCGGAGGAAGGGTCGGCTGGTGCCCAATTATGTGATGTTTTGCTCGCTACGCAATATGAAGCGCTCGCTAAAATTGCTGTTATTCGCCATGTCATCAGTAAAACACCATTTAATGTGCATCTTACGTTAGTAGGACAAGGCGCTTTTAATAATCCTCCATCAGTTTTAGAGAATGCCTTTTTTAAGGTAGCGGCTATCGTTAAAGGCTATCCGGGATTAAAATTTTTATTCATGCTTTCAATGCTTCAAGCCAAGATCTAGTGCGGAAGGCTAAAGGGAATTTTTTGCTAAAAGAGAGAGATAAAGAAGAGTTCATTAAAGATAATCAAAGCTTCTAAAGCAAAGGCATCCTGAGAGGTCGTTCATAAAGTAGATCACAAAATATTTAAGATTAGCTGCCTAAACTTCGTGTCCAATTTTTGTGGGGAAGCTCGCAGTGGAATTTTCCTTGGTGTCGAGTTCGTGTTTGACCAAGAAAAATATTGCACTGACCAATGAAGAGGTCATCGTTGGCAGCAGAAGTGCCCAATACTCAAGCCGCGAATCGACTAGTGCAGAAATCAGAGCACCTAAGGAAAAACTAAGGAAGGTCATTACTCGCATGAAATTTCTCTTTCGCGCGAGCCTTCTCTCTTCATCACTAATGTTACCATTGATAATCAATGATAATTCTGTGCCAAAATCGGTGCTGATGCCTGTTAAATGAGTGGTTCGTATCTGCCCTGTCGTCAAGGTCGCAAAACACGCATTCTGAAGGCCGCACACGAAAGATAGCGAACACAGAAAAACGAAATCTCTAAACAACAGCAGAGGTTCTCCGAATGGCCCCAAAAGACCTTTTACCCCAGCAATCATTAAGAGGGAGAGTGCGAGAGGAATAATTATGGTAACTAGATCATAGCGAGGTGATAGACCCCGTGACCGACGAGCAACAGTCAAGATACCATTGACCCAGGCTCCAAGGACAAAAGATAAGGGAGCGCTCAGCATTTCTAGCGCCAGCACATAGTTGCCGCTTCCAATGGTTATACCAACTTGAGAACTGAAACCCGTGAGATGTGACACAAAGCGATGACACGCAAGAAATCCTATTGAGTTTATAAACCCTGCTTGGAATGCGAGGAAAGACCACAAAGCAATAAAGCGGCCCTTCACAAAATCTCTAGGTTCCAAACGATACATGAGTTGCCTCGCTATTTTTCTTGAAAAAATACATGTAAATATGTGAATATATGATATATCAGATGAAAGTAAAGAAAAGTCGCAACGAAACGTTTTTTCAAATCCCCTTTCTAGATAGCTTGGCTATAGGGAGCTCTTTATGAGAACAATGTGTAAAGAACAGCAAGAACGAATGACCCCAACCGAGGCACTTGACGTACTCATTGACGGGAATCGTCGATTTGTAGACAACCTAAAGGTAAATCGCAATCTCTTGCAGCAAGTGAACGAAACACGAGAAAGCCAACACCCTTTCGCGGTTATTATAAGCTGCATGGATTCCCGCACCTCTGCTGAGCTGATCTTTGATCAGGGCCTCGGCGATATCTTTAGCATACGCATTGCAGGCAACGTGATTAACGATGAGATCCTTGGTAGCGCTGAGTTTGGCTGTAAGGTTGTTGGTGCTAAGATAATAGTTGTCCTGGGACATAGTGGTTGCGGGGCAATCAGGGGTGCTATCGATAGGGTTGAGCTAGGTAACTTAAAGAGCGTGCTACAACGCATACAAAGAGCCATACCCACTAACAGTGGTTTTGCCATGGAAAGCCCTGCGCAGAAGATGCAAATGGTAACTGAGAATAATGTTCGACAGGGGATAAACGATATTCTAAACGGTTCAAGGATAATCGCGGGGCTTCAGCAAGAGGGCAAACTCAAGGTGGTTGGCGCCATCTACGATATAGCAACTGGTGTAGTGAGATTTCTTTCGGCTACCTAGTTGGACAAAAGTCATAATCGTTTTTTTGGAGTTGTCATGTATAGAAGGATAGCAGCTCAAGAGCTCGCCAATTTTCTTGGCGTCATAGCCCATCCAGACAGAATACGTATCATTGAAGAACTTCATGGCGGTGAGCTCGACGTGACCGCATTACAGACCCTTCTCGATCTTCCTCAATCCTTCGTCTCACGTCATTTGGGTCTGATGAAATCTAATAAAATTGTTGCTGAACGAAAAGAAGGGCGAAGGGTATATTACCACCTATGCGTCCCTGCACTTGCCACGTGGCTTATCGCTGGTCTAGATATTATTGGCGAGAAAGATAAGACCACAGTTCTCATGGCAAAAGCACTCGTGTCAGCAAAAAAGCTATGGCAGAAAACCACTGCTCTCTAAATCAATACTACTCGTGGGGCTACCGCTAATCCTCCCCATGGTCGAGCTCAAAACTATCGGAGAATCATAAAAGAATCATTCCTTCTTCTCGAATGAGCCTGTTTTTATCGTCATTTTTGGTTTGACAATCACTGAAAGCAAAACTGCCCCAGCAAAAATGGCGCCAATAATTCCAAGAGACCATACAACGGGAAACTTCCCATCAAATACATCATTTAGCCATGCCATTTTCAAACCGACAAAAATCAAAATTAGGCCGAGGCCATATTTAAGAAATCTAAACTTACCCACAACGTTGGCTAGAAGAAAGTAGAGTGAACGCAAGCCAAGAATCGCAAAGATGTTAGAGGTAAATACGATTAGCGGTTCTTTGGTTATCGCAAAAATTGCCGGTACCGAATCAATAGCAAAGATTATATCAGAAAATTCAATGCAGACGAGTGCCAGTAAGAGAGGCGTTGCATACATAACACCCTTTATTCTGACGAAGAACTTTTGCCCATGAAGTTCATTAGTGACAGGAAAGAAACGCTTTACCAATTTGATTAGAGGGTTGTGGCTTGGATCAGGCATTTTTTCGGGAGCAATCAGTATTTTTATGCCGGTTAAGATTAGAAATATGCCCGCGATGAGAACAATCCATTGGTATTGCAGCAGCGCAGCACCCAAGGCGATGAAAATCGCGCGAAAGAGCAATGCTCCAATAATACCGAAAAATAATACACGGTGCTGGTTGATCGACGGAACGGCGAAATAGGAAAACACGACTACGAAGACAAAAATGTTATCGATGGCGAGAGATTTTTCAATAATGAAACCGGTAAAAAATTCCAAAAAAACGTGCTTAGCGGCTAGGGCCGGGTCAAAATTTACTAAGGCTATTAATCTAGAATCTTCCGGCAAGGTTTTGGCAGCGTAAAAATATAAGCCAGCACCAAAGATAAGCGCAAGGGCAAACCAAAAGACGGTCCAAAGGGCTGATTCTTTACTTGTTATTACATGGGCACGACGGTGAAAAACACCCAAGTCCAAAAGCAAAAGCACTAATATGAAAGCAGTGAATCCCAAATAGAACCACCAATAAAGAGAGAATGGAAATAAGAGAATAGTGTTCATCTATGGTTTTCTCCTTAAGCTTAGTTGCTAGCTGGCTTGCTATAGGGGATGGTATTTTTTAAACCAACCAATTGCTACATTGTCTCAAGATACTAGTGCTAGATAGAGTGGTAATGTGAAAGAATATGCTTATCCTACTTATCTACGCAAATAATCCTACAACTATAAAGACTAAGTGCTACTAAACTTGGAAGCTTTCAAACGAAGGGACCGCCGATGGCCTATTTAGAAATTTCCTATCCCAATGGCACCACTGAACGTATCGCATTGTATAAGCGACTTTCTATTTTAGGCCAAAGCAGTGATGCCGATGTGGAGTTAAAAGATGCAAGTCTTTCTTCATTGGCCGCTATATCACGCAAATGGGCGAAAATTATCTTTTAAGCATTCCTCCCGAGAAAAGCGCGGCCATCGTTAAAGGCTTTCCCATGAGAAAGCTTGAGCTCAAACACGAACAAGCATTTAGTTTGGGCACCTTGAAGATCATCTTCAAGGCTGATGAATTTAAAGCTGAACTACCGAGCGATGAGGAAGATCAGTCTGAGGTAGTGGCCTATCGAAGACTGCTTAGCTTTTCTGAGCGCATTGCCAAAGAAAAAGATATGGATGCGCTGCTTGCGACCTTGCTCAAAGAAATTACCCAGCTTACCGGTGCTGAACATGGCTTTTTGGTCTTGATCGAAGATGGTGTCGCGAAGCTAAAAGTGCAGGAATCGCTTGATAGCCCGGAAAGCATCGAAAACATCAGTCCCATGAGCGATTCTATTGTTAAAAAGGTGATTGCTACCAAAGAGCCGGTGATTATTAGCGATGCCCTTCATGATCAAGGAGGATAAGTAACATAAACCGCTTTTTTTCATTTTACCCATCTACCCAAGGCCT
>CAYJDW010000154.1:0-4752 GCA_964368985.1 uncultured Myxococcales bacterium | reverse complement strand
TCTCTCTGCGTTTAGTGCGAGCGCTGAGAGGCCAACGCTTTTTTTTATTGGATCTGGAAAACTCTTAAATGAAACAACTATTCTAGCATCATTAATGAATGCACGCGTTTCACCGAGAATAGTATTGATTGATTCCGCATATGAATCGATAAATGTTAGAAAATCAGAAGCCTCTGCAGATACTTCTGAGGCCCTAGAAACTGCCTTGGCTAAATTTAAAAAGATTATTTCGCATTTTTCTCAATCTTATGAAGTAAAAGCCGATATTCGGATTTTTGACAATTTCAGCAAAGCCTTTAAGGAAGTCACAGAGCAAGGAGAAAAAGTACACGCTTTTTTTATGCTTGATGTTTTTTTTCCATTTGAGTACGCCGAGAAATATTTGCAAGACGAGATTCTTCAAGTGCTTAAAGCAAATAGACGCGGCAAGTCCTGGGATTCCTTATTCTTCTTCCTTGGAAAAAAAGATGATGGAGATATTAAATATCCCGTAAATGACACCGATAAAAAACCACCAACCATGGGCCGGGATCCGGCAGTGCTTGATATTTATCGAATAGAAATCAAGAATGGCGAAATGACAAGAAAAGAGCTTCTTTTTCAAAAAATTGAATAAAGGAAAGCCACAGACCCAGTCTTCGCGTTAAAACCCCAACACCTCGGTTTTACCCATAAGATGATCCGGAGTTAAGTGGGCATAACGTTCAGTCACCTGAATAGTCGAGTGCCCTAAGATTTTTTGCAAATCGTAAATATTACCCCCACCCATAAGAAAATTAGATGCAAAAGTATGCCTTAAGTCGTGAAATCGCATGGGAGCAACTTTGGCCTCCCGAGAAAGTTTTTTAAACTCCTTATGAAAACAATCCGGATGAATAGGCGGGCAAACATAACCTGATATGAGCGTCAGCCCCTTAAATTCTTCCAAGTGAGCTTTCAAGGCCAAGCAAATGGGAATATGGCGAATCTTTCTTGATTTAGTCTGCTCCAATACTCGTTTCTCCGTACGACAATAGGCCCTCTTTACCGTCAGAAAATTTGATTCCCAGTTTATAGCATCCCATCTTAATGCGATTATTTCTCCGCGTCTCATGCCGGTATAGAGCGCAAGCACCACAGCGACATAGATGCGAGGGTATTTTTCATTGAGCTTGCAATATCCCAAGAATTGCTGGACTTCTTCCTTGCTCCAAAACTGAAAATCTTGCTCTGGCAACCTAAACTTTCGCACCGAGGCTATGGGATTATTATTCACAAAGCCCCACCTACAGGCGTCGTTATATATTTTGCTAAATAGTCCGAGAACTTCGTTACAGCTTTTTGGAGACAAACCTGCCTGATCCCGCATGGCCAGCAACCAAATCTCGACATTTCTCGCAACAACCTGCTCAAGACTCAGGTACCCAAAACTCGGCAGGATATATTGCCTCAGCATTCCCTCGTCCCTCTTAATCGACGAAGCTGCTTTATAAGCTGGCGCGTAGGTTAAAAGCCAATAACAAGCCAAATCTGCAACGCTTGAAGGCACCCATTCACCCACAACATTATTCGGCATCGCTGCCCCCCATGCCTACCAAATCGGGATTGATTCGGAGAACTTCTGATATCCCACCCTTCGTATGAATACTTTCGCGGCGAACCCAGTTCAAATCGCTTAGGATCCCAATGGCTGCATCTAATTTTTCTGGAGTATTGAGGCCTCGCCAGTTATGGCGATTAATATCTCTTATTTTCTCGCCATCGCTCAGCTGGCATTTGCTTATTTTCTCGGCGAGCAGTCGGGCGCCTATGTTCTTTTCTTGTAGAAAATTCTTATAAATTTTTCGAGCATGGCTATCGAGAAATGCGCACCATTTAATGGCTAATTGAGTTTCTTCTAAAGCAACATTGAATATCTTTCGCTCTACGCCATTCATCATAGTAAATATGAGCGCCAGGCTCGGCATGAGCGAGCGATATTTACTGAGGTGAGCTCGGTAAATCGGATGGCCCTTATCCTCAAGTAATCTAGCTTCTAGCTGCCTACGCCAATTATCAGTCAGCTCTTGGGCATCGGGCGAAAAGCGCAGGTAAGGTATAGACACTTCCAAGTCGTCACATAGATCCTTGCCCTTAAATTGGTCCAGGTAGTGAAAAACTTTAAGAGAAGCCTCAGACGCCTCTAAGTTAGGTTTGCGACTCACCAACTGCCAATTCTTTCGTCTCTCGGGAAATACGACCAGTTGAAATCTCTCTAAAAAACCGTCGTCACCCTGCGAGTTGGTATTTTTTTCAATATAGGTTTCTAGCTTGGCCGGTTGAATTCCGCCAAAAATTGACAGGCAAAGTGCTTCAACATGAATAGTCCCCCTACCAATCCGATCGACACTAAAAGAACTATTGCCATTCCAAGATTCTAAATAGAATTCTCTACTGCCTTCCCTGCCTCTTTGCCTCAGTGATTCCAACCACCCACTGAGCTCATCACGCAGGAGCAAGACGCCACGGGGGTTTTCTTGCAAAATAATCGCCAGTTTTTCTGGAGTAGGATCATTAGTTTTATATCTTTTTTCGATTGGTTTTTCTTTAGTGATTTGTAGTTCTTGCAATTTCATGAGTTGCTTTTTTTGCTGGATGACCTCTTCAATTAAGCTTCCTTTAATATCAATTTTTAAATTTTCCTTGATGGCTTCTATTTGAGTTTTTATTTTTTGATCTTCAACCTGATTTTGTCGACACTGTATTCTAAAAGACTCTTCGGCCGATTTTGCCAGCGCCTCCAATGGTCTCATCGCTTCTGCTATTACTGGAGATTTTAAGCTTCCTGGGTCAGCAACAATAAAGCCCCACAAGTTTGGAATAACGCTCCAGGAATCTTCTCGATCTGGCCTTATTGATAACTTTCTTCCGATCAGAGTGGCTGCTGCCACTATGGCCGGAACTGCCATAAACTCTAATGGCACCTGCATTCTTTCACTGACATCGAGCACCCATTCCCGAATAGAAGCAGGAACATCATCAGCTTTTAAAACTGGAACTTCTACATTGGCAATCGGCAAAGGTTTGGCCTTTAACCATGCTGACGGTCTTTCATATCGAGAAATGCTCGCCGCAATTTTTTCTACTTCCTCTTCGCCTAAAGCTGGATCACAAATGGCTTTATTAAGAGCTTTTATGCCGGTAGAAATTTCATCAAATTCCAAACCATGACTACGAAGAAGACCGGCTACGCTGGCTAGAGTGTGATTTCTGCTTCCGGTTTTTATCGCGCCTTCTGATTTAGCCGATGGGACTAATTTTTTGCAGGCATTGGCATTTATCAGTTCGAAAAGCCAAATGGGTAGGGGTTCTAATTTTTCTTCATCAATCCAGGTATATTTTTGCCCCGAAGAATGATTGCTGGGAGGCGCAACAATGTAGCCATCATCTCCTCGGACATCTATTCCGGGCAACATTGCTATTCGATTTTTCAGAGAGCCTGCACTTTGAAAATAGATGTGAAGCCCGCCACCTCCACTCATCACTCTTTTGCTTTTAGGAAGTTCGCCATACTGCCCTTCCAAATATTTCAACGATTCAAAGCCAGCTGCATGTTTGTCGATGTCAAGAACAACAATTTTTCCCTCAGCGCCAGTTAATAGGCCGATATTTGCCATGGGAAATTGCTCCCACCATTGAGTTATCTGTTGCGCTTCCCGAGAAGCATCCTTCAGTCCGTGCTTGGTGATAGGGTGTTTGCCAATGCTTGAGCATGGCTGTTTGCGGCAACTGCATCCTTGTTTCGAGGGGTGATGGAGGGGAATAATCGAGAAACCAGCTTTTGCATAATCTAAAGCGTAATCCTGCATCGAGCGATAGCTCTGTGCGTCGCCATCGATGATATTAAATCCAGAGAGTTTTTTTTGCACTTCCTTCAATTTCTCTGAAAAACTCTCTAGGCTCAGTGGATGAGCAAGCAAATTCACAGGTTGGCTATTATTAAAAGGCATCTTTATCGACCTCCTTTTTACATTCCAGATCAGTTATGCAATATTCCTAATTGGGAATGTAATTTGAGGTACTCCTTCGTGTCAAACTTCTAGAAAGCAAAAGTGAGAAAACGAGCTATGCAGCAGGTTAAAGAGATAAAAGACTCAAACAAAATCTTTGGATATGATGCCTTTTTAGCTTCGCTGGGAAAGGCGCTGTCTCGCATCAGGTTGGACTCTGGATTTACCCAAAGCCAGCTAGCATCGCGAGCAAACCGAAAACAGCCAGCGATCGCTAAAATTGAAAATGGTCCTTCACCTAATTTAGCCTTGAGGGTAATTTACGAAGTCAGTCAGGCCGTTCCAGTGCCTGTGTCGACGCTATTTCAACTAGCCGAGGCTCAATTAGTTAGTTCTCCCGCATCCCCTAAAAACTTAAAACGGGAAGATTGGAGCTTGGCCATGGAAGAAGTAAAGAAACTTCCGCCCAACAAACAGGCTTGGATTGGGCAAATCATTTTGAATATTTTGCAAAGCTCAAAAGCGAATGACAACTGACAACGTTGACAACCTTTTTTTGATCACCTGTCGGAGGGATTGGAGCTGTCAGTGGTTGTCAGCGTTTCTCAAAAAAATCTTCTCGACAGCCTGAAATCGACCCAAATAATAGACCTTGTCAACGCTGTCACCTGGCAAGTGTTCAACCTAGTCACCTATCAACACCTCGGGTCTCTAAATTCAGCATCTTTCACAGCCCTCATAACCCGGAGGTCGTTGGTTCAAATCCAGCCCCCGCAACCAAAAA
>CAYJDW010000153.1:0-4821 GCA_964368985.1 uncultured Myxococcales bacterium | reverse complement strand
AACTATTTTAAATTAGCTGCCAAGCAAGGGAATCCCACTGCTCAATTTCTATACGCACTTATGCGTTATAATGGTGAATGCGATGAGCCAAATTTCGTTGAGGCGCTTAACTATTTTAAATTAGCTGCCAAGCAAGGGAATCCCACTGCTCAATTTCTATACGGACTTATGCGTTATAAGGGTGAAGGCGATGAGCCAAATTTGGTTGAGGCGCTTAAGTATTATAAATCAGCAGCCGATCAAGGGCATAGACTTGCTCAATTTCAATACGCATCTATGCGATATAAGGGTGAAGGCGATGAGCCAAATTTGGTTGAGGCGCTTAAGTATTCTAAATTAGCCGCAGATCAAGGGCATACTGAGGCCCAGAGTCTGTATGAAGTTATGCATGCTTCTGAAAAAGAAAAAGGCGTTGTTTTAAATAAGGATAATAGTGTTCAGGACGTATCTAGGCTTCTAAAAAGAAAATATGAACCGACACCAGAGCAAGAAGAAAATGAAAGTAATGCAAAGAAGCTGGGTCCGGGTTTTATCTCGAGGCCTAACCTATAATAGGCGTTATGTTAAATTTTTTAGCCCAAATGGCTATTTTGCGCTCCAAATACTAGGTCTAGGCAAAAGAGAATTTTCAAAAAAAGGCCTTTATTTTACTTATACTCTGCTAATTTTATTTGTTCGCCCACAGCCATTTGGACGTGCATTGATTAACGCAATATTTTTATTTGCATGAAATCATCACAATTGCTAAGTCAAGTTGTACTCTTTTATAAGTTAATATTATGCAAAATTTACGGATAGTTAAGATTGTTATTTTAATTGTTTCGGGTTCTTTAGGGGCCACCGATGTGGTGCCAGAAGGTCTCGTCAAGGTATTTCGCGAGCGAGTCGAGCAAGCCTTAAAAAATGAGGCGAGTCGTATTGAAAAAATCCCTCCGAAAAAACAATTTGATTGTGAAGGCTTAGCCCATTTTATCAAAACGGGAAAATCCGGCTGTTTTTTAAAAATGCCCGAAGATAAAGATGTCTATTTGCTCAATGTCGACAATATTGAATCCAATCAACACAAGCCCTATCATGGCTACGCACTTTATGATTTAGCGCTTGTCGAGGCGCCTGGGGAAAAGTGGAGTTTTACCCATTTTTTTGTATATATAGGAACTTATCAAGATAAACATCTTTATTTGTCTAAAAATGGATTTGGGCCGGTAAGGCTATTTTATTCGTTTGAAGAGATGCTCAAGGCGGACGCATTCCCCCACGGCTGGCCCGGACCCCGAGGAAACAGGACCGCCGCCTTGCTAAAAGATGCAGTTATCGGTGAAGCGGTGGTCTTTGGTCCGCTTGATTATGAGCTTTGATGTGCTTAGTTCCCGCTGATAGTTTCCTAAGGTGTTTTTTTGGGGAACGGGCAAGCGACAAAGGCCCCGATGGATTTCTCGTTTTTTGGCACGTATTCGGTTTCTTCCTTTAATATGCAGGATCCTCGATGAACGGCAATTATAGTGTTGCTCAGCATACAATTCTCAAAGCCAACTGGGAACGTTATCGGCTTCACGTCACACTTTCTCTAGAAAGAGTGCGCGCGTTAGTATCTCGAATTTGCACCGATACCATGACGGGCATGAGTATTTTGTCGGGCGGTTGTGCGAATACTAATTTAAAAATCGAATTTGCACACGAAGCGCCTTTGGTTATGCGGATTTACACGCGGGAAGCTGCAGCGCTGGGGCGCGAGCGTGATATTCATCATCTTGTGGAAGGAAAAATACCGACGGCAAAAATGATATTTGCCGATGAATCGCTTAAAGATCTTTCTTACCCCTACGCCATATTTAGCTATGTCGATGGAATTCTTTTGCGCGACCTCATTTTTGCTGGCGATAGTGAGGCTATCTCATCGTGCTGCTTCGAAGCTGGGCGTTATCTTGCCATTCTTAGCACTTTCACCTTTCCTCTGGGTGGATTTTTTGAAAAAGACTTAAAGATCCGTCCCTTTTCAAAAAAGGAAGCCTATCTCAATCTCGCGCTATCCCTTCTCAAAAGCTCTACGCTAAAAAGAGATTTAGGGGGAGAGCTCAAAAAGCGCGTTCATAGTCTCATCATGAGCGCCCAAGAGTTTCTCCCAAAAAATACGCAGGCTCATCTAAGTCACGGTGATTTCGATCCATCGAATATCAAAGTAATGAAGGTCAACGGCTCCTGGCAAATAAGCAGAATACTCGATTGGGAATTTGCCTTTGCCGGCACCTATTTCTTGGATATGGGGCAAATGTTGCGCTACAGCCACAAGCTGCCCCTATGCTACGAAAGCTCTTTCCTCGATGGCATCCGCGCGGGAGGGCTAAAACTTGTGCCCTCGTGGAAGTGTCGCGCCAAGATCATGGATTTGCTGTGTTTGCTGCAGCTTGCTCACTCGAACCCAAAAAATAGTCGTCCGATATTAAATAGCGACGTAAAAGAGCTCATCACGAACACGGTAGACTATTGGGTGGGCTTTAGTGCGTAGAAGGAACCTTCGAGTTATTCTTCCCCTGGCAAGGTGCATTCGATTAAATTACGGATTTTTTTAGGAGAGCAGCTACATTTATGCAAGTATTCTCCCTTTGGATTAGTAGCTCGAGCGCAGTGGGAGCAATACTCCATCGTTTTGCATCGTTGACAGTAGGTATTAACGTTTTCTAGGTTGCATCCTGAACAGCGGGCGAAAAATTTAGGGGTTATTTTCTTCGTGCGAACATTGCTATTGGCACACTGCAGAGTGGTTAATGCTTTTTTATCGCAATCTTTGCAGGCATAAAAATGTTGGCAGAGATTGTCTCCATGAACATAAATGTATTTTGGCTGTCGCTTCTTGCATATCGGGCACAGTAACTTTTGAAAAGAAGTTCTATTTCCTTCCATTAAGTATTCAATGTCCACCATAATCGTCTTAACTGAGCGATGAAAGTAAGCCGCAGCAGAATCCCAATAGCTTTCCAAAGACACGTGACTGCTGTCGATCATAATTTCTTCAAAATCGTCGCTTTCAGGTGCACTACTATTTTTAGCAGTCCTTGGCAGCGTATTATTTTGGGAGCGGCAAAAGAGATTGAATAGGCTATTGTGAGGTTTTGCTTCTTCGTCCGCCCAATCCGACTCCATTTTCACCCGGTCCTTGGTAATACTTTGCCGAAAATCATGATTTTGGCGCCAATGTGCTCTTTAAACGACTTGGGTCCTGGTTTTACTCTCGAAGCCGAACCCACAAATAGGCGTTATGTTAAATTTTTTAGCCCAAATGGCTATTTTGCGCTCCAAATACTAGGTCTAGGCAAAAAAGAATTTTCAAAAAAAGGCCTTTATTTTACTTATACTCTTTGAACCTATTGCTCTCTGCGATAAAAAGAATATAAAAATCAACAAATGCTTATTGTGAGACATTAAAATGCCGCTTAATTGAGTGGTTAAATTATTAATATAAAGGAGTTTATGATGTTAAAAAATAGTTTCTTGTTTTTTGTTTTGGTGGTAATGCAATTTACTGCATTAAAAAGTTTTGCTGTTAAAGCTAAACTAGATTTTTTTAAAGATAATTCCCTTTCTATCGTAGATTTACCTTTTCCTTATTACACCCGGCAAGAAAATGATGTTTTTGTCTTCGTTCATCAAAATAGTTATGGAGTATTTGATGTTGAAGACAATATTAATAAAGTAATAGTAACGGGTCCTTTGGAACCCTGTGTTGCTGTTGCGGTGACTGATGGTCGACAACTTGTTCTCTTTCATGCCAATCCTTCTAATAGAATAAGCCATATGAAAGAAGTTATTGCTGATACTTTTATGCACTCGGATAAAAATGACATAATTGTCCGTATTTTCGGTCTAGAGGCAGAAGAGGTTTGGGAACGAACATTTTGGAATAGACTTTCTGGTGGGAATCATCTGGACTTTGTAAAACGGATAAAAGCGACCATTAAAGAAAGTGGAATTAGTGATGCTAATATCACCGCAAATAGATGGAGTGTAAAATCTGCACCTCATCAAGTACAAAGAGAGTGCAACGGTATATATTATGGAACTGAAAAAAATATAAGTATTAGGATGAATAATTTAATTAATAATGGGCAGAAAAAAACTATTAATTTTTGGTCTATTGGCTCAGTTGCTGAAAATGTTATGAAATTTGCGGATGAAAAGGTTGACCTAAAGAAAATTTTTGGAGCAGAAATCATGGGTTTTTCGTCGGTGAATTATTGCGAGCTTTTAGATTTTACAAGATCCTTAAATCCTTCCAAAGAACAATTATTTATTCCTCAAGTAAATGCGTTTTATGGTCTCTTAGAGGGGCATTTTCAGACATATGTTGAAGAGAATTCAGGTGAAAAATTTTCGCCTTCAAAACCAATGCCCTTTAATAGCTTAGATTTTTATAAACACTAAAATCGTCAGCCATTAGCTACTTAGAGAGTGGCATCAGTTTAGCATCAGAGTTTGGCATCTTAAAAAAAACTTTTGCTAACCCAGAGGGGCAAATTATTCAAAATAATTTGCCCCTAAATGAATCAGCCAGATCACCTATTTTGACCACAAAATAGGGATGCGATTCTAAAGATGCGTGGAGCCGAGAAATCAGCCACCAATAGTCTTGCTTATTGTTATCGTCGATAAGGAGCACCAATTGTTTTTGTTCATCTGCAATATCGCGATCATAAAGGGCCAGTTTAAACCCGCTATCAAAAGATGTTCCTGCTTTGTTATTCTCACCTATTACATCTCGAATTACCCGATCCTTGGTAATACTTTGCCGAAAATCATGATTTTGGCGCCAATGTGCTCTTTAAA
>CAYJDW010000152.1:0-4937 GCA_964368985.1 uncultured Myxococcales bacterium | reverse complement strand
AAAATAGCTTTGATGTGATTTATGCTCACTTAAGTCTACACTATTTTAATAACGATAAAACAATGGAAATATTAAATATAATTAAATCTGCTCTCAGACCTGGTGGTCTATTTTTTGTGAAAGTAAAATCAATTGAAGATTGGCAATATGGAGAGGGAAAGCAGATAGCACCGCATATTTTTTATGACGGACATACTCGGCATTTTTTTAGTGTCGACAAATTAAAAACAATGTTAAGTGGATTCAATATTATTGAAATAATGGAATCGAAAGATAATTATAACGGTAAAAATAACGCTTTCATAGAAGCTGTAGTTTCTAAATAGGTCTAAATATTCATAGAAGCTTCTTCATCATCACCGACGGCAAAGTTACTCCAAGCGGCGATATATGCACGGAATCCTTAATTTTCGCATAGCCATGCTTGGAGTAAAAACCTTCCGCATTGAGCGTGGCATCAAGATAAAT
Source organism: uncultured Myxococcales bacterium (assembly GCA_964368985.1). GTDB lineage: Bacteria > Myxococcota > UBA727 > UBA727 > JABDBI01. Next base: position 4,469 of record CAYJDW010000152.1, on the reverse strand, counting down.
CTCGCTTAAACCGTGAGCCCTCGCGATAGCGTGCAGGTGATGTATCATTAGCTTGGCAATACCTTGCCCTTGGTACTCAGGAAGAACAAAGAGTGCTTCCAGGCGCCTTTTATCGACATCGACATAACCGGTGGCTAGTATCAAATCATCGTCGGTCACCACATACCATTCATTGTTTTCTACTGCTTTTATAAAGCCTTCTGGCATGGCCTTAGGTGCCCATTTTATGAGATCTTCTTGAGGATATCTGGGCTCATGAATGGCTCGGATTGCACTCACGCGAACATTCCAAATCCCGGGCGCATCTTTGGGTGATGCTTTTCTTAAAGTAGGCATGGCATTATCCCTTGGCTTAACAATTTTTGTGTTACAGCAGATAAAAAACACTGCAAAGATAGACGAAAAAGCAAAATACTTATGAAAACACCAAAAGTGCACCTACAAAAAGCTAAGCTGAGCGACTATCCCATCATCCAAAATATGGCCCGCTTTTATGTCTACGACATGTCGCGCTACTGCGGCCATCTGCCTGGTTGGGAGTGCCCTGACGACGGCTTGTTTGAGAACTTTGACCTAATAATCTATTTCAAGGAGGCCCATAATCACGCCTTTTTTATTAAAGTTGGCGATGAAATTGCGGGCTTCGCGCTTATCAATAAAATGGGATCAAGCGCCGATGTTGATTGGAGTATGGGTGAGTTTTTCGTGCTTGCCAAGTTTCAAGCTTCAGGTATTGGTCAAACCATCGCTGAAGAGATTTTCAATCGCTTCCCTGGGACCTGGGAAGTGGCCTCTATTCCAGAAAATACGCGAGCGCTTCGTTTTTGGAGAAAGGCAGTTGGACAATATGCCAAGGGTATTTTCACAGAAAAACAAAAAACCATCCAATGCCCTGAACCGCATCAGATGGTCGTTTTAAGATTTAATACCTGAGAACACCTAATAAAGCCCAGCCCAAGATATCTTATTAAATTTAATCTGAGCCCCGCTTTGTCCAGATACCTGCAATTCACCAACTACATCTAGCTGCGCTTTCTTATGATCGGAAAAGCTATAAAATAAAAGTTTACTTCTAAAGCTACAAGTATCTGAATAGTTCACGTTATAAGAAGAACATTTTCTATACTCATATGTTACATCATCTACTTTGCATGTTACTGTTGCAGCGCCAGGGCAGCGTATTTCCAGTTCACTTGAAGCATTATTTAAGCTTCCATCGGTGAATTCAAGGTCTGCTTTATCTGGTCGAATGCTAACGGCCTTACCCAATTTCATCTGTTCTTCCTGATCAGCCGTCGCGCTAAAGCTGAGTTCGATGCTCAAATTATTTTCGACGGTATTCGAACCGTCTTTGATCGGCGCTCCCGAGAATCGATGGTCCATTTCTTGGCATCGTTGATTCATCGTTAGTTTGCCAGGCGAGCGATCGTCGCTAACAGGATTTTTTTTGCTAGAAACAAATTTGATCATTGGCGCATAAGCGCTGTCGTCAGTTTGTTGAATTAATGACGCAACAAATGCATCATTGCATGAACTAGTTAATCCCTCCAGGGCCTCTGCATCGCCAGATTGAGCTAACCAGGCTGGTTCCCCCACTCTAGAATGATCGGGAACACCACAACCAAATAAGAATAAAACTGCTGAAAATCCCAATAATACCGTCCTCACTTTATCCCCCTCAGAATAAACTCATGCATTGTTATACGCATGTTAAGAAAGATTATTGTCAAATGTCTACAAAATGTCTACAATAATTTTCAACGAAAGGGGTGTTCAATGAAAAATCTAGCGATGCGTGATTTTCAGCAAAAAGGGCCTGCTTCGGTGGGAAAGAAAATAGTAGAACCCATCCTCTTAACAGGAAGAAGAGGGCCTTTGTTCTTTCTCGTCCCAGTAGATGAAGGCAATCTTGACAATCAATACAAGGAACTTTTGCGAGCAATGGCCCAAGCTAATCTGAGGAATTGGCAGGATAGAGCCCAGAACCATGGCCTGAGCGAAATGAATGAAGAAAAAATAGAGGAAGAAATCGCAGAATATCGAAGCTTAAAAAAGAGAAAGAAATAGATGAATCGCTTAATTGTTATGGATACCGACGTTATTGTATCGGCATCTCTTAATAGCAAAAGTCATTCGAGTCATATAATTTCCAGCGCTCTGGCGAGTGATTTAATCGTTGCATTGTGCCCGACCATTGCGAGAGAATACTCTGCAGTATTAGCAAGGCCTGAAATCAATCGATTTGAGTTAGCGCCGATTTGGCTCAATGTGTTAATAAGCCAAGCGCATTTTATGCCCCAAGATCCTCCGCGATCCGTATTTGGCGGACGAAATTCGAATGACCTCATATTCCTAGATATGGCTGCGCACGTTGGGGCTATGCTTATTACTGGTACTCCTAAGCATTTTCCCAAATCAGTGGCTAAAGATGTGCATGTATTAACGTCAGCGGAATATGTTTCTATGCTGCTTTCTGAATCTCTTGGGTAAACGATTGTAGTTACCATAATACCTTGAGAAATAATCTTATTGCGAATCCTCAAAAAAACACTCGTTCTAGCGCAAACCTCGCAACGAGAACATAAAGTCACTTCTTCTCATTCTTGATATATTTTGAATCCAACCGTATTACGGTCCCCAAGTCCGGGAACTTTTCTGGTTGATTAGTCCCTGAGGGGACCTCCTGCTTATCATGCGTGGGTGGAATTTCCTTGAGCTCGACTGTATTTGCGTTGGGAAGAGACGAATCAGGCTTTTTCATAGATGATACCCTTTTATAGAATACACATGGAATCACAATTAAAAATAGAATCAACAAAATGCTATATAGTAAAACGCTATCCCATTTTTGAATAAGGCGATTAGCAAGCAGAAACAGAAAAAAACAAAGCGCAATATCAAATGCGATTACCATTTTATTAAAAGTTGGTGCTGACTTATCAATGCACGATTGAAGGTTCTGTGCCAGTGTCTGATTAAAATATGGAGCTGGGCTCTTCACAAAATTTTGTAGTTTAGGAAATGGTATTCGATGAACACCTTTATGCATTAATATAATGCAAATGGCATACATAAAGCCGCAGGTAGCAATACAAAAATTAACAAATTGGAGCCAGTGCATTGTATCACTAAATGCAAATGGAAAAACGAATGCCGAGGCAACAAGTAGGCCGGAAACCTTGGCAATAAATAGCTGATACCGTTGCTCCCCACTTCGATACTCATCTCGAGCTATCTCTACTAGTAGCCTAGAATTTTTATATTTATCGTCTTCGTCCATCTAAAAATGGTATTGACCGAGCTTTTGCATGTCAACCGTGCCTGCTCGCTCTTAAAAACTAGCCATCATAAGGCCTCAAATTCAGATCTGCCTCCACAAAAACATTTAGCTTCTCGCCCATAGGCACGGTGATAGTTGGCTTAATATCGAGCATTTTATCGGCAATCTTGTTACCGAGCCTCCCAGTCTCTTGGGCCAAGGAATTACCAAACTCCTGGCTCATGCTCGCCGTGTTTGGATCATATTTCCCTTGCGTCATACGCACACCTGCGCCTAAGGCGGTACTCATGAACAAGCCCATCGCCACCTTGTCGTAATGATTATCGATGGTTCCAGCAGAGCCACTGGTTCCCTTGCCATCGACGCCTACCATGCGGGCGAGGTCAACCGACTGTTGATTGGGATAGATGATTCTCGTCCACACGATCTGAGCACGGCTTTGGCCGTGGCCGACGCTTGAGTTATATTCGCCGATGAGCTTGCTATTTTGCGGTATCAACAGTGCTTTGCCGGTTTGAGAATCCCAAATATTGTAAGAGACCCGCGCTAAGATGGGACCAGGTAAATCAGTGTTGATTTCAGACAATAAGATTGCATGTATGAGCGTCCCCTCGCTGATCATGAAGGGCGCTGGGTCTTTTAAGCTGCCCGCCCCTTTTCCCTTACCCAAAAATCCTCTGGGGCTGTCAATTTTTTCATTCTTCTCACCCTTCTTCATGAAAAACATCTCGTTGGCTTCAGAGCTAGGCTGGTCCATAGATTTTTCAGCCATGGCCAAAGTGCGTTCTAGCATCTTGAGTGTTGGATCTTCGTCAGCACCTTCATTGCTCTGTTTGTTATTGCTACGACGGTTGTCGATAAACATTATATCTGAGCGCTTAGAATCATAATGGTCGTTTGCTCGCTGCTTTTGTTCGCGCATAGAGGCTTCACGCCATGGGTCGTCTCGATCACCGCCGTAGTAGTGACTACTTGATCCTTGCTCTGGGCGCTTTTGATGATTTTTAGACTCCATACCCGCAAGAGCTTCTTCCAAGTTGGCCGCTTCGGGTTTGGCTAAGGCAAGTTCAGCTTCAAATTGTTTTACACCGCCATAATTTTCTGGAAAACGTTCCATACCTGAAATAATCGCGCCATCTTTGCTATTGAGATTGGCTTGAGGATGATGCTCTTGTTGCTTTGATTCACT
>CAYJDW010000151.1:0-4939 GCA_964368985.1 uncultured Myxococcales bacterium | reverse complement strand
GTTTTGGCGCATAACTACGTGAACCACATCGTGGGTCAATTAGACAGTACTTCAAGTGGGACAAATGAGCCCATTGATTTTAAGTTGCGCAAAATCGTAGCGAAGAGTTCTTTCAGAAATGCTTATTTGGCAAATGTTACAATTGTTTTTAGAATGGGATTTAACGACGATAAGCCTCTTTTGAATTCCAAATTTTTTGATTCTGGCTGCTCTAGTAATTGATCGGTTTCCATATGTTTTTCTTCCCTGCAATATGCTGCAGAATAGTGCAATATACTGCAAATACTTCTCTGACACTTGGCTTGATGAGCGAATGCCTGGCAAATCCAATTAACCTGCATTGGGCTTCAACCAATTTATTGAAATATAAGAGATTCGATTTTTCTCTTTACGTTGGTTGGATCAGTAATGATACCAATTTTAACTTTACCTGTGCCTCGCCCTGCTACCGTTAGGCTGCCAAAATTGAATATTCGTCCTAAAATGCTCTGATCTATGCCAACATGTTCAATGGCCCGCAATTGCATTTCTTCAGTGCCACGTGAAATAATGCCCGTTTTGCGAATGACCCGCCTATTAGTTAATCCTTGTTCGAGACTGCGCAATCTAAACCATTCATAAGCGAGAGGCAGCAAGCTTACTCCCAATGTGAATGGAATGAATATTGCCAATAATACCATCGGTATTTTGGTGATCCAGTGCAACTTAAAGATTTCCTCTATTTTCTCACCAGCCGATAATGAGCTTTCTATGTAGGTCACTTTTTATCCTTGCTATTCGAATTTTTGTATATCCATAAAACCATTTTTTTCACGTTGAGTGCAACAGTTTATATGGTAAGGAATGAAGTCCACCTCACGATCCCTGCTTTCGTATTAATAAAAACTGGAAATTTTTCTTGATTGTAACATGACTATAACTTGATTATAACAAGACTGTAACATGAGTGTAACAAAAATTTCCGCATAATAAAGCCATTTAACTCTCTCAACATTTTTGATTATAACATGAGTATAACATGATTGTAACAAGACTCTCTGCCTCGCGAATCGGCAATCCCACCAAAATTTAAAATTTATTTTACCGATATGTTGCCATTTATCACCAGTTTAAGTTAAACATGTTTTAAGCGTGTTTTCTTAAACAGGATTAAATAATGCACCCAAAAATGACCGCTAAAGATGCGGCGGAATTTTCAAGACTATCGGTTCAGGCCATTCACCAAATGCTGAAGAAGCAAGATTTGCCCTTCGAGAAGTCGCAAAATCGCGTTTATTTCGGCCATGAAACTGCCAGAGCGCTTTTTCAACTCCCTTTTTCATTCAAGGTTGTTACTTTTCAAATTGTAAAAGGTGGGACAGGAAAAACCTCGACGGCTTTTAATTTTGCTGTTCGTGCCAATTTATACGGTGCACGCGTGCTGTGCGTCGATTTAGACCATCAAGGAAATATGACTGATTTCTTTAAGGTCGATGCTTACGAGCATCCCGTCATGGTCGATGTGCTTGCTGGTGATGCCAAGTTCAATGACGGTATTGTCAATGTTATGCCGGGGCTAGATCTGTTCTCATCGAGAATTGATAACTCAGTCATCGACACTGAACTGATGCTTCGAAAAACCAATCTTAAAAAAGTTTATCGCGACTTATTTTTAAGTGTTAAGAAAAATTACGATGTAATCGTCGTCGATTGCCCGCCTTCCTTAGGACATTCAGTAGCAGCAGCAGCCTTGGCGTCGGATCTCATTATCGCTCCTGTTAATCCTGACCAATCGGCAATCAAGGGACTTGAACTCACTGCTCGAGAGATTCAAGAAGTAGCAGCACAAAATGATGTGGATATTGACCTACGAGTCTTGTTTAACAAATTTGATAAGCGAACATTTCTCTCTCACGGAACTTTAGAAAAACTTATAAAGCATCGAGAATTTGGTAAGAGACTTTTTTCGACTTACATTTCGGTGAGTCAAGAGCTTCCGAATGCTATTGATAAAGGTCTTACGATTTTTGATTCATTAAGAGATAATTCAGCCAAAACAGATATTGATTTATTTGTTAGAGAAGCGCTGCAATTAGATGACCTAAGAAAAGGCAAAGTGCCTAAAAAAGTTCCCGCTAAAGCAATAAAAAAACCATCATCTCAAAGACAAATATCGGCCTAATTATCCATTAATAAAAGAGAGTAAAAAAATTATGCCTAGATTAGAAGATGGTCAATTAATTATACCTCAAAGTAAATTTAAAAAACGCCGCGCCTGGATTCTTCCGGAAGAAATTACGCCAGCTATTAATGCTTCGCCCGCTCCAGAAACTGATAATTTAGCCAGCCAAAAAAGCTTGATTGTAACAAGATTAGAACATGATTGTAACATGAGTATAACAAGACTAGAACATGATTACAACAAGACTGTAACAAGAGTAGAACAAAAAATTCCTCGTTCCAAAGCCGTTAAACCTGAAGCAAATATTAGATTAGAACATGACTATAACAAGAGTGTAACAAGACTAGAACATGATTATAACCTGAGTATAACAACAACAGCTCCAAACCATCTCATTGGTTTCGTTGTTCAGCAAAAAATATTCTTAGATAATTTTGAATTTAGAAATCCATGGTATTTAGTAGTAAGTCTCAGCGATGTGCAAAGAAAAGTTTTCTGGCACATTGCTCTTGAATGCATAAAAAGGGGCGTGCCGCGTACAGGACCCATTGAGATAAAAGGTTTCTTTGAGGGTCTTGAAATATCGATTCCGGTGGTGAGAACTACTTTGAATCGCTTAGTTGAAAAAGATATTATTCAAAGAGAGCCGGGGAAACTTGGAAAAAATGGTTTCGCTATTATTGCTTTGCCGAAAATGATTTTTGATGTGGCTGCGGCTCTTTTAAATGATTTCAATAATCAAACCAAAAAGCGATAACGCTCCTTAAGAACGAGCAAATCTAATTAATGGAGCAACATCCCCCTGATCTGCTTTTCTAAGAGCTGATAAATAATCACTCCTTAATGTTCCTGCGGCGATCAGCGATGAAGACTTGCTCGATAATCCCCAGGACAACGGCTTTTGTCCCAAGTGAATTGCCAATAAATTTGCCATTAACCGTGCGTGCCTCCCATTCCCATTTGGAAATAGATGAATCCACACTAAACGATGATGAAAGCGTACTGCCAACTCGTCCGCAGGAAATGTATGATGCGTCATGTGATAACCAAAATCGTCGCATAATAGTTTGAGATGCTCGGGGATATTATGCCAAGAAATACCGATATTAGTTTGGCTTGTTCGGAATTTTCCAGCCCATGTCCAGCTTTGATCAAACATTTTTTTATGCAGGAGACACAAAAATGAAATTGATAATAAATCACGATGTTTTCTCCCATAGGCCCATTTTTCTGCCCTTAGAATATTTGCGTACTCCCATTCATTAAGCTGTTCTTGTGTAGTGATGTGTTTGGGAATAAGGCCGGCTATATCCTCTAAAGATAATGGCGTAGCGCCGTCAGCGTATTCAAATTTCATTCGTCACTCCATAATTCTTTAGATTTTTTGACTAATAATTCTTTAGCTAATTTATCAATTTGTCGACGTTTCTCTTCTTCAGAAATTGATTGCTCTTCTAAATCCATAGAATGGCTGCTTTGCTCGATTCTTTTTCTCGCAATTTTATAAGCTTGCCGTTCTAACATTTTCTCGATGGGTTGTTTGGGGACCAAAAAATAGACCAAATCACAATTCAAAGCTAATGCCACCTCTTCTAGAGTCTTGATCCTTAAAGCTCCTATGGGTTCTGCTTTTTCAATAGCGCTTACTCGTTGTTGAATAGCATGGAGTCTCTTACCAAGTTGCTCCGCAGTCATCCCAAGTGCTTCTCTGATGGTACGGATCCACCCAGAAGAGGGTTTTATCACTAGTTTTAGATCAGTCAGTTTTTGTAATTCACGGATAACTTGCCGTTTCATTAGGTCTTTCACAAAATTCTCACTATAAAAAAATAGTACATTCCCCATCTTTATACTATTTTTTTATAGTTATTTCAACGTATTTTAACTATTTTTTTATAGTTAACCGTTTCGACCTAGCATGGAATCTCAAGAATCTAATCATCCTGGGAACTTTTTGCGCGGTCGATTAATGTGTATGGATTGAGCTTCTCAATTTTTTTTTAATTAATTTTTTCACGATATTTTTTTTGATTATAACAAGAGTGTAACAAATTATATCGCATATTTTCGGGAAAAACCTATTTGATTATAACAAGCTTGTAACAAGACTATAACATGATTGTAACACGCCAAACGTCGTGCCTCCGTCAACAAACCGATTGCTTTCTGCACAAAATCACACATATACTCACTTCAGAACAAAAAAAATGAACCTTGCGCTTAACAGGGTTCATTTGAGATTTGCCGAAATTCCTAGAAAGATACCCGGCAAAAAGAAATTCATATTCAGATCCTAGCGGTCTGTTTCGTGGTTGTCAATTTAGAACTATCCCCACGAACTAGGAATTTTGGCAAATCTCTAACAAAAACAAGGAGTTAGAGATGTCTGCTGTTGCAATTAATTATGGACACCATGCGAGAGTACCCGCAGAGATGATTGCTCAGGTTCTTAAACCGAGAGCTCTGCAAATTTTGAACCTCTTGCTTACGCTGTGTAATCCCCAAAAACCTGAAGTCTGGGTCAGTCAATCTTTTATAGGCAAAAAGCTTGGTATTCATCGGGATACCGCAGGTAAATGGATCAGAGAATTAGAAAAGCAAGGTCGGCTTAGCTTCATAGGTTTATTCAAAGATGGTCGTCATAAAAAATATAAAATCGTCATGCATGAGCAAGCCGACGAGAATTTAACTAAGCCTATTTTAATCGATAAAGCCGTCTCAAAAACCACCTCCGGCGTTTTCGTCGGACGACCCCCGGTGACTTCATCGGATGACCTC
>CAYJDW010000150.1:4768-4990 GCA_964368985.1 uncultured Myxococcales bacterium | reverse complement strand
AACTCGTGCTCTTCACTCTCTGCGATCTGCTCTAAACCACGCTCGGCAGCGTAGCTAAACTTGGGGGACGATCTTTGCGTGGTCAGTGTTGCTTCAAACAACACCATTTCCTTAAGCTTCACTCGCTTGCGCAACGCGGTTATGTCATCAACAACGGAAGTAGTAAATTCTTCGCTCTTCAGCCACACGCCGACAAACGCGTGACCTTGTGTAAATACCAAT
>CAYJDW010000150.1:0-4752 GCA_964368985.1 uncultured Myxococcales bacterium | reverse complement strand
GTGGGTTCAATCCTGCTTGCTCCAGGAGCGCAGCAAACAACAAGGCTAAATCGAGGCAGGTACCAATACCACTATCAACGATTTGGCTGGGGCTTCTGACTTTTTGGCCCAGGTTTTCAAAGCTTGCCGGTGGCAGTACATAATCCAAGCCGAGCGCACCTACTGCACTCCAGATAGCGGATGGAATTTCCCACGCGTGCTTGGTGCCTGATCCGTAACCGTTGATGGCTGCCTCTTTGCCACTCGTGCGCAACAATCCTGCAGCTTGCTTCAGTAATTTATCAATCGCAGGGTCGTTGGGTTGAACAAATGCTGCCACCATATCTGGCAAGGATGTTAAGCCGCCCCATTGGTTGCGCGGCAGAAGCTCCAAGACACTGGAATGCTCCGCCAATAAAACGGGTTCGGCCTCTCGTGTTTGTAAGCGCAGTGTAACGAGCGCATTTTCAGCTTCAGTGAGGCGGCCTAATAGCTGGCCATCAAGCGTAATATCGCAATCCTTAATGCGCATCCGCTGACCCGCAGCCACTGCATCCACTCGCCACAATTTACTTTTAAGAAATGGGGGTTCGGCCGAGATAACCAAATCCAACTCTTTGGCATCGCGTTCGGTGTCGTTGGCAATCGCAAGCTCGCGGATGACGGGCACCGCATTAATAAAATCGGCAAGATTTAATCGTTTTGCGAGCGTGGCCTCAATATTGATTGTTGGTTCGATGACATCAATATTTTCTGCGCCGTTGTCCAAGTCATCCATTTCATACACCCCTAAAAATTATAGTTAGCTTTGTAGCAAGGCCTTGAATCGCAAAGAGCAGTGCACAATTAATTAATAAATTGACACGCTTCTTTTTTTAAGATCAGAAACCTAAAAAATCAAAACCTTCAAATACGTTGGGTTAATCAAGCGACAATCGATCAAATTAGGCAGATAGGGTACGCGTCTCATTTGCGATAAATCTAACGCAACAAGTTGCTTAATCGTTCTAATGTTTGATCTGCGAGCATTGCAGCTTTCAGGTTATTGATTCTTATTGAACCAGCTGATTTATCAACCAATTAAGTTGATGGCGCGCTGTAGATATAAGATCAGAGAAGAGAACAACTTGCACGGTCGGCTCCCTATCTTGAACATGCAGGAGTTCTTCATGTCTTTTACCACCAATTAACCAAATCTCGATTCTTTCTACCATCGTGTTTTGACGATAGTCATTTCGATATTGTGTTGCCTGCTGGTAATCCGCAAACCTAAGATTATGGGATGGTTTTTTGAATTCGATGAGCAGATATTCGTTGTGTAAATTCTGGCTTAACATTAAATCTGGCCGCTTATCCGCTCGATCGCCAACATAGGCTTTATTGAGATAATTTTCAATTTGACGTTTCAATGTAAGATTTGAGCTAAATAAACTATAAGTTTGTCCTAACACCCAAAGATTTCTTTCAATTGCCTTGTGTACATCTTTTTCTAAGGTATTCGGTGAATCACATAGCTCTTCAAGATAATCTAAAAATTTTAGCCGATTATTTGTTTGCTCAACCATTCGAGACATTTCCAACAAACCGAACTCATCTAGAGCCTCAGCGAAAACAGCGACCTCAGAGTGCTTCGCATCGTTTATGTGCTCTAATACTGTTCTGTAATCAGACCGCTCAATCGCATCAAGCAACACATTAATTATTGGCTCAGCCTTCTCAGGCGATTCTTGGAAAAATCGATCTAAAATTTTCTGAATTGCTTTAGTTGCATATTCTCGCTTTAGCTCCGGGAGTTCTTGAATTCGCTGTTGTGTTTCTCTTTTTAATCGAGCTTGAGCCAGATGCATCTCTTGTCTGTATACTTCTTTTACTTTCTCTAAAATAATCGGTTGAATAATGCTCTCTAGTTCTTGATAGCCTTCGGAGTTTTCGACGATTGCGCCCCAGTCAGCCGTAGTGCTGTCTGCAAGACCATCCACATCAACTTCACCATATATTTTTTTGAGCAATTTTGGAGGAAAATCATCACGCTGATCCAAACCAAAATATGAAGGCTCACCTATAGACTTTCCTTGAACCCGAAGTGTAATGCCTGGTTTTCGCAAGCCCGCCTTTTGGTCTGAGACTGTAAACCTTAAATGAGCAATTCCAACCCCCGATACTTCTGGCTCAACCTCTGTAAAGACACCTTGAATGTCATCAATATCCAGAGCCTTTCCATTAATAAAAATATTGAAATCATGTTCACGCCCATATTCTTGAATCAATAGCTGGCGTAGGCGTTCAGGGTTGGGATAAGCAATATGGGTATGGAGCTCACCCAGAGTAATTTTTGTACCCTTCCCAATCGATTCATCTGTTTCGGATAGTACATCTAAAGGCATTTCAGAAAGATGCGCGTGCGACTCTAAGGCTTTTTTATCCAAGGTAAATTCAGAACGTAGGCCTCTCGCCCAAGTTTCGAGTTTCATGCAATTAGCGGCCATAAAACCAGCAAATTTCCCTATTCCTTTACGGCCTTTTACCTTTCGCTTTTTGACAGCAGTTAAGTCACCACGTCTGGTGCGTCGATTGCTCGCAACATTCAAATATTCAACCGTAAGTTCAGTCTCCGTCATTCCAGAACCGTTGTCAGATATTACAATAGCGCCACCTGACATCGGCTCAGGTAAAAAAATACTCACATCATCAGCGTCAGCATCCCACGCGTTGTCAATTAATTCCTTCAGAGCAAGTTCTGATGACCTGTAGTTTTCACTTAACAGCGTTGCTAAACGAGTATCAATTTTAAATGTTGCTTGTGGCATATAAGTCCTTCGTATTAATACAACTATTTAATTTCCAGTTTATTGGCCACCCCAAATGGGATATGTACCATAGGGATATTATCTTCAGATGGTTTCAGATGATCTTTTTGATCATCAAAGAAAATATGCGGCTTAAAAACTCTAAGTATCCTGCTTTTTTCCATGCCGCCCAAGAAGAATGTTTCATTTGCCCATACACCCCAACTTTCTAAGGTAGTTACCATGCGCTCATGTGCGGGGGCATTTCTGGCTGTAATGATTGCGGTGCGGAGGATAGGTTTATATTCTGGATCTTGCTCTTTAGCTTTCTCTTCCAGCTTTTGCATGAAAGACAACTTGGTAAATAAATCTGCCAGCAGACCAGCATTATGCGGAGTAGTCAGTTTATCCTGCTCGTGCTTATGGAATTGCTCTAAACCACCTGACTTATAAACGGCTTCCGCTTCGTCATCAGCGATAACGCCATCAAAGTCAAATGCAACTCGCAGCTCCACATCATTGGGGTCGTCATTTACCAGTGATGGAAGAACTATGCCCGCCGGGTAACTTAGGTCAATTGCACCTTTAACATCAGATTCATTAGCTGAAAGAAAAAGCGATGCATTAAAGGCCTGAATATACGGATATGGTGATGACCCACTCAGAAATGCAGCTCGGGAAATATCTAAACCATAACTTTTAATTGAGCGAAACACCCTGCGCCCAGTTGTCGTTGAGTTACGAGACAGAAGCACGACTTCAACTGGTTTTTTATCGGGAAATTTTTCGTTAATTGCCAAGAATCGCTTTATAAAAGGAAACGCGACGCCTTTGCCCAAAACGGTATCCAGATTTTCCTCTTGGAATACTTTGTATGCCTTGGGGCCTTGTTCACGAAATACCCGGTCTGATTCAGTTAAATCAAATAAAGCGCTGGAAGAAACAGCGATAACAAGCTTCTTGTCTATTGGATAGGCTGGCATTAAAACGCTCCAGAAAATGCTTTTTGGCCTATCGACTTGAAAACGCTACCTAATTTCTCTAGTGATTTTATTGAGCTGCACCTCAAGCTATTAGCGGCATTAGTAAATGCACCTTTTACATGACCGAAGAAAACGGAATCGATTAACTCTTGCGGAATTGCGCCGCAATTAACGGGCACAAACGCGCGATTTTTTCGGAGGCTGGCGTTGTGTATGGCAGTGGCGAAAAGCTCTTTCCTATTGCCGGTTTCGCCGTAAAGCAGAACGGGAACCCGCAGCGCCAATATGGTTGCCTGGCGCTTGAGGGTTTCCATCAGCGGGTTTGGGGTGACTATATCGTTAAAGGCGGCGCTAGCACTCACCTGCCCGATATAAACTAACCCATTGAGCTTATTACTATTTTTCTGTTCCACGAATCATCCACTGAAATTTCCTAATGGGTGATAGTAGCCGTTTTGTGAAACAGCGCAAGTACACGACATTACACATGCACAACAAAACCGACGCATTTAAATCGTATTGATGACACAGTTAAATCACATTGATGACACATTTAAATCGTGTTGTTCACACATTTTAATCACAGTCCGACACATTATTCACACACTGTTTGTTCACAAAATATCTTCTTTGTGCCCCATAAAATTAGCTTTTTTCATATTCTTTGTGCTGTCTTTTTGAGCACAAAGAATGTGGTCTGTGCGCTTTTCTGCCGCCAAATTTAAGCACAGACAGATGGGCACAAAGAAGTTAATTTGCGAACAAGGGAGGTATAGATAAGCAACCGGGGAAAGGATTGGTGGCTAGTTGAGGGAAATTGGTATCTGGAAAAGGACGCTGAAAACTTAGCTAAGAACAGGGCGTCAGGCGCAAGATTTGCGGCACCGACGAAGCAATGATCGAAAACAAACTAGTCTGTAGCGCTCGGAGGCTCCAAAAGCGAAGACGCCGGAACACTAAGGGCTTCCGCAAGTTTATGGATATTAACAAGGGCGATATTCCTC
>CAYJDW010000149.1:0-5014 GCA_964368985.1 uncultured Myxococcales bacterium | reverse complement strand
AATCCATCCTTACTGCTATTTCAATGGATTGCCGCGCTACGCTCGCAATGACGAATAATTATGCTGAGGTCTTGGGAAAGCTAAGCCTGCATCTTCAACGCTTCAACCTGAAAATGGGTCCGCAGCTTATTGATCAAATCTTCAATGTCGCCCGAAAATAATTTCGGCAAATTATAGACCGAAAGCCCTACCCGGTGATCGGTACAACGATCTTGAGGGAAATTATAAGTACGTATTTTTTCCGAACGATCGCCGCTGCCTACCATGCCTTTTCGCTCTGCTGCGCGTTCTTTATTGATCTCTTCCTGCATGCGATCATAAAGTCTCGCCCGCAACACTTTCAAAGCCTTGGCTTTATTCTTGTGCTGGCTTTTTTCATCTTGGCATTGCACTACTAATCCCGAAGGAATGTGAGTGATTCTTACCGCGGAGTCAGTGGTGTTAACACTTTGACCGCCCGGCCCACCGGCACGAAATACGTCGACGCGAATATCTTTTTCTTCAATCTTAACGTCAACTTCTTCAGCTTCGGCCAGAACTGCCACCGTACAAGCTGAGGTATGAACGCGCCCTTGGGTTTCCGTTTGGGGTACCCGTTGCACGCGGTGAACGCCTGCTTCGTATTTTAAGTGAGAATAAACTTCGTTGCCGCTGATGGTGGCGGTGATTTCTTTAAAGCCGCCCTTGGTTCCTTCGGATGCGCTTAATACTTCCACTTTCCAGCGCTTAACTTCGGCATAACGAGCATACATATTGAAAAGCTCGCCGGCAAAAAGGCTTGCTTCATCGCCGCCCGTCCCACCACGAATTTCTAAAATAATATTTTTTTCATCGAGTGGGTCTTTGGGAAGGAGCAATACTTTGATCAAATCGTTAATTTCTTCAATCTCAGGCTTTAAGCGATCAATTTCTTCTTTGGCCAAATCCCGCAGCTCCGGATCTTCGTCCTTCAATAGCTCCAGGTTGTCCTCGAGATCTTGTTCGCTTTTGAGCAATCGCTCATAAGCCATAACTACCGGCTCAACCTGGCTACGCTCTCTATTTAGTTTGAGCATGGTAGCCTGGTCGGTGCCCTGCTCACTCAGTTTTTCGAGAATACCATGGTATCGCTCTTTGATACTATTAAGTTTATCACGCATAAAACACTAGCCCAAATCCTTAGGCAATGAAGGCTTGCGCGCATCTTCGCCGCTATATTGCCCGCCTAAAACTCTCACGATCACATAGATCCCAAACGCCGATGGCAGAACAATGACGAAAAAAAACGCGAAAAATGGAAAAATAATATCAAATAAGCCAGGGGAATATAAGCGTTCCAGACTGTGGGACATATATACACTCCAGCTTGTTTAAGTCATTTTTAATATTATTTTTTAGCGCCGCTTTGATATTTTTTGCGGAATCGATCAATACGACCTTCGGTATCGATGAGCTTAGCTTTACCAGTGAAAAATGGGTGGCAAGCGGAGCAAATATCAATATTATAGCTTTTGGTGCTACGGGTATCGTATTTGGCGCCACAAGCGCAGCCGATGCTTACTTCAGTGTATTTTGGATGAATATCTGCTTTCATGTTCTTCTCTCTTTACTAGGATATCAAAAAATCAACCCTCAGTTTTTAACAACAAACTTGGCAAAGTCAACGCACTCTTAGGGTAATCACCCTTAAAACAACGTATTGCGCATAGCGTACTGAAATCTTATAAGCCGATGCCTTAACAGTAAATAAGGGTATTCACCATGACCATTAGCAGCCAAGCTCTGCGTTCTTCATTTCTTGAGTTCTTTCGCCAACATAGCCACAGTGTGGAAAAAAGCGCCCCGCTTATTCCTCATGATGACCCGAGCCTTTTGTTTGTGAACGCAGGCATGGTGCAGTTTAAAAACGTCTTTACCCAAAAAGAAAGCCGCCCCTATAGCCGCGCTACCACTAGTCAAAAGTGCGTCCGGGCTGGCGGCAAGCATAATGACTTGGAAAATGTGGGTCAAACCGCCCGCCACCATACTTTCTTTGAAATGCTCGGCAATTTTTCCTTTGGCGATTATTTTAAAGAAGAAGCCATCACCATGGCCTGGGAATTTTTAACCAAGGTCATTAAACTCGACCCCAAAAGGCTAAGCGTCAGCGTTTTTGCCGGCGATGCCCAGGTGCCAGCAGATACTGAGGCCGAAAAGATCTGGCATGAAAAGATTGGCATTCCCAAAGAGCGCATTAAACACTTGGGCCGGGCTGATAATTTCTGGCAAATGGGTGATACGGGCCCCTGTGGCCCTTGCACCGAGATCCATTATGATCGTGGTGATGTTAAAATGACCTTTGGGCATGATGATTTAGATGATAAAAATATCGAGATTTGGAACCTCGTATTTATGCAATATGAACAAATGCCCGATGGCACTTTAAGACCCCTCCCCGCTCCTTGCGTGGATACTGGCATGGGGCTTGAGCGTCTTGCTTGTGTTGTGAATAATTTGCCGAGTAATTATGACACCGATCTTTTGCGTCCTTTGGTGAAAAAGGCCGAGCAACTGAGCAAAAAAGTTTATGGGGCTACCAATGCTCCCGACGACATGGCCATGCGCGTAATCGCGGATCACGCCCGCGCAACTTCCTTTTTAATCGCTGATGGTCTTTTTCCAAGCAATGAAGGTCGTGGCTATGTGCTCCGCCGTATTATGCGCAGAGCTATTCGCCACGGGGCTCAGCTAGGCTTGAGCGAGCCATTCTTTCATCATGTGTGCTTAGAATTAATCGCGCAAATGGGAGGTGTTTATGGCGAGTTGAACGATGCTAAATCGGTGATCGAAAAAGTGGTCTTTCAGGAAGAAGAATCATTTCGACGCACTCTTGATCGGGGCCTCGCGCTTTTTCATCAGCAAACCAAAGATCTAGCACACGGCCATGCGCTCAGCGGCGAAATAGTTTTTCGTTTGCATGAAACCTATGGCTTTCCCCCCGATTTAACAGAGGATTTGGCCAAAGAACGGGGCCTAGATATCGATTGGGAAGCCTTTAATAGTGCTCAAAAAAGCCACGAGGAAAAATCGGGCCAGGGCTTAGGGTTAAAAGGCGTTGACGATATTTTTATTGTTTTAGGTGAACGCCTCGGAAAAACGCTTTTTCATAACCAAGCTGAGATGGATAAACTCCAAGTCGTGGCCATAATCAACGAAAATCGCGAAGTAGAGGGTCTTAAGGCTTCTCAATGTGGTTTAGTGATGCTTAAAGAAACGCCTTTTTACGGCGAATCCGGTGGTCAGATCGGCGACACAGGCTTTCTTTTGGGCGATGGTCTAAAAGCCCGGGTCTATGACACCAAAAAAATCGCAGGCCTACATCTGCATTTGGTGGAAATGATTGAAGGGACGCTCACTCAGTCGAGCAAACTTGCAGGAAAAGTCGATTGGGATCGCAGGCAATCCATCATGCGCAACCATTCCGCGACCCATCTTTTGCACGCAGCTTTAAGAAAAGTTTTAGGCAGCCATGTGGTGCAAAAAGGCTCACTGGTGGCACCCGATCGTTTACGTTTTGACTTTTCTCACTTTGAAGCAATGACCTCAGCAGAGCTGGATGAGGTGGAAAGCCTGGTCAATCAATGGATTTTGCTCAATGAGGAAGCGAAGACCAAGATCATGACCATGGATGAAGCCAAGGCTCACGGCGCCCTTGCCCTCTTTGGGGAAAAATATGAAGCCGCCGTGCGGGTGCTCGACATGGGCTCTCATTCCATCGAATTGTGTGGCGGTACTCACTGCTCACGCACCGGCGACATCGGGTCATTTCGCATCACCAACGAAGGTCCCTTGGCACAAGGGATTCGGCGGATGGAAGCCGTCACTGGTGAAGGTGCTCTGGCCTTTGCTCGGACTAATGATGGTATTTTAAAAAACTTAAGCAGAAAACTCGGTGTAAAATCTTCTGATTTACCCGATCGCGTTGAGCAGTTAATAGTGCAAGCGAAAAAAGCCGAGCAAGCATTAAAATCGCAAACCAACAGTTCACTCAAAGACCAAGCTCAAGCCGCTGCGGCAGGGGCAAGTTTAATCGGCCCCTATCGTTTCGTGGCTCAAGTAGTGGAGAACCTCAGCGACGCTAATGATCTTCGCACCTATGCCGACCTCATTCGCGACGCCATCGGCAGCGGTGTTGTGGCCTTAGGCATGAAGCAGGCCGATAATAAATGCATCATTTTAGTAGCGGCCACCAAAGATCTCAGCGCTAAAGTTCATGCGGGTAAACTAGTCTCTGAAGCGGCCCCCCTCGTGGGCGGCAAAGGCGGTGGTCGGCCTGATTTTGCTCAAGCTGGCGGTGATAAAGCGAGCGCTTTGGGAACAGCTCTAGAACAAATTGGACGTGCTTTAGAGCAAGTGTTGAATATATAAGAGAAACAAAGGCTCTTATCTTTTAATATTTTTTTATCTGAACCCGCGAAGGGTTCAGACCTTTTATTGCGCAATATATTTCTCACTGGAAAAAACCTACTAGCACTAAGATTTATTGAAGTGCCTCATCTGCAGCTTCTCTAACCTGCGGATTTTCATCTTTTAAGGCTGCGGCAAGCTTAAACTTAATACTGCTATTTTCCGAATTGATTGCTCCAAGTGCTTTTGCCGCAGCTAAACGAACACGCCAACTGGTATCCTTTAATGCTAAAGCGAGCTTTAAATGGATCTCACTATTGGTTGGCCTGATTTCTCCAAGTAAGCTTGCTGCATCTTGGCGAACATCCCAATGGGTATTGCTTAAAGCTTCGGCAATCTTATTCTGAATTGCATCGTTCTCCAGGTTGATTGCCCCCAATAATCGTGCTGCATTTTTGCGAACATCCCAATGGCTATTTATTAAAGCTTCGACAATCGTGAGCTGCACAGTACCATTCTGGGGTTTGATTTTTTTAAGTATTTTTGCTGCAGCTTTGCGAATATCTGCATCTTCATACTTTAAAGTTTTGGCAATCTGAAGTTGAATAGTTAGATCTTCCACTTTGATTGGTCCAAGCAGGTATATGGC
>CAYJDW010000148.1:0-5046 GCA_964368985.1 uncultured Myxococcales bacterium | reverse complement strand
ATTTTTTGACGGGCAAGTCGACTGAGTTTTTAAACATCCGGCGTCAAGAATTTTTTGATATTGAGAAAGACACTCTTCAAGTCGATGAGCCACGATCAACGATGCATTTGGCACACGGAGGTTTAGCTCAAATCGCCAAAGAATTTAGCGTTCGTCTCGCACAAAAGGGCGTCGTAATTAGTGTCATGGATTTAGTGGTAGCTCTAATCGAAGATTTATCGGACAGAATTTTTGATGGTCGGAATGCTGCGGCTGCATCGGTTTATGTCGGAAATAATCATCACATTAGGCTCGATAGCTATACGATGAGGAGGAATTTGTCTGAGGCTATTCGTGTTTATTCACAACATCTACAACAACAGGATAAACTCAAATCAGATAGTAAAACTGAACTTGAAAAACCAGGATCCTTGATAGATTCCGTTGCAACGGAAACTCAACCGGAACTATTTCCTGAAATAGAGAAACCAAAACCAATTGATAAGCCTCCGATAATCCGAGGTGCTGTCGAGGGAGTGCCACAGAAATCCTATCTACAGGAGACAACGGCTTATAAAGTTAGTTTTATAGAGGATGAGCAGACCCCTAGTTATAAGGTTGAGCCGGTAGGAAGTCCTACTTCCATTGATTGGCGCAAGACTCCTATTATTTCGAGATGGTTGAGTCGTGTTGGTGATATCGAAACTGCTCCGAGCTATACGGTGCAGGTTAGCGATGATGTTGGCATCTCAGAAGTGAAATACGCTTTTGGCAACGAATGTGCTTTGCTCGAGCAGGCGAATCAACAATCTGTAGGCAAGGAGGGAGCTTATGAAATTCCTATTGTGGGTAATCTAAATAATGCTCAAACCTATTGCCTAAGTATCTGGGCGATAGATCAAGCTGGCAATGCAAGTAATCATAAAGTCCAGTTTTCAATTGAATTGCTTTCGCCACCTATTAGCGTGGACATGAATTCAATGCGTTATGATGCACACCGAAGACCGGACGATGCCGCAGGAGCTCCTCAAAGCAGCTCTGTGTTGTTTGGCGATCTTCTTATTAAGGGAATTGTATTGGGGCACGCTATTATCTTTAATTCCGATTCCCAGGCGATTTCGGCGAAACTTGAATTAAAAAAATCGATTCGAGTGAAATTGAATGAAACCTATTTTGAAATTCCTCTGGAAAAAATTGAGATCGAATACGTGGAATATGACTTGGCTAAAAATCAAACCGGATCTGTTATAGTTCCTCGAGAATCAGCGATAGTGATAAATCAACATGAGACTGTTTTGGCGAAAATTAAGCTTGCCGATTTTGTCAATGTCCGGCCAGGCTGGCAGTGGAGTGAGCTAAAGGTTGAGTTCAGAAAAAAGAGCAATGGATTTGATGCGGTTGTTGATGGGCTTAGCTTGATTACCAGGGACTTCAACCAAACTGATGTGGCGAATGAATATGCTATTCCGTGGGGGGCGAATCATTTGATTAGAACGAGGGCGGATCTGAATCATTGAAAAATTAGAGGGTTTGCTGCGTCTTTATCGCGTTTGGTAGTGAGCAAGAAATCGATGGTCCATTTTTATCAACCGCCCGATAGAGATATTTCCATTCGCCCTTTACCTTCATTTAGGTTTCATCCAGACGTCAGCTTCCTGAAACTGGTCTGCGATGTTTCCCACCCCTCGACTTCAAGAAGCGGCGCATATTTCAAAACCCCTCGATTAATAGTCGAGTGGTCTGCCGAAAGGCCACGTGCTGCCATCATTTCTTTGATATGGCGTAGGCTCAATGGATAGGAAAAATAACAACGAACACGGAGTAAAATCATTTGCTTTTTCAAAATGGCGATTCTTGAAGTTCATTGCAAAAAAAGCTTTAACCGCAATTTATGACTTCAACCGGGCGAGGCAATTTTTGCGACAGAAGCCATGAATAGGAGGTGACGCATTTTTGCTAGAAGTACCAGCTCGGCTGCCCCCGTGAAATTATTTCTACTAGTTCTCGGGAAGGCGCATCCAAGTCCTTAATAGAGTATGGGATATTTTCATCCTTTATAAGAGAAATAACGTACTCGTACTTTGTTTGCGCATCTTGGAGAACCTTTTTCCGTCGCTGATAAAGCCTAATTAGACGGGAGTCTACTACCAGAGTTTTTCTTAGCTCCGAAAGTTCATCTTCAATTTTAGATATTGTTTGTTGAGTCTCATT
This sequence comes from uncultured Myxococcales bacterium, assembly GCA_964368985.1. Taxonomy (GTDB): domain Bacteria; phylum Myxococcota; class UBA727; order UBA727; family JABDBI01. Next base: position 2,856 of record CAYJDW010000148.1, on the reverse strand, counting down.
TATCTTTGTCTCAATTGTTACCACTTTTTCTTCTAGAGAAGTAGCTTCATTTCTAAGGTTTTCCAAGTTCGCATTAATTTCTGTCAAGGAATTAGAAATTCTATCCATTTGTTGTTTCAAAAGATCGTTGTGAGGATCATTTGCCAAACGCTTTAAGATCGCTTCTAGTTGGAGAGCTAATGCATTTTTTATTGCGGATTTTTTTTCTAGATCCTCGAATTTATCTCTAAGCTGATATTGTTCTCTTTCCAGCGTTTGATGAAGAACTGGGATCTTTTCACTCAGTTTCTGGATTTCCATTTTTCGCGTTTGGATTTCTGAATGCTGTTCCAGAAGCGCGTTTCTCTCTCCCTCAAGGCTATATTGTGTCCATATTAAGTATTTTTGGAGGTCTTCGTGCGCAACCGATAAAACATGATCGAGGCCCTTTTTAATAGTGACTCGGCACGCTGTTCTTGTTGGAAAATCGATAGGACAATTTGAAAAAATAATTCTCTCTTCATCGAACCATATCATCATCGATATTTCTTCTTCTACGGCGTCGCTTACTGGTTTTTTTTGGATCAATATATCAGAAATCGCTGCTGAAGAGTAAATGAATAATAGTGAGATAAAAAATAATATTATTGACAGGTAAATTTTCATATGTCTCTCGAATGTTTTGTTAATTGGAGGCGTATTTTAGCTAAGTCATTCATTTTTTTTGAAATTTTGTTCTTTAGATACATCTGGAAATGTTTTGGAAATCGCTGATCGTTGCTCATCCAAACAAAAACGCGAGCCCCAGCCCGACATTCCAGCCAAAGGAGCTCAGCTTTCCTTCCGTGAGCGTCAAACCATGAACCCCAGATGAAAGAGATACTCCCAGGCTCGTTTTACCAGAAAGCCACCAATATTTGCCAACTGCTAAATGGGCAGCCAAAACCGTTTCAGCAAAATCATTGATGTCATTTCGTTGAATGGGATTAAAAGCCCGGCCTACTCCCAAGCTAAAGTCGATGCCAATGTTAGTTGAATCGAATAAAAAGCTGACACCAGGGCCGCCAGCGATTAAGCTCGCAGCCTCTAGAAAATTTCCCCATACCGATCCAAACAAAGCACAGCCATTGGCGACAAAGAAGCCGGTATTCACCTTGCCCCCAAAACGCACGCCTTTGGCATTGGGCTTATCGATGGAGTAGTTCCATTGAGGTCCGAGAAGGGTTGAAAAGTAAAAACCTCGGTCGTGGTGAAAATCAAAATCGCTTTGGTAACGACTAAAAACTTTTTGTGGCGGAGAGGCGGGTAGGATAACTTCACTATTAGGATCAAGATTTTCTTCAGCCATGACGGGGCTGATGATAAAAAATACGAGAAGGATTGCTAGCAATGATTTCATCTTATCGCTCCGAAAATTCTGAATCAGGCGGTGGTGAAAATTGTACTACCGCGAGCACTTTTGAAAAACCAAAATCGTTAAAGTTTGAACTTTTATTTGGTGAATATCACAATAAAATTCCGGCAAAAAAATATGACGATAAAAGTATTATCAATGCTTTTGATTATACATTTTTGCCGAATAGTATTTTTGGGTTCGGCTATGAATCGATGGGGAAAGATTTTGAAAAATTCCACCACCTATTTGTACTGAAGTCATGTTTAGCTGGAGAGAGGGGTGGCATCATTCCGGGTATTTCTCCAGGGGCTGAAATTTTGGTACAAACAACTTCCAATACAGCATCTATAAATCTTAAGAAAATCTTGGAAAAATTAGAAAAAAATAAGGTTAATCTATCGCAAATTCAAGTGTCTCATTATTATCGACTTGACTGTTTATTAGATACAAAAATGAATGCCGATTTTTTTGTTGGTGAGCTGATTGAAAAAGCGAAAGAACTTTAAGAAGGGTTGGGCCCTTTTGACTATTATTGCGCTGATCTTTTTGCCTAGTCTCGAATATTTTGGCCAAGTTATATTTCTCAACCGAACCGTCAGTATGCCTACTGGTATATATGTAAAAATATCATCAGATAAATTTAAAATAGGAGACATCATAGTTTTTTCTTATAAAGAGAGAAATTATAATTTATTAAAATATATTGCTGGCTATGAGGGGCACGAATATTGCCTCGATTTTGAGAACACCCTGTGGGTCAATGGCTTTCCTGTAGCACAAAAAAGTATTGCAAAATACCAAGGTAATTTGCCAACAGAGTCCCTCTGCCAAACCCTAAAAAAAGATGAACTCCTGGTTTTAGGAGAACACCCAAATTCATACGATAGTCGGTACTTTGGTCCCATCAAAAGAGAGCAGGTAATCGCCCAAGTTGAGCTCGCCCTAGAATGGAAAATTGACTAAAATAACCATAAAACGAATAAAAAATAAAATATGTTTAAGGCAAGATAAAGCAAAGCTATTCTAGCTTTCCATTGGCTCAATTAAACCCTAAAAAAAGTGATATGAAAATGAAAAAAAGCTAGTAGTTTCGACGACAAATCATGATAGAATTAATTGGTAAGTGCTAAAGAAAATGGTGAGTCAGTGCAATCGATGATCATGGAGAGACTCCTAAAAAGAGTGCCGCTAAAAACGGACATTGAAGAGTCTCGCCTGGCCAGCAAGATGCGAAAAGCAGTATCTAAAATAAAAGGCCATCAGAAAAGTCATAAAAGAATACAAGAAGCTCGTGGCGGCCTGTATTCGATGGGCGCCCGAGGCGTTTATGTTAAGGATGGGGATTTATATAGTAGAAACGTCGTTATTAAAGCGCGTTATGTAAAAAATAATGGCGATGGTTTTAAGGAAAAGATAAAAGCCCACCTTGATTATATTACCCGTGATCATGCGGGCAAAGATGCTCATAAGCCAGAGCTGTT
>CAYJDW010000147.1:0-5122 GCA_964368985.1 uncultured Myxococcales bacterium | reverse complement strand
TAGGATGTGAACAATATTTGATTGAATAGCGTTGGTGTCTTGATATTCATCCACCGAGCCTTGGTAATACTTTGCCCAAAATCCTGATTTTGGAGCCAATTGAGCCCCCAAAATGACTTTGGCCCAGGTTCTATTCGCGCAGCCGGACCCATAATGCTTATTATGTCACTCTTGTCAGCAACTGGTTGATGTTTTGGGGCCAAATATTAGGCTTGGGTACCCGGGCGAATTTGAAAAAGCCCGTTTGTGGTTCCTATACCCTTAATTAATTGTTTAAATGATGCGCACGGACAAGGAGTCATAGAGATTCTCAGAGTGCTCGAAGCATTTGCAGAAAATGTTTCCTATGTTGCTGATCAGATAGTAAATAATAATGTAATTATAGAAGGTTTAATTAAATGCTTAAATGTGCAGGATTATAATATCCGCTTTGGTGTCATTTATCTGCTAAAGAAAATCATGGCGAAGGATCCCAAGGATATTGAAGAAGTGATGAGCTATGTTAAACGACATGTTTATAATAATGTTAGCGAGACCGCCAAATTGCTTTTCGGTAACGATTATAGAAAGTATTTTGCACGAAGTGCTGATTGCAATTTATTGCAGAGGAATGCGGCGTTCGCCGATTCTCACATTTAATTATCTTAGGGAGAAAACGTGGGTATTTTAAAGATTATTTTTGCAATGTTAGGTATGGTCTTATTGAGCGGCTGTAATAATGCTCCCACGCCTTCTTTAAACCCTACCCAAACTTCATTAAACCCTACCCAAACTCTTCCCCAAAAAAACTGCAAGGATCTCAGCGCAACTGATTGCCATCAGTCAGAAGCTTTGATCGGGCAAAAGTGTTCGTGGGACGGCAAAATATGTGAAATTTTTGTAAATCCTTCTCCTGATTTAAATCGTTGTGATGGTCTTACTCAGCAACAATGTGTGCAGGCCATTATGGCGCATGGAAGGTGTGAATGGCGCCAAAATGCCTGCCTTAGCAAACTTAGTGAATCCGAAAATTTAACAAGTTATTTAGAAGCCTTTAGAGTGGATTCAAAGGTATTTGATCTCGCTCAAAAAGGAATAGAAAATTATAAAAAACCACCTCTTTTAGCAACTCGTGAGCACGCCAAGAATACTAATGCAACCGGCGGCGGACGCACAAGCGACTGGATTCAGGACACTTTTGGCAAGTCCGAGGCGCAGATTGTTGGGGAGCTAAAAAATGCGCCAGCTCTTCCCACCTGGAATCTCTTGTCTATCGATGAAGCTTTTCTTGCCGCGAAGACAAAAACTCCTCCAGAAAGCGCAGCAACACTGCCAACCTTTTTCTTGGTGAAAGGCCTCAGCGTGAATTATTTGCATGATTATCCCCAAGGAAAAAATGCCATTCTACAACTCGCTAGCCAGTTCAACTTTTTGGAATCTCCCTCCACATCGAAAACAAATGTGCTGAATTATTTAGGAGATTACACGCAGGGCCCTCAGGGCTCTATTGAAGCCGCGGCGGCGGCTCTTCACCGAACTGCGCTTGAAGGGGAAGGAAAACTTTTGCACGCTTTGCACAATGTTTTGAGCGGCGATGTTTCTGCCTATTATACGAATGGCTATTTTGAACCCCATAAAATAAGCGATGCTGAGCAGAACAATTTATTGACGCACATAAAAGCTAATCTTAAAAAAATGACTATCCTCCCTCAATGGGCGACATGTGAAGCCTCGGGCGCCAATCAGCTGCAGGTTTTTTCGGCAGCGCCTTCCTATCAAGGCGCTCCCTCACCAGCTGCAGGCTCCTTTGGAGCGCAATTATGTGATGAATTAGTATCAGCCCAATACGAGGCTATTGCCAAGCTTGCGGTGATTAGAAGCGTTAGTACAGGCGGGGAAGTTCCTGTGCATTTTACGCTCGTCGGTCAGGGAGCTTTTAATAATCCGGCTTCAGTCATGGCGAATTCTTTCAAAAAAGTTGCTCAGATAGTTAAGGGATATAACAAGATAAAAGTCTATATCCATGGCTATGGGGCGCAAGATCAAGCGAAAATTCGGGCTCTGGTAGATCCCACTTTTTTCACCTTGCAGGAACTTACTAAAGAAGAGTTTCAGGCTCGATAAATTTGGTATCCGTCGTGAAACGACCAGATAGTCTTGGGTAGGGCTTTTGTTCGCGAAGCTACATATACCGATGATGGGTTTGGAGCAAAAACTGCAAAAATTGTATAAGCAGTTTAACGTTACAGTTTGATTAACTTTAATTATATAAAATAGCTAATAAGCTAAAACTAATGAAAATTGTTCTCGTTTTCAGGATTTTTTAAATGAAATGTTTAGCTATTATCTGAACTTGTAGGGGACGGCTCGGTGCCGTCCCAGAATCGTGAATCAATTTCTTGCCCGCTTGGATAGTTGCATCTTGAACAATTTTATTAAAAGGCAACTCAAGCGCCTCATTGAGAGCCGACAGCGCGCTTTTACTGGTTTCAATTCGTTCAGCTAATCTCGCCATAAAATCCGAGCCTTGGTAATACTTTGCCCAAAATCCTGATTTTGGAGCCAATTGAGCCCCCAAAATGACTTTGGCCCAGGTTCTATTCGCGCAGCCGGACCCATAATGCTTATTATGTCACTCTTGTCAGCAACTGGTTGATGTTTTGGGGCCAAATATTAGGCTTGGGTACCCGGGCGAATTTGAAAAAGCCCGTTTGTGGTTCCTATACCCGCTCTACCTTTGTGTAGTGCTTGATTTATTTTCCAGGGCTGTAATCGGTTGGTCAATGTCGAAACATCTTAAAAAAGATTTAGCTTGTGACTCATTAACCCTGGCGCTTTTTAGAAGGCGGTTTCCTAAAAAAGTAATCGTTCATTCAGATCGAGGCCGCCAATATTGCTCTGAGGCATATCGAAATATTTTAAAACAAAATAGTTTAGTGGGTTCGATGAATCGCAAAGGAAACTGTTGGGATAACGCTACCTCTGAAAGCTTTTTTCATACGCTAAAAGTGGAGTTGTTTCAGGGGCAAACTTTTATAATTAGAGACCAGGCTAAACAGGAGATATTTAGCTGTATAGAAAGTTATTATAATATGAAAAGAATACCTTCATCTATTGACTATAAAACGCCATATGAAATGGAGTGCGCATAACTGGAAAACTTGGAATCCCTGTGTCCGCTAAGTCGGGGCAAGATCAGTCTATTGATATTTTACATTGGTTAACATAGAAACACATACTATATTATAATAGGAGCTTAATAGTGAGTAAAATTATATTTTTTGCAATCACGCTTCACGCACCTTTTTTGCTAGCAATGGATGAAAATAACATTAGTAACATAGGTAAGAAGCGACCTGCAAATGAAGATTTCCCTAATGAAGCCCCTGCCCCTAAGAAAATTGCAGTATTTCCCCTCCATCAAGCGTGCTCGAGTGGCAATGACAAGGAAGTAAAAAAACTGCTTTCTAGAACCCTGGTAAATATCAACGAGTTAAATAACGAAGGCCTAAGCCCTATGGAATGTTTAGAGGCCTCCACTAATCCAGCTTCGAAAACTAAAATAGCGGCAATCCTTGTAAGGCACGGCTCAAACTTACCTAAAGATAACTCTCTGCGTATCGCATTAAAGCCTTTTCTACAGAAAGCCTTCATTCAAGTTACAGGAAATTTAAACGATGGAAATTCCAAAGCCGAACGCTCTTATGTTTCCTTAAAATATATTATTAAGAGCGGCCTTATTGAACCTGAATATTTGTTATCTGAATTACAAAACCTATATAATTATTGTGCGATCGCGCTTAAACAATCTTTAAATAATGAGAACCAAAAAGGTTTTAAACGGGTGATAAGTGTTCTAAAGTTATTAGAGAGAAACTATGACTCTTCATATATTCCTCTAGCAGAAAATTGTTTGGAAATCATTTGTAAAGAAGAATCTTTTAATAAGAATCATATAGAAATTGCTAAGAAATTGATGGAGTTAAAAATCAATTTTAATGGTTCTGAGCATATATTTTTTAAGGCAGTAAGTTGCAAAAAGTTTGATCTAGCATCGATATTTTTAGAAAATAAGGCAGATATTAATTGTAGATTTAAATTTGAGATGCTCAATATGAAGGGTAGTAGTGCTATCACACATGTTGATTCGACTTTTCTTCATTATTCTATACGAAATCTATCACCCGAAGCGGTAATATTTTTACTAAATAAAGGCGCCGATATATTTGCTATAGATAGCAAAGGTAATACTTATCTTCATGCAATTTGCCAATCAATAAATTTTAACGGAAAGGACCCCGAGGAACTAAAACTCAAAGAACAGTTCCAAGAAATAATGGCTTTGTTATTGAAAGAAGGCCTCAGTCCAAATATAAAAAATAAGGCCGGCGATACACCTATTATGCTTGCTCCGTCTGTTGAAATGGAGCAGCTCTTATTGAAGTATGGCGCGATTATAGAGAAATAACTTGCAAAGCCGGCAATATAGAATTGTTGAAATTTTGGCAAGGTGAACAAGAAATTGTTCAAAAGTTATTAGCTGTAAGTCTAAAAAAATCCCTAAAGTGCCTTCCAAGTCAGCAAGAAAATAGGTTGATGACAAGCAGCAATAGCTAACTTGACCTACTCTGTAGGGGGTAGTTTGAAAACAGGAGTCTGTAAATAATTCTGTGTAATTACGTAATCCCAAAGGGGCAAGCCGCGGGGCGTCACGCAGGGGCGGACTTACACAGAATTATTTACAGACTCCATCATGTGGTAATAATTTCTATTATTTTTACCGAGCCTTGGTAATACTTTGCCCAAAATGACTTTGGCCCAGGTTCTATTCGCGCAGCCGGACCCATAATGCTTATTATGTCACTCTTGTCAGCAACTGGTTGATGTTTTGGGGCCAAATATTAGGCTTGGGTACCCGGGCGAATTTGAAAAAGCCCGTTTGTGGTTCCTATACCCCTCATATACGGTGCCAATAGCTTGTTGGCGCGCTCCTTCTACATAATCCCAAAGAACTTGTGATTTAAGAAATTCCTGAGCAAGCCTGATATTTAAAAATTTGTAAAAGTTATTCAAGCTTTGGCTTGATTTGGTAATCCCCCCAAAAAATAAGTGTCTTCAAAAGTAGAATTTTCGCCCTAGAAAG
>CAYJDW010000146.1:0-5186 GCA_964368985.1 uncultured Myxococcales bacterium | reverse complement strand
TCGCTTTTCCCAGAGGCCTGTTAAAAAACTCGGGATAGAGAAAAGGATTTCTTTCATCATCCTCTAAATCGATTGCTATGGTAGCAAAAAGCAGCATTTTAATCCAACGAGGCATTTTCTCAGGGCCAAAATGAATATTGTCCGCCAAAGGTCCACACTTTTCTCGAGCCAACTCAAAACTATAGGCGTAGCGCAGTTCTGAAATATCAATTAACTTTATTAATTTTTGCTGGAAATCCGCACGGATTATTTCCTCATTTGCATTAGGAAAAAATGCGCTATAAGAAGAAATATGTATGAAAGATACTAAGACGAATAGGATTATTTTTTTATTCATTTTAATTACCTAGCCTGCGACATTATTAAGATCCCGGAATAAGAAAAAATTAGAAATAAATGGCATATCAGATTAACTTAATTACTCAAGCAAAACTTAAAAGCAGATAAAAATAGTATTTTATTAACACGCAAAACAATACATGACACACGTTTTTTAATCATTAAATAAATAGCTAAAAATTTCTGTCAGCGATTAAAATAAAAATAGTACAGACATATTCTCATAATTTCACACCCAATAAATCATCTCTCAAGGGTTTAGAAAAGGTTTATAATGAAAGCTATTAAAACACTCGGAAATTATTAAATTGCCAAGGGCATTCCTCATCGATGGCCTCAGGAAATAATTGGCCGCGGTCATTAACTGGCGAGAAATCACCGTAAACTCCCACCACTTCTCCCAAATAAGGCTGAGCCACGGCAATAACTTCGTCGTGATCCATGTCTTCCGCTTCTACCACTCCACGATCAGGATTATTAATGGCCCACACCATGCCCGCGAGCACAGAGGCTGACACTTGCAGAGAGGTCGCGTTATTATTGGGCGCCAAGGCTCGCGCTTGTTCAATGAACAAGCGCGAGCCTAACCAATAGGCCTGTTTTTTATGGCCCATGAGCAAAACCCCAAGCTCGTCGCTGCCAGAGACAATTTCATCCATCAGCAAACGATGTTCATCCTGCGCTCGCCAGTTGCGGCCTGCGAGTTCATGGATGGAAAGCACCGCGTCATTACACGGGTGATACGCGTAATGCACCGTGGGGCGATAGGTGAGCTTGCCGTCTTGATGGAGCGAAAGATAATCCGCGATGGAAATAGCCTCGTTGTGCGTGATCAAAAAACCAATGATGGGCCCTGCGAGCGGCGTCCAAGTCCGCACACGCGTGGAGGCCCCCGGGCGATCCAAATAAATCGCTGCATCGCAACCGCTCTCATGGCGATGACCATCGAGAGGCAGAGCTTTTTCATGACTGCCAAAGCCGAGCTCGGCGGGCTGAAACCCCTCGCTCAAAAAACCTTCAATCGACCAAGTGTTAACAAATTCCTTGGGCTTTTTAGGATGTGCAGCAACTTGAGTATCCCGTTCGGCAATGTGAATTACTTTAATACCAAGCAACGAAGCCAAGGCCCCCCACTCTGCGCGAGTGCTTGGCTTATGGGTGCTTTGGTTCAGATCACTCGCCAAATTCAGCAAAGCTTGTTTAACAAAATGAGAAATCATTCCTGGATTAGCCCCGTGCGCCATAACGGCGGTGGGGCCTGGTCCTAAAGATCTTCGCAAAGCCAATGCCGATTCTCGCAAAGCATAATTCGAGCGTTCAGAAATAGTTAAGGTCTTATCGGTATAAGCACCAGCCCACGGTTCAATGCAAGTGTCGAGGTAAAGAGCGCCTTTCTCATTGGCAAGCTTCACGAGGGCAACGGAAGAAACATCCACCGAAAGATTGAGGAGGAAATCCCCGCGCTTTAACAAAGGATCTAATACTTCTCGATAATTTTCAGGAGTGAGTGAGCATAAACGAAAAGTCGCGCCACAGCTTTCAGCCAAGTCACGGCCTGCTGAATGAGCGCTCAAAACAATAATATCTCGGGGTTCAATACTTAAATGCTTTAACAACAAGGAAAAACAGCCCTGGCCAATACTGCCAAAACCAACCATCACTAAGCGGCCATTAAAGCGGGTTTTCTTCACTATTAGCTCCTAGATTTTTCTCTATGCCTTTGAATTTTCTGGACTTTCTTTCGCATACGAGTTCCCTAAAAAGCCCAAAGAGACGGCTTTGTCAACTAAAGCAGGCCATGTTATCTGATTTAAGAATTAAAAAAAGGAATATGCAGTGGCAAAAGCTAAACTTGATAATAATACCGTCTATTTAATCGATGGCTCAGGCTATATATTTCGCGCCTATTTCGCGGTTCGCTCCCTTCAATCAAAAAAAGGCGTGCCTACCAACGCGGTCTATGGCTTCACCACCATGCTCTTAAAACTTTTGCGCGAGCATAAACCCAAATTATTGGCCATCGCTTTTGATCGCAAAGAACCGACCTTTCGCCACCAAATTTATGACGGCTACAAAGCTAATCGCCCCGAAGCACCAAAAGATTTGGTTCCTCAGTTTGATTTAATTCATCAAGTTGTCGATGCCTTTAATATCAAGCGTTTGACCATGCCAGGCTTTGAAGCTGACGATCTGATTGGCACGGTGGCCAAACAATATCGAGCGCTTGGCCACGAAGTGGTAATTGTCACGGGCGATAAAGATCTCATGCAACTGGTGGATGACGAAACTTATCTCCTCGATGAGCTGAGAGCTGCAAGAAATGGTTTGGAAGAATTGATCGATGCTCAAGAGGTAAAAAACCAACTCGGCGTTTGGCCTCATCAGGTTGTGGATATGCTCGCTTTGGCGGGCGATAGTTCCGACAATATTCCTGGCATCGCCGGCATTGGTAAAAAGACCGCAGTGGAATTGATCGAAGAGTTTGGCCCTTTGGAAAAAATTCTCGAAATGGCGCCTTTGGTTAAGCAAAATTCTCGTCGAGAAAAATTAATTGATGGCCATACAATGGCACTTTTATCCAAAAAACTTGTCACAATCGATCGTGATGTGGCCATCGATTGCCACATGAGCGATCTTCGCTACGATGGTATCGATCAAGTAAAAACTCGTGAGTTATTTACCGAGCTGGATTTTTTCCGCCTTCTCAATGACAAACAAATTTTCACTGATTTGCCCGCCACGAGCCCCCTAAAACCTGCAGCCTCGTCAGTAGATCGCTCCAACTATCGCTCTATCTGCACGGTAGAGCAGTTAGAAAAGCTGCTGACAGACATTAAACCGGTAAAGAAAATCGCCCTTGCCACCGAGGCTGATAGCACCGATGCAATGAAAGCGCGTCTCATAGGTATTTCTCTCGCTTGGGGTGAAAATAATGCTGCCTATATTCCTGTGCATCATCAACCCGAAGCCGTTCCCCACCAAATTGACTCGGGCATTTTAAAACAAAAAATTAGCGCTCTTTTGGCTAATCCGGAAAAAACTTTTATCGCACAAGATGCCAAATATCATCACAAAGTTTTATGGCTCAATGGCTACGGGAAACTTACTATTAGCGGCGATCCAATGCTTGAAAGCTATTTGCTTCATCAAGACACTGAGAAACATAATCTTCATGATTTAAGTGCAAAATATCTTCACCATGAGCCCATTAAATATGAAGATGTGTGCGGCGAAAAAAAATCTGCCATTTCATTTAGCGAGGTGGAACTCAATAAAGCAACTGAATATTCGGCTGAAGATGCTGACATCGCTTTGCGTCTTGAGAAATTGTTATTAAAAAAAGTTGAAGAAGAACACGTCGCTAAACTCTATTCCGAACTGGAACTTCCCTTAGAAGAAGTACTCGCTCGCATGGAAATCCACGGTGTTAAACTTGACACTAATCATCTCAAAAACCTTCAAGGCGAGCTAAGAAAGCGTTTAGGTGAACTTGAACGCGAGGCCCATACGCTCGCCGGCGGGGAATTTAATCTCGCAAGCCCAAAGCAAGTGGGGGAAGTATTATTTGAACGTTTGGGCCTTAATGCGGTTAAGAAAACCAAGACTGGGTTATCCACCGATGTTTCAGTTTTAGAAAAGCTCGCAAACACTCACCCTCTTCCAAAGCTATTGCTTGAGCATCGCATGTGCTCAAAACTGATCAATACCTACGTGGATATTTTACCCGGCCTTATTAATGAGCGCAGCGGGCGTCTTCATACGTCTTATAATCAATTTGTAACAGCGACTGGTCGTCTTTCCTCGAGCGATCCAAACTTACAAAACATTCCTATTCGCAGTCCAGGGGGCCGGCGGGTCCGCCAAGCTTTTATTGCTGAGCCCGGCAAAGTAATAATTTCCCTTGATTATTCTCAGGTGGAATTACGCCTTTTAGCCTTGGCGAGTCAGGATGCCGTATTGCTCGATTCCTTCGCAAAAAATGAGGACGTGCACCGAAGAACTGCCAGCGAAATATTCGATGTGGCACCCAGTGATGTCACCAAAGAGCAACGAAACGCCGCCAAAACCATCAACTTTGGCCTGCTTTATGGCATGGGACAACATAAGCTCGCCGCTACTCTCAATATTTCTCGCGATGAAGCAGGCAAATATCTCAATAAATATTTTGTTAAATATGCCGGCATTTTAAGATGGAAAGAAAGAGTCCTCGCCGAGGCTAAAAAGACCCAAACCGTTCGCACTCTCTTTGGCCGAAAACGCGCCGTCCCCGATCTGGCTTCAAAAAATAAAATGCTCATTAGTCGAGGAGAACGCTTGGCCATCAACACGCCTATTCAAGGAACTGCCGCCGACATTATCAAAAAAGCCATGATCGACACCGACCAATTTTTACGAGCCTTCCCCGATTCGCATTTGATTATGCAAGTTCACGATGAGTTGGTAATCGAAGCACCAGCGGCAGACGCGCCGATGATTGCCGAAAAAATAGCCCATATCATGAGCCGGGGCCATGGGCTCGCTATCGATCTGAAAGTTGAATTTGGTATTGGGGCGAACTGGGATTTGGCGCATTAGTCTTTTAATAAGAGAGCGAAGCGAACGATATGCCCACTTTTTAAAGGGGGTGCGAGCAAAAGCGAGCATATTGGGGGATTCGTGTTGTTGCATAAATAGATTTTGAGGCAAAAAGTATGCGCCACGCTCCCTCGCCCGCTTGCGGGAGAGGGCTTGGGGAGAGGGTGGAGAAACGAAAACATAGGAAATTCTCGTCGATAAAAATAACGTTTATGTTTGTTTCTCCACCCTCTCCCTAGCCTCTCCCGCAAGCGGGCGAGGAGTTGTTGAGG
>CAYJDW010000145.1:0-5190 GCA_964368985.1 uncultured Myxococcales bacterium | reverse complement strand
AGGAGGGGGCGCTGATGAAAAAGCCAGTTGCGAAAGAGCTCTTTGAGAAATTCTTGTTCCCTAGGTCTATTCGCGTCCTGAAGCGCTAAGTGGAGGTTTTTAACTCGCGCCTCTTTCTTGTCTTTAAGCGAAGTGAGGAGGCCACGGTTTTTTGCCTTAATCCCGTAGTGGGAAAAGAGTGATTCCCGCACTTTGCGTGGCGCAATAGACATTACTTCAGTAAAAGTAGCAGGCGAAATTTTTTTTAGCAGTTCATTAAAATTCATGGGTATTCTCCAAAGATAGCTGTGGCACTATAGCCAAAGAGTTGAGCAAGGCAATGCATTTCACCCTTTAGGCAGGCTCCTTAAGAATTTTTTCACTTGATCGTCACTGAGAACCAAGTTTTGGGCCTTGGCGAACTGTAAAACTGCTTCAACGAGCTCTTCACTCGCCTCGATTTTATGTTCTTTTAGCCAAAACCGAACATTGGAAGCTCCGCTCATGGGCCCGATTTCGATGGCCTGTTTTTTTCCAAACCAATGAGCAGGGACGCCAGAATAGATTGTATCAGCCAACATTTCGTCACCCATGTTCTTGGCCTTGATCACCGCTGCAGCGTGCACGCCGGTCGCGGTACGAAAAGCATCCACTCCGCACACTGGATAATTAGATGCCACACTCACGCCACAAGCCTCGCCGGCCCTTTCGACATATTCCACGAGGTCACTTACGTCATGAGGATAAGCATCAAGCAATTTCAGGTTCACGATCAGTTGATCCATGGCGGTATTCCCCACGCGCTCGCCTATGCCCAGTGCTGTTGCGTGAATACGTTGACAACCAGCCTCAGCTGCCGCCAGGGCATTTGACACCCCTAGACCCCGGTCGTTATGGCCGTGCCAATCGATTTTTACCGACGCGCCGCTTTGGGCAATGATCTTTTGAGTGAAGCTCACCAAGGCTTTTATACCGTCAGGGGTCGCATGGCCCACCGTGTCACATAAAACCAAGCGCTCAACGCCAAGCCCAATCGCATGCTCAAATAAGGGCTTTAGCGTTTCAGGGCAGGAGCGGGTCGTATCTTCGGTAACAAAAGCTGTCAAAAGATTCTCTTTGATAGCGAAACTAAGAGCAACTTCCGCATTTTTTTTAAGCGTATCAAGGTTCCAATTTTCCACTAACTGGCGCACCGGACTGGTCCCTAAAAAACAATAAGCAGTGATAGCGATACCTGCTTCTTGTTGAATACGAGCGATCGGCTCAATGTCTTTCCTGAGCGTACGCGCGGCACAGTTAAGTTTGATGCTCAAGCGCTCGCGAGAAGCATATTTGGCCAGCGCCAATACGTCTGAAAAAGCCCTGGGGCCTGCTCCAGGTAAACCAATGTCGGCAATCGTGATCGAAAGACGGTCCATTAAGCTGAGCAGCTTGTATTTTTGTTCAATGTCAGGGTCACGCACAGAAGGCGATTGTAAGCCATCTCTCAGCGTTTCGTCGCACAATTCAACCAGCGGGTAGGGGTTCTTTGTTTGGTGCAGATTCCAATCGTAAATAAGATCACTCTTCATGCTTCACTCCTGCTATGTCATCGACTTTATCAGAACTGCAATGCCTTGACCGCCGCCGATGCAAGCAGATCCTAATCCCAAAGCCCCGCCTGAGTTTTTTAAACTGTGAAGCAGATGTGCCGAAATCCTCGCCCCGGACGCGCCCAAAGGATGCCCAAGAGCAATGGCGCCACCATGAATATTGAGTTTCTCGCGAGGAATTTTAAGTTCTTTTTGAACCGCCAAGACCTGGGGCGCAAAGGCTTCATTCACTTCGATCATGTGCATATCGTCGAGACTTAGCTCTGTTTTTAAAAGACATTGCTTAATAGCCGGAACCGGACCAATACCCATGATTTTTGGGTCACAGCCCGCAATACCAAATCCAATCAGCTCACCAAGCGGACGACAGCCATGTTTCATAGCAAAAGATTCGCTACACATGATCAAAGCCGCCGCTCCATCACAAATACCCGATGCCGCTCCCGCATGAATGACTCCGTTAGCTTTAAATACTTTGGGCAATTTTTTTAGCCCTTCAAGCGTGGTGCCGGGGCGCGGGTGTTCATCCGCGGCAAGAGTTTTAGGATTTTTGGTGCTTCCGCATTCGATGGGACTTATTTCGTCATTAAATTTGCCAGCTTTTAGGGCTGAGGCATAGTTACTTTGACTAAGCAGCGAAAAATTATCAACTTCTTCCTGGCTAATACCATATTTTTCCGCCAGGTTTTCGGCGGTAATCGCCATGGGCATATTGACATAGGTATCGTTAAGACATTCCCACAAACTATCTTCAAGCTTGCCCTGCCCCAAAGCGAGCCCCGTGCGCGCCCCTCTAATCACGTGGGGAGCTTGACTTAAACTTTCCGTTCCTCCCACCAACACCGAAGTACATTCCTCAGTCGCAATCAGGCGCGCCCCCTGAATAATCGCTTCAAATCCCGAGCCGCATAAACGATTGACCGTCAGAGCCGGTACCGAATCCGGAATCTCACTTTTTAAACCCACGTGACGAGCGAGATAAATCGCATCCTTGGCACTTTGCAACACATTTCCAAAAATCACCTGCTCAATAGTGCCCGGCGATAAGCTTGCACTTAACAAGGCCGCCTTCGAGGCATGAACCGCAAGGTCGGTGGCACTGAGATTGGTAAGAGACCCCAAATAAGTCCCAAAAGGATTCCTCTTGGCGGCCACAAACAAGATCCGTTCTTTGGCATATTTTTTCATTCAGCCATCCTCATAAGTTGAATAAAGTCCAGGAGCAAAACCAATGAGGGGAGTGATTTATGCGGGGGATTTTAATGTGTGTAAAATCAACACCAGTCTCGCAGGAAAAAAAATATATTTAGGTCCGTGAGCGTCATATAATAGAAATTAGCAACAGTTATTGTTTTGAAATTGGCAATAAAACTGTGTGTTATGGTGCCTTGATGAGTGATTTATCCGCTAAATTAATAAGTGCTTCTGGGCGCGAAAAGATATCGCCGTATTTTATATTTTTTGTAGTGGTCGCTAATATTGCTTTATTATCAATAAGTTTCTATTTACGAGTAACCTATTTCAGGGCTACCGATAAAGCCTTTCCCTATGAGCAGGTGACGCCAAAAAAATTGCGAGAATTGGGCGGTTTTCCTGAGAGGATTGTGGTTGGGCTTAACATTGATCAGTTTCAAAAGTTCGATGTAACCAAAGATAGTTTTGAATTTTCTGGTACCTTATGGTTTTCTATGGGCCTTGATGCCTTGTCGCTAAAAACTTTGCAAAGTTTTCGATTTGATCGCGGAAATATTCTCTTTTTGTCAGAACCAAATACAAGCATTAATCACGATAAAGTGATTGTGCGCTACTTAGTGCGCGTGGCTTTTAATGCAGGCTTAAATTATCAAGATTTTCCCCTTGATGATCACATCGTGACCCTCATGTTGAGCAATCCCTTTCTTGAGCCTGAACAGGTTTTATTTGAAACCTCGACAGCCAATTTGGTGGTTTCCCCTGATTTAAAACCCTATGGCTGGAGCCTCAGCACCAAATCCGCTCGAACCGGTTATTCTAGTTCCCAGCTATCGGAGCAAGAAGATAGCCTGATATTTTCTCGCCCGGTAGCTGAGTTTAGCCTTGAGGTGGAGCGCTACGGTATCAGGTTTTTATTGGCCATTTTATTGCCGATTATTTTGATTTTTTCAGTTATGTGTTTTTCGCTCTCTGCTGAGTCGGCTCAGAGTATCTCTATCGCTTCCGGAGGTATTACGGCCATTATTGCTTATAGATTTGTTATTGAGCAGATTTCACCACAATCAGGTGATTTGATGGTTTCTGATAATTTATTTTTCCTCGTATTAACCGGCGCGTTAATGGTTTTCATGATGAGTAGTGTTGATATCTTTTTGGGAGGATTAAAATTATATATCAAAAAAATATTGGTGGTTGGCATTAATGCATTTGTCCTTGGGATGTCTATATTGTTGCTTTTGCCATGAGTAAGCCGTGAAAAAAGTAGTGAAAAATATTTGGCTTTTTTTGCTGCCAGCGGTGGCCGCAGGCATAGTATTTGGGGTGACTATTCATTATATATATGCCCCTAAGCCCATCAAAGAATATAGCACCCTTAAAGAGATCACGGCTTATGCCAAAGCTTTGCCCGAACACCCAATTACCGACGATAATAATTGGCTCGATCCTCATTTTATTCAGTTCGGTCATAGTCGCCTTCCCAGCTGGCCCAGGCGTTTCGCTCGATTTTTGGGCTTGGGGCAGCCGGATCCTTGGAGCCCTAGATTTCTCGCCCATCAGTTAATAAAACTCAGTGAAAAAAGAAAAAAATCAGGCTTAAAAAATGGGAGCAACATGGTGCTCCACCTGAAGGCTCAGCAGCCGATGTCCCTCTATATATTTGGCGATGTACATGCAGCTTTTCATTCCATGCTAAGAGATTTAAATCATCTCCAAAAAAATAATGTCATAAATGATGACCTTAAAATTATTAAACCGAATGCATATTTGGTTTTTAATGGTGATTATATCGATAGATCTCCTTACAGTATCGATGCCTTAATTTTGTTATCTATTTTGCTCGAACAAAATCCCACTCAAGTGATTTATTTGCCGGGTAATCACGAGAGAAATGGTCACTGGGAGGATTATGGCTTGAAGAGAGAGCTCATGATTCGGGGGCGAGATTTATCGGCTCAAGAAATACCTTTTGAAGAGCAAATATTAACTTTTTTCAAAACACTGCCTGAAGCACTTTATATAAGCGGAAAAAATGATCTTAATAACACCATTAGAATAGCTTTTAATCCGAGTGATGATTTGACCTATAGCGAAGAAGATATACCAGTAGAAATCCTATCGCAAAAAGAAGGCTTAAAAGTTTTTAAAGTTGGCCGACATGGCGCATCTCATAATCCCATTGATGTAATAGCGAGCTTTCAAACTGAGGATTGGCGTAAGCACAATCGCATAAAAAATGGCTTAGGTTTTTTGGATCAGGACCATGGCTCCTCTGCATGGGCCGTGCTGTCTTCGCCCATTTATATTCATAAGGAATTCTTAGACTTTCATTCAGATGCCTTTGTTGAGCTGCAGCTAAGCGAGCGTGTCGAAAACGCGAGTGTGACCCTTCATCACCAAGACACCAGAACCAGGCTCGGTTTTCAAA
>CAYJDW010000144.1:0-5212 GCA_964368985.1 uncultured Myxococcales bacterium | reverse complement strand
AAAGGACCCAATATCTTCACGCCAAGAGGCCAGGCGGCATAATATTTCAGCGGCATTGCGAGAAACATTAACAGTAAAAAAGATGTGCCTTCGAGGCGACCTAAAATGAGAAATAATTTATTCATCCTAAAAACTCCTAAGTTAAGGACGAAAATACTCGATTAATTTAATAACAAAAGGGTGGAGCGGGCTACCCACCGCAACCACGCCAATTAGCGAATTAGCGAGGAGAAGCTGGCCATCTAAGTCTTTGAAACCTAGCATTTCTCTCGCTACCGAAAGGCCGCAGCTCTCAGCAAAAGCTGCCGCCTTCTCTCGCATCACGCCCACAAGTCCGCCCTCCAGGAGAACCAGTTTATTGCCTTTAAAAAGCATCAGGCTCGTGCGGGAGCCATCGACGACAAAGCCATCACTATTGGTAAGTAAAGCTTCAAATGCTCCGGCTTTCAGAGCTTCTTTTAGAGCAAGGGAATAGGGCAAGTAGTTAGCCGTTTTAAACCGAGCAAGTTGGGGATGTACTTGCATACTCGAGAGGATTATTTTTACTCCTTCATAAATTCCTTGGTCGGGCGGCGAAAGATCTTCGAGAGTCACTCCATAGCCTTGAGCGCCAATAATGATCCTAATCTTTTGATCCTGCTCACTTTGTAATAAATAAGGCTCAATTACGTCGAGAATTTGATCTTCTTTGGGGAGAGAAAAATCAAAATATTGAGCATGCGTGCTTAGCCTCAACCAATGTTCTGGCCAAAAAACCAAAGACCCCTTTTTGGATCTAAGCGTCGTGAAGACGCTATGCCCGTGAAAAGTTGAATAAAGTTTCTGATCCACCGACGCACTGACGCCGTTAATAATTAACGCCATGCTACTTAATCCTTAAGAAGTTATTGAGGAGCACATGGCCATCCTCCGATAAATAACTCTCCGGATGAAACTGCACGCCAAAAATAGGCAATGATTTATGGCTGATCGCCATAATACAATCATCCTCACTTACTCCATCCACGAGAAAATCGCTTGGGGCTTGGCTCACGGCCAGGGAATGATAGCGCGTGAAATGAGTAGGACTTTTGAGTTTATAAAAAAGTCGCTCTTCGCTGTGCCTAATGGGCAAACTTTGCCCATGAATCGGCGGGCACCTCATAATATTCGCCCCAAAATAATGCCCAATGGCCTGGTGACCGAGGCAAATACCTAAAGTTGGCAATCCCTGCTCAAGCACAACTTTTATAAATTGCTGAAGTTTCGGTAAATGTTCAGGATTGCCCGGGCCAGGGCCAATCACGACGTGGGAAAAATCAGTGAGCTGAAATTCTTCATCGGGGCCGATAATAGCCACCTTTGCTCCCAAGTTTTTTAGGGCTGCAATAATATTGAAGCTAAAAGAATCTTGATTTTCAACAAAGAGGACGTGGGGGAGCTGTTTTTCTGGGCACTTTTGGGCATCCAAAGTCCTGAGGCGTCGAGCAGGTCCTATTCTATTTTCTCGAGGGGGCTTGGCTTCTAAACTATGCTGCAAAATATCTTTTATAAAACCAGCCTTACGGTGCACTTCGCGCCATTCACTCTCAGGATCACTATCAATGACAATACCCGCACCGCTATTGATCCACATACGCTCCTGAGCTTTTAAAACGCTGCGGATCAAAATATTAAGATCAGTGCCAAAGCCCGCCGAGATGTATCCCAGAGATCCCGTGTAGGGGCCACGAGGCGCATGCTCAAGGAGAGCTATTGCATTCATCACACTTTTTTTCGGCGCCCCAGTGATGGTGCCGCCTGGAAAGAGCGCCTGCACCACCTCTTTTAAAGATCGTTCACACTGTCCCGAAACCTGGCTCACTAAATGCATCACATGACTATAAAATTCGACGCTGCGATCCTCGTCGACATTCACCGTTTTAGGCTCAGATACTTGATTGATATCGTTGCGCATAAGATCAACCAGCATCGCGTGCTCGGCGTTTTCTTTAGGACAGTCAAGGAGCTCCATCATGATTTCATCGTCGCTATTTTGATCTCCTCCCCGCTTTTTAGTGCCAGCAATCGGTCGTGCGCTGAGCCGCTGATTGCCGTAGGAAAATAATCGCTCGGGGCTGCCAGAGATAATGGCCCAATCATCGTGCTCTATGAGGCCCATAAAGGGGCTAGGATTAAGTTTTCTCATGGCCCCGTAGAGGGTGAGGGGGGAGACATCGGCATTTTCAAAATAAAAAGGCATGCTGAGGTTTAACTGGTAGAGCTCCCCATTTTTAATGGTGCTTTTTATGATCTCCACCGCTGTTAAAAAAGATTCTTTGGTGAGGGCAGGGGTGAGGCATTGGAGATCTACTTTTTGGGTATTCGGGAGATCATGGTGAGGCAGAGGGTCGTGATGAATAATGTCGTCGTCGTCGACAACGAGACCCTTTTCATAGAGCCGGAAATACGCATCAGGAAAACGCCGCGGACCTGAATGAACGGTGAGATCAAAATAACTCGCGAATTCATAAGTGAAAAACCCTAAATATGCAGGAAAGAAAGCTGAAGATTCTTTCTGAGCTGCATGTAAATAATCAAAAATATCCAAGGCCCCGCCGACATCGACGCCATTTTTATAGAGCCGCCCATTTTTAACTTCCAGGGTCATGAGAGGATCGATGGCACAGACGCGCAGCATGGAATTTTTACGTGGGTGCTTAAACTCGAGGAGAGTTGGTTTTAAGGCACTGAGGAGTGCGGATTGATAGTATTTTAATAAGTCCATAATGGGAGAGATGTAGTGTTATGGAGTGACGGAAACAAGGGGCATCAGAGAAGTTGCCTTTATGTTTCTCCACCCTCTCCCTAGCCTCTCCCGCAAGCGGGCGAGGGGATGGTTTTGCTTGCTTGTTTGTTCACGTTAGTTATGTGCAGTTGATTATTATTGCCACAACAACTCCTCGCCCGCTTGCGGGAGAGGCTAGGGAGAGGGTGGAGAAACATAAACGTGCAAGCTGCAAAAAAAAGCCAAAAAAAAACGAGCTCCGAAGAACTCGTTTTTTCAAGCATCAAGTCAGAATTACTTCTTGTCGCCGAGGGTGCAAGTCTTTGAGGCTTCAATTTTTTTATCAGCGTCAGCAGCTACTTCTGCGAATGCGCAAACTTTTTTCTTATCGCCAAGAGTTTTGGAAGCAGCGTCGCAGGTAGCTTGATCAGCATTAGCATCTTTGCAGATATCTACATCTGGCTTAGCTGTGCAGGTTCCTTCTTTGCTATCGTCTTTGCCGTCTTTACCTGTCCAGAGGCAAACTAGACCGCCTTCGTATCCGTCAGCTTTGGTGCAAACTTCTTTGCCTTTGTTGTTGTTTTCTGCGCAAGTCTTTGGTTTACCGCAGCCAGCAGCAAAGGTTGTAGCGAAAAGGGCAACTGCCAAAAGTGAGATTATTTTTTTCATGGTTAAACTCCTTGTTATATTAAAGATTGTTAGTTTTTTTTGGGGCGAAATAGTGCTCGCCAAAAAAAACTAGTGGGGGTTGTACGTCGAAATAGACCAAGCGCACTTGCCCACCAATCATCAACAAGAATAAATCGTTGGGTGTTCTTGTCAAGCACTGTGGTGAAAAATAAATACTTATGAAAAAACAAAAGTCTTATCAACAACTTAGTTTTTATTTCTAGGTCATCCTTAAACGCATCGATAGTCCTAACTTGTCGTTATTGCAAAGATTTAATTTGGTGATTAGTTAAGTGGGCGAAAAGTGCTAACGCATCGAAAAAGTTGGCCATACCAATGGATAACACCCATGTCATTTGCTCCTAAGCATATTTTAGTACCGGTTGCCATTGATCCTGATGATGACTTTAAGCTTGCTGAACACGCGGTCTTTGCCGCTTGTGATCTTGCGGAAAAATTTTCCTCGCGCATTACTTTGTTGCACCTGGCCCCTGTGATAAACCCAAGTGCCGGTGCGAGTGCCGACGTCACTGGTAAAATTTATCACTCATTTATGCTCGTTTTACAGGCACGGCTCGATCGCGGGCGGCTAAAATTGAAAGAGTTGGAGGAAGCGACCAAAAATCGTGGGATTGTCGTCGAGGGGCGAGTAATTGATAGCTTGGATCGAACAGCCACGGTTATTATTGATACCGCCGATGAGCTTGAAGCTGATCTCATCGTGCTTGGTTCCCATGGGCGCAGTGGGTTGTCGCGGGTGTTATTTGGTTCGGTGGCGGAGCAGGTGGCGAAGAAAGCTCACATGCCTGTCTTATTGCTTCATCCCACCAAAGAAGGCGAATAGCGAATGACTAGGCCCTTTTATTTTTCCTTAGTCACCTTGCTTGCTACGTGGCTATTATTGGTTATTGGCGGACTGGTTAATCCCATGGGGGCATCCATGGCCTGTCCGGATTGGTATTTTTTCCCCACCTGTAATGGCGAGCTTTTGCCTGACATGGTGGGCGGGGTTTTATACGAACATGGCCACCGTTTAGTTGCCACCACGGTTGGCATGTGTGTCTTGGTTTTAACGTTTTTATGTTGGCGTTCAAAGTTGGTTGATCGCTTAACAAAAAGACTGTCACTGGTCGCTCTCTTGTTGGTTGTTGTACAGGGGACTCTTGGAGGTATTACCGTGTTACTAAATCTGTCAGCTTTGGTTTCCACCTTGCACCTAGTTTGTGCCATGGTGTTTTTTGCTCTTTTGGTTTGCATTTCTTTTCGTTTGTCACCGAAATTTAAGCCCATGCCTTTATTCGAAAAATCACAGTGGGGCATGCTGATTGCTATTACCTTGACGCTTATTCAGTTGGTCTATGGCGGCGTTGTTCGGCACATGGGCGCGGGTCTTGCGTGCGGGGAAGATTTGATTGGGTGTGGTCCTGAACTTTGGCCATCGTGGTTTTATGGCCAGCTTCACATGGGGCATCGTGTGCTTGGTTATGCCATTTTCTTCGTCGTGCTTTATGCGGCGGTGAAGTCGCGCTCCTATGCACAAACGAAGGGCGATAAATTGCTTTCGATTTTGTCGATGGTTCCGGTATTGATCACTTTTGCACAAATCGGTTTGGGACTGCTCGCTATTTACACCGTTCGCTCTGCGTCGGTAGTGGCTATGCATACAGGATTTGGGGCATTGTTGTTGGCCTCTTTGTTGACGGTGTATTTGTTGCAATTGCAGCCGAAACGGGTGGAGTTGCAGGCGTCGAGGATGAATTAGGCGGAATGGGAGGCACCACGCTCCCTCGCCCGCTT
>CAYJDW010000143.1:0-5306 GCA_964368985.1 uncultured Myxococcales bacterium | reverse complement strand
TTCTAGGGGGAAAATTCTACTTTTGAAGACACTTAATTTTTGGGAGGATTACCCCTAGACTTGGCGCAATATCCTGCAGGTTTTGTAACAAGCCTTTTGCAAGGCTACGACCTCTAAAAGCCGGCTTCACCCATAGCGAAATAATATAGCCACAATCTGAGTCAAATCAGCTGAATTCTAAAAAACACCAAGCGGCTTGCAGTCTTAGAACGGACAGTCCAGCCGCCAAAACGTTTTTCTTAGAAAGTGTCTGCTTGAGGAATAATAGACTATTAGTAGTCGCTCGTACTCAAGCCCCTTTGTATTTCGGCTAGATCTTTTTTCCTTTTTTCAGTTGGCCAAATTTCTTCGATATTTAAAGAAAATTTAGGATTAATAATTATATTTCCCAGCTTGCGATTATTTTGAGGGATATAAGCAATAATTTCATCAGCGTATACGAGGCCAGGAACAACAACTTCTGCTTCCCGTCTCCAACCACTATCCGGATTTTGGCATTGAACATCAATGACCTTTCCATAATAAACGATTACGACACCTTCTTTAGCCACAGACCCAAAACTATCTGAATAAGAAAAGAATCCGGCAACATCCGCTTTCTTGGAAAAGCGCACAAATGCTGATAACCCTGAACTGGTATTTGTCGGATCAGCCAGCTGGATGGGGGGACTTTGATATTTCGAATTTAAAAAACTCTGGAAGGAATAGGGAGCGGCAAGTACCGCATCAAATTCATTCAATGATTTTTCTATATCCGTCACATTAAGGCCATCTTTGCCCTGCTTTTTTATTCCTCTAAAATATATATCAGGACCTATTTCACAATTTTCTTTTATCTCAGGCATAACTATGAAGGATGGTTCGCCATTTTCCTTTAAGTAAACTATTTTTTTTTCTTCTCTGAATTTTTTTGCAAGTTCAAAGCCCTCTTGTAGAAGAGCGCCGTTTAATACGAGCGGCCAAGCAATGCTAAGAAGATGGACTAAATATATGATTTTTAAAAATTTGGACATAAATATCTCATAAATAATAGATATAAGAATATGTATAGATAGAATCTTAATAGTGCAGCAAATAAATAAAAAATTCAGCTCTACTAGATTTCGGTCAACGAGGATATATGACGCCTATATTTGAGTTACTATTCGAGACTAAAAATCGTGTATATATGCCTGGCTCTCTGACTAAAAACCTCGGCCATAACCTGCTGCTAAACTAAAAATCAAGGTCAAATACAAGGAAAGTCGGTTCCTAAGCCATTTTTGGGCTCTAGTGGCTTATTTTTGCCAAATCTGTACATGGAGGTTTATTGATGAATCTCTTGCAAGACGAGTATTAACAGGCAATGAAGACAAACGCTGGGATCCGCGATGCCATGAGTAATAAAGTGCCAAAGACCAAAAGCCTAATTAGAACACTTCCATCTCAATTTATTGCAAACGTCAATAAGAATTTTAAAGCCGAAGGAGCACAATGGCTGAGAGCTTTGCCTGACATGTGCGGTACTAAGGACAGCTTAATAATTTATTATCCGGCCAGTCGACGCAGGTCTGAGGCTGACCGCCAAACGAGGCAAATAGTGCGTAAAATAATATATTTTCGGGCAGAAAGTACATGGAAGGGACAGTAAACAAGAATAACCCTAATCGGTCCATTGATATTTTTATCATTTATATATTCTGACCGCGACGAGAACCTGCAATTGCATCATCAAGCATTTCAAATTCTAGGTTATTGAATGGAAGGGTTATCGGTACGATGTGATTAAATAATGTATTGACAATGGGTACAACCTTGTTAAAAGATATTTTTTAATCGTTTTTGAGTGACTATGAATAGTATCCTATATATACTTATATTTTTAATCGTAAGTTTTCAATCGTTATCTGTTTTGGCTTTGAATAAAAAAGATTCAAAGATAGTAACTACCGCCGTGTTGCCTTGCTATTTGGGGCCGGTCACCGGGTTTAAAATGCCGGCTTTTATGGAAAGTGCGGTAGTACAAATGCCCCATCTTAACCAGGAAAGACCGGATTATCGCCTCTGCGATCAGTTTTTGTTTAATGAAGTGGTCAACTGCGGGGCAGAATATAACAATAGTGGTTATTGCGACGCCAAGCAGGGCCCTGTCGATCAGGCATTTGGTGGTTTGGTGGAGCAGGCCAAGTTAAAGCCTGCAGATGACTGGCACCTTTCTCAATTAAACTACGTAGTAGCTGTTCCTCTCCTCGAGCTCGACAGTGGCTTTGAAAAAATTATATTTTCTATGGGAACGAAACTTCAGGTTGCCGGTGAAATGAATGATTTATTGGGTGTTTCGTTGCCTGAAGGAAGAGGTGCTTTTGTTCCTAAAAGCTCGTGGTCGAAGTGGAACCATCTGAGAAAGCCGCTGATCAGACGGTGAAAACAAGAAATACCCAGCATCCTAAAAATGGTCGCATAATTTGCCTCGAGGAAGCCTTTTAAAGGCTGATTAATCCTAAAAATATCTCTATCGCCCAATGATTGGCGTCGATATCCCTTCTTTTTGGGTTAAATATAAGAATGATTTTAAGCCACAGGGTCCGTTTTATAGTCGATAAAGGGGGTTTCCCCCCAATTTGAGCCCGTCTTAGCGTGTCGATGCTTTTTTGATGCAACCAGAGATAGCATAGGTGCAGGGCCTTAGCCTCAAAATTTATTTATGCAGCAACGCCGTTTGTCCAACTGGTGATTCGGCTTTGGGAAATTAGCGAATAGAAGATGGAAGTAGCTCATTGGTTCTAATTAACTCTGGTTTTAGACAATAACCGTTAATTTTATTCTCGCCGATCAATATTTTAATTTTGTGGTCAATCGCCGCAGTCATAGGAATCAAAGAGGGAGCAATTTTTTTGGCAGAACGTCCTGTAACTGCGTAAGCCCATGTTCCGGGAGTACAATCGGCAGACATTTTCATCCAAGGGGAGCCCGAGACACGAGTGAGACTCTCTGGGGGACATATATCCCAAATATATTTTTTAGAATTATCCAAGGAGAGAGGGGTAAAAGGCCCTATTACTGATCCCTTTGAGTCTGCATGGTAAAATTGAAAACAGCCCAAATAAAGAATATCAAAGTCTTCAGGCACCGCTGAAAGGGCTTGGCGGAATTGATATTCCAAGTCTATTGGTATTATCACATCATCCTCTAATATTAATGATAATGTGTCATCACCATAAGAAATCGCAGTGGGGAAAATTGAGTTAACTGTTGTAACGTATAAGCCTATCTCACCAGCGGAACGTGCATGTGATTGCCACGTCTTTTTATCCAAAATTCCTCGTGAAACGAGATCCTCAAAAAAACTGTCTGGCTTTCCTTTTCCTAAAACAGCGCTTATACGATTAAAGGGAATATTAGCGAGTTGTAGCTGATCGGTCATAAGTTTTAGCCGGTTCGTAGCTACATCTAAATTAACCACGTGATATTTGAGCGAAGCCGACGATAAATCCAGAAAATTTATCTTTAATAATTCCGATAAATCCGATAGGTCCGGGTCGCGGCAGGCACTTAAAAAGATTAAAAACACTAAAAAATTCCAGGCTCTGAGTGTCATAATTTTTTACCTCCAGCTCGCCGCAAACTTTTTGAACATAAATGCCTCCGGATAAAGCTGTCCACAATCAAAAGGGGCTTTAAGACAACGCTGAACTTTAGGAGTGTTCGCTTCATGCCACGCAAACGGAAAAATATATTTATGATCAAGGATCTTAATTTGGGGCGCACGGGCCTGATATTCCAAAAGCGATTCTGTTAAAAAATTTGGCCCAGTAGCATGAAGAACGAAAAGATCTTTTTTAGGGGCTAGGTTTTTAATCACCAAATCTAAGAAGGGATGAGCAGGAATGCTGGCCATGAAAGCATTATTAACTGAGTGCTCCAATAAATCTTGTTCAGCAGCAATAAAATCCCACCCCTGA
The DNA here is from genome assembly GCA_964368985.1 of uncultured Myxococcales bacterium. Lineage (GTDB taxonomy): Bacteria > Myxococcota > UBA727 > UBA727 > JABDBI01. Next base: position 1,365 of record CAYJDW010000143.1, on the reverse strand, counting down.
AGTAAGGGCTCGAGATTTTTAAAAGCCTTGAATCCCATATCTAAATAGACCCCGCCCTGATTATGGAGAATAAAATAACGAGCGGCGTCTGCTCGTTTTATGGGTGCATCATAAGCATCGTAAATCGGTAAAAAGAATTTATAATGCTGAGCAATAAGCTCTCGGCTGGAGTCATTATCCCAGAAGACATATTTCCACTCAGGGTGGAGACGCTTGATTTCATCCCTAAAAGCCAACATTTCTTCAGTAGGTTTCGAGCCAGGCTTCCAAGTATGCCAAATTTGATGAATTATTTGGGGAACCTTGAGAGGACAAGAAGAGCATAAACCAGGCATTACGAGTGATGGATAGACCTTTTCTGGGACAAAATTATCAACAAAAGAATCTTTATTAGTTTCATTTTCATAATCATTACAAGAAAAAAGAATGCTTAAGGTAAACGATATTAGTGTGGCCTTTTTAAGGGGGCGTATCATGGTGTAGAAAAGAGAATTTTTAAACATTAAATATTCCTTAATTACATATTTATTAAAAATAACATATTGTATAAAAATAACAAATAAATGGTAGTGTTTAGTCGTTATATTTAGGCTTAATATGAACAAGCTCGTATAAAAATGAGCATTATCATGTTTCTTGCAAACTTCTATGACATAGCTGAAGAGGAAATATTGGGCTAAGGGGATTAAACGGCTAAACAAAATAAACTTGGAGAATCCATGTTCAAATTCTTGCCTATTTTTCTCAAGGTGGTCGCTATTTCAAATGGTTGCAGATTCTTTAGGATACTCGGTTTAGCTGACCGGGCGAAATGATAGATAGGCGCCGGTCAACGCCAAAAATAATCCGATTCCGCGTGAGGCCGAGAAGGCCTGGTTGTTGATGGCGATGTCGATAAAAAAGCTGGTGGCGATTTGACCAGCCAGCATGGCAATTACGGTGGGAAAGGCGCCAATATTTTTCATGGTTAAGGGGACCAGCAAGACGAGGCAAAGTCCCATGAGGCCTGGCAAAAAATACCACAAACGAAATCCTGCCCCGGACTTAAGGTGAAGGCCTGAGGGAAATCTATCGGGAAAGGACCAAACAATCAAAAATAGCAGGCCGGTGCTTAGGAAAAGCACAATGCCATTGATCCAAGCTGCCATTGCCATGCCCTGGTGATCACCGATTAGGCGATTGATAGTGGGCTGAATGACAACGATGGCGCCTAGGCTTAGGCTGAGAAAGAAGAAGAGGTTCATGAGGGCTTTCCTGTTGTGTAAATTTAAAATTATTCTACTTTAATGAACCGATGAACTCCGCTTGAAAAAGGTGTTGTTGCATAAGTGCGGACCATTTTAGCTCAACAACTCCTCGCCCGCT
>CAYJDW010000142.1:0-5444 GCA_964368985.1 uncultured Myxococcales bacterium | reverse complement strand
AAGTCGTTTTAAGGCACATTGGCGCCAAAATCATGATGCTCCGGCGAATTGCCTCTAAGGACCGGGCTATTGGTTGTAGTGGATTCAGGGTCAAGCCAGGAATCCACTACAATTCTCATCGTATCTACTGCACTCGCTGCCTTTCAAAGAGCTCAATAACCCTCAGCAGAACCTTATAACCATCACGCATTTCTGAGAGCACACAGTATTCATTGGGCGCATGATAGGCTTTTTGTCGGCCAAAACCTATGGGCACGAGGCTATAGCCCTCTTGTTGAAGTTCAAACAAAAGGGGCAAAGAGCCAAGCGCTGAAAATGGCTGAAATCGGTCACGCACATCTTTCATGGCGAGAACAATATTCTTATACGCATCTGATTCCATATCGGCAGCAAAAGGCTGATAGAAATCTTCATCGTCCCATTGAAATTCTATACTTAAATCTTGCTTTTCTCCCTGCTCATTAAAGGTATGAAAACGTCCTCCATCGGCGCGAGAACTTGATTGCTTAACGCTATTTATATTTGCATTAAATTCGGCAATATATTTTGGCAGAGATTGCTTGATGGTTTCTATGTCAAAATCAGGCGTAAATCTCACGTCACCCCCAAAAATGCATTCTTCAGGAATGACATTTTTGCTCGGGCCTTCCGCGCGAATGCTGGTGCATTTGCAGGTAGAGCCGGTGGGATAAAGATGCGCTCGCGCATAAGTGAGTGCTTTTTCGTTTTGAAAATCTTTTTCGAAGCGTTGATTGATATAGTTTATTAAATCCACCGAGGCTGAAATCGGATTGATACAATGCTGGGGATAGCCTGAATGTCCAGCCCGGCCGACGACTTTAATGCTCCATTTGCCGATACCAGCCGTCCCTACACGAGGGCCAAAAAGGCCATCATCAGTGGCGGTATCAACCCAATAAATGGGGCCATTTTTAAAGTTATTTAGGAGGCCATCCTGATGGAGTCTAAATACGCCGACATTGGCATCGCCCACTTCTTCATCGGCAATAAAAACTGCCACTAGCTCATGAGAAAGCTTCACGTTCTGCTCGGCAAGACGTTTAAAAAGTACGCTTATGAGGGCGACATGACCTAAGCAATCGGTGGTTCCTCGACCATGAAGTTTTAGATCCTTAGCAATTTGTTCAATGCTAAGTTGAAAAGGATTTCTTTGCCATTCGTCGGGATTGGCGGGAACCACATCCATGTGGCTTCCCATAAAACTAATGGTTTTGTTGTCGGTTAGCGCATCTGGATGCTTATAACGAATAATCAAGTTAGGGCGCTTGCCTTCTTGATCATAGGCATGAACTGTCACCGAAATACTTGGGTGATTTTCGCCGTAAAATTTTATGATTTCATCAGCAATAAGTTTCTCTTGTGGGATAAGGCCATTGCTCGGATTATTTTGCAGCTTTGCAGTATGAGCAATCATTTTTGCAAGAAGATCTATATATTCTTCATCATTAAAACCAACCCGATCAAATAACATAGAATCTCCCGTATATGCTGTGTTGATCCAAAAGAAACTGGCAAGAAATAGGCTGTAAAGTATCTTAAGCATACTATCCTCTTGAAAAAATATATCCTGGCCTATAGGCAGGAAAAAAATCTAAGGCAAGATATTTTTGTCGACGCTATTTTGTAAAAAGGCATTAACATTTGCTTAGAAATAATAGAGTGTTTCTATACAAATTCGCTTCGGGATATGTAGTCCCATTACCGCGAGTGGAAGTATTGAGGTTATCGGGTGTCCTTTGTTCGTGCGAAAGCAAATAAAGCCCTTCTTATATCGAGGCTTGTTCCCTTCAGGAAATAAAAATGCTCAAGATTTATGGACGTAAAAGTGCATTTAATGTGCAAAAAGTTATGTGGCTGGTGCAAGAATTGGGATTGGTGCACGAGCATGTTCCCCTAGGCGGCCAATTTGGTGGTCTCGATACTCCTGAATTTTTGGCAAAAAATCCTTGTGGCCATATCCCTGTTATCGAAGACAATGGCGCGATCGTGTGGGAATCTCATACTATTCTTCGCTATCTCGCAGCGAGCTATGGACCGCAGTTTTGGCCAGATTCTGCGCTCGCGCGCTCGCTTTCCGATCGATGGATGGATTGGGCACAAAGCTCGCTCCAACCCGATTTTCTCAAAGGTGTGTTTTGGGCTTTTTATCGCACGCCCGAGGCTCAACGCGATGAGCAGGCCATTCAGAAGAGTCTTCTTCGTTGCTGCGAACATTTTCTGCTTCTTGACAAGGTATTGGCGGGCAAAAAATATCTCGGCGGCGATGAATTTTCTTTGGCCGACATTCCGGCAGGAACAAATCTCTATCGCTATTTTACTCTCGAGATTAGTCGGCCTAAGCTGCCCAATGTTGAAAAATGGTATGCCCGCTTGCAGGAGCGGCCCGCTTATCGAGAAAATGTCATGATTCCTTACGCTGAAATGAAAGGGCGTCTTGATTATTAACCTGGGGGGCACTCGTCTTTGCGGAGTATAGGAACCATAAACGGCTTTTTTTCATTTTGCCCACCCTACCGGAAGGCACATAATTTGGAGCCAGAACAGCCATCGGTTGCTCAAAGGCTTAACATTAGCGATGGGTTCAGCTTCGTGAGCAAAACCCGAGCCCAAGTCGTTTTAAGGCACATTGGCGCCAAAATCATGATGCTCCGGCGAATTGCCTCCAACCGATTGTCGTTTTGGTTCCAGTTAGGCCTGGGTAGCTAAGTAAATTCGAAAAAACCCGGTTTGGCGGCTAATGATGCCTTGACGGTTTCAAATATTATCAAGTTTAATATTGCCGAGCTGAAAAAATACCAACTGGGAGATAAGAATATCTATTTTGCCGTGGACACGAATCATTTTATGTTTGCATTCTTTGCTTTGAGCTATTTGTCTGCGAATCAAAATAGTCTACACCGAAGGAGGCTGGAAAACGTTAAGCAGCACTTAATAACGCCATTCTTGCTGGCGCTCGAGCCTGATAATAGTGAGATTTCTAAACTTCTCGCCGAGTACTTAGATGCTAGCTTTAGTAACAAAGCTGGTCCTTTGTAATAGAATAAGAACTCTAAGCTAAAAATCAAGGACAAATAAGATGAAATCCAGCTCAATCGCCTTTTTTGGGCTCTAGTGGCTTATTTTTGCCAAATCTGTAGCCGGGATCGAGGTCGCATAAACGCCCTTTTTGATTTCTCTTATTGTATTGAGCCTGCCCCAAAAGCAGCCCTGGCAGCCAATGGCTCTATTAATGCATTCTATTAAGTCATAATAAAACCGTGAGAAATACCAACTAAATAAAGCTTATTTAATCCTCATTCTGCAGCCCATTGACAGGTTAACTGAAAATGCTAATATTGAAAAATAACCTTATTATTGGCAATAATTATGATAAAAAAAAATGCAATCATTTCATTATGTTTATTTATTTCCTGTATCTCTCTCTTTTCTATGCATAACAATCAAGCAGAATGGCCGCGCGTAAAAGAGCGCCTAACGCCTGATAAAATAAAGAACTTAATTGGTGCTATCAAAAATCAGTTTGACATTGAACCTTTTGCCGAAATCGTGGTTGCCAGAGCGCAAAATAATAATCCTACCTTTGCTATCACCCGTGACACCAATCTTTTAACGGACGATGAATGCATAGAGGAATTATGGAATCTACTTTATTACGCTAAGCGGCGGTACCCACGCCTCTCCGCAGACTACATAAGAACCTACCATGCCATGGCAAAACTCTATCTTAGCGTTGGTGCGGTGCCGCCACTATTTCAAGGAGCAACTGAAAACAAACTGCTTGAACGGTTTATTAATCCATTGCTCGAAACGCTGGCACAATTTCCAGTAGATTCCGATAATCCTAGTTGGACATTACGCTATCGCGCCCAACTACTTATTAAAAAAGCTACGTTATTCATGATTGATAGAGAACAGAATTTAGCTACAGCGTACCAATGGCTTAGCACCTTAGCGGGGCAGCACACTACACAAACCAATGCTCTTTTGGCTGCAGAAATTATTCTTGATCATAATTTTACTCCCGCTGGTATGACCCGTGCAAATGCAGAGGCACATGCAAGGACCCTCATAAACAATGCTTTGCAACAAGCAGCCCCTTGGGAAAATACTGTACAAGGAGCTCCTCAAAATGACCCATGGAAAGCAATTACGCCCATCTATATTCCTGAAGTGCGACGCTATCCGGGCCCTGCTCCTGTAGCACAGCCTGAAGACAACCCTCCAAGTCCAGGGGCTCCCGATGACCATGATAATCCTGGTAATGGACCAGATAACCATGGCCCTGATGCACCACACGATGATGATAATGATAGTGATGATGATAATGATCAAGATGGTCATGATGGAGCAGTTAACCAAGAGGAACGGCAACTCGCGGTCTATCCCACTACGCAACAATGGCTTGGTATAGAAATCCCTGACGATGCAACTTTGCAAGTCCGGTATCGCGAAATACAACGTTCAACAATGAGGTCTGATAAGCATATTAGCCGCAATATCCTTGAGAATATTATTGATGATACCAATGCTAGAAGGGTTTTTTATGCTATTGAAAATTCGTTATTAGAGAATAAAATTATTGTCGCTCATTTTGGATGCCAACCAAATTTATTTACTTTATTCTGCAAAGCTAATAATATTTCAGCACAACTTATTAGGGAACAACAAATCGAGCGATTATTGCATGCTCTACACCCTTTATGGTCTTTTACTGTTAATAATAATATAGATAAGCAGAAACTTGTAGAGATTGCTTTGGCGCATAAGATGGCAACAATAGTAGATAATCCAAAACCTCGATCTTTAGTCGTTTTGATAACTAAAGAACATAATGGATTGTTATCTGAAAAACAGAAAACGGAGATTCGACAAAATTGGAGCAAAGGAGCAACATTTGGCGAGCTCAAGGAACAATTTAAACCTATTTCTTACCAACAATTATTCTCGCTTGTTGAGACTAGAAACGACCTTTTTCCTATTAATATAGAATTCCATAACGAGGTGAATACTATTGTTGAGCAAGATCTGCAGCATAAAGAATTAGTTCGTAGTTCTAAAACACGAAATGCAGTATTATCTCTTAAAGTAAAAAGCACAGAACTCAGAAATAAAATTCTCGCAGAAGAAGGGCTGCTTGCTGATACCAAAACCCTTAGAAAAAGTGAGTGGCAAAAATTGAACGCTAAAGATCTTAGTGAGAGAAAAAAGCTCAAACGCGTTCAAGAAAAAGTTCAAGCATCTGCTCCAAAGAAGAGGAAACTTAACTAGCTCAAGTCGACTTTGGTTGGGGGGTTTTACTCGCGAAGCTAATCCCATCGGTGGTTATGTAAACCTCCTTACCAACCGGAGTATAGGAACCATAAACGGCTTTTTTCATTTTGCCCACCCTACCGGAAGGCCCATAATTTGGAGCCAGAACAGCC
>CAYJDW010000141.1:0-5473 GCA_964368985.1 uncultured Myxococcales bacterium | reverse complement strand
GCCCATAATTTGGAGCCAGAACAGCCATCGGTTGCTCAAAGGCTTAACATTAGCGATGGGTTCAGCTTCGTGAGCAAAACCCTAGCCCAAGTCGTTTTAAGGCACATTGGCGCCAAAATCATGATGCTCCGGCAAATTGCCTCCAAGATACCGGTGAGCAATAAATTTTCTGAGCTAAATGCAGCCATCAATCAGATAACCCTGCCTCTTTCTGTCGTTAGCGCATCAATCTCTCCCAAAGGAGCTTGTGGCAAATATGCTGCTCGTCAAGTGGTCCCAGTGGTTGAAGCCTAAAAAGTTCATCACCGACCAAAGCAAAAAAACAGAGAGGCCTTGATAGTGAATACCAAGGCCTCTGTTATCGTTTGTTATCCGTATCGTTCTAGTTAAGCGTTTTTTTTGTCTCGATAAAAAAGCGAATTTCATCAAGCCCTGTACAGGTTGCGATAAAAGACTTTCTGCAATCTTCCAAAAATTCTGCCACCAGACCGTTGTATTTTAGGCAGTCGTGTACCAGACCCAATTTTTCTTCCTCTTTCGTCATCAACACACCATCATCAACAAGTTTTTTACCTAAAGCACTCTTGCAGAGGGCCAGCCCACCAAAACTTTCGTTTTTCCGCACGGCCGAAAGGCTAAATCCGGTATTTCATCGAAGGCAGTAATGCGTCGCTTAAAAGATGAAGAAAAATATAAAATGAAGTTTCAGCCACTAACAAATCAAAGATAAGCATCCGGTATTAGCTAAGAATTTTTCTTAAAAATTTCCTAATAATGTCTTACTGATAGATAGATCATGGTGAATTAATTATGCTCTATTAATATCTAAAATTATTGCTTGGAGTTATTGAGAGAAACTATTTAAAACAATTATCTTGCCGCAAAAAAGTGGGGTGTGCTCAATAACTCACTAATATGTATTGATAAAATGTTGCCATGCTTTAGGTGCTAGAAGAAATGTTTTGATTGTTTGTGAATTGATATCTTAGTGGAATATATTTATGTTTATTAAGCTGAAAAACATTGTAATTTTGTTGATCATATTGATGACTCATTCTAGTTACGCTGTCCAAGTTGAAGATCTGGTGGAAAAAACCACTATAAATCTGATTTGGATTTTTAAAGACAAACCTCAATCTCAGCATAGTTTTATCTTTCCTCATCCTTATATAAGAGATTTAGAAAAACGAAGAAATGGCGCTACAGAAGTCATTGATATTTTCGATAAAATATCTCTTTGGTATCGCTTGAATCCCACTACTAAAATAAATCTTTGGTATGATTCAGCTTTGGTTCATGATAATGCTGTTCAAAACACGCTCAAAAAAATCAAAAATATGAATTTAAAAAACATTAATTTAATAGACATTAGAAACAAATTAACTGATGATTTTCATGAATTTCTTGGTGAAAATCTGCCTATTTATTTTCGCTCAGATATTGTACGTATTTTAGCCGGCGTTAAATTAATCAATGAGTCCTTGTTTAATAATATGGGCTATTATTTTGCTTATTTTGATTTCAGCATTGACCCAATAAATCTTACAAAATTGTATAGCAAGCAGGAGACGGCAAAAAAATTAGAAGATTTTGGAATTGTTATGGGTAAGACGGAGTCGACTCTCTACGAGAATAGTTTTTTTGTCATGGGAGCAAATAATGAAAAATCATGGTGGCAACTTGAGAATGCTTTATATGATGCTTTAATTAATAGAAACCTAGATAAAATTGTAAACAAAGAGATTATCGAAGAACAAGATGTTTATAAAGATCATATCAATCTTTTTGCTCTCTTAAATATTTTTCAAGGTCGGCAGCTTTATTGTTTAATAAATATTAAATGGGAAGAATTTAAGAAGGTAGTTATCATTGAGAGAGAACTTTCTGAAAAAGATTTGCCAGCTAATAGTCTAGATGTCCTGAACATGGAAAATAGATACAGACCTTGCTTGAAGAATGATAATGGCGACTTGGTTTTGGTAAAAAGCCAGATTCCTTATCCAACTAGGGATGGTATTTCCAAGAAAAGTAAGTTTAACAATTAATCATATATCAATGCACCGGCGTATCTGGCATTTGCCAGCTTGTGTTTCGCTCGGCGCCCTCACAGAACAGCCATCGGTTGCTCTGCCATTGCATGTATCAAGATAAAGGAGGCTTAACGCCTCCTTTATTTATGTAAAGTCTCTATTTTAGTTGGGGGTCGGGGTTTGAGTGGTGAGCGGCGGCCTATGTTGACCTTCATATTCAATTATATGATCTATATAAATTTGACGAGGATCTAAAACATAATTTGTCCGCGAGCCATCTTTGGATTCTGTGTAAAATAAAATACTTGAACGACCTTTTTCTAACTCCAAACATTTACTTTTCACACAATCTTCTTCGAACTCCAATAACTTCATATCATATGTACTTGAAGGACCTTTTTTGAACTCCAAATATTTACTTTTTAAGTACTCATAATTTAAATCCTCTTCAGGCACCAATCGCTCGGCATCATATGCAATAGAACATATAAGGATTTGTTGATTATTGCTTTGTTGATTATTGCTCTGTTTACATTTATAAGGCTTAACATCATCATTAAAAAGGTTATCGGATAAAACGACGCAACCAGCTGTTGTTTGTAAATCAGAAATATCATTATAATCGCCAAGAATCAGAGTACGGGGCACCTTTTTATCAGTTCCCAGATAGGCTTTTTTAGAGAATTCTGCATTCAAACTTTGATACTTGAACCAATTCAAGCAATGTTGCAGTGTTTTTCTATAGCAATATTGTCCTGGAGCAAGGTTAAAGTCTTCCCTAGAACTTGGGTTGATATCCTTCGTATCAGATAAGATAAAGAAGGAGAGAAAGAGATTGGTTTGCTTAAAAGTCCAATGAGCAGGTGGCTTTATTATATTACCAAAAATCAATAAATGTCGTTCAATCTTAACTGCTTGTCCATCTTGAACAGCGTCGAAAGTTGAGCTTTCTTTTTTTAGTTTAACATTGGTTAATGTTCCTAGGTTTTCTATGCTAACTTCCTCAGTGTCTTCTTCCCAAAACTTTCGTAACCGATTTTCTAAACGGGTAGTCGTATCAATATCAAGGAACGCATCCTCAGTATCGTTACAAATAAACTTAATTTTCTTTTTTTCACCAACAAGAGGTTTGCTAACAATATAAGTATAGTGAGCAAGGCTAATATTGCCTTTTGAATTTGGGTCATTCACTGCACGTGCTTTGTCTGAGCTGCTAATCGCTAAATTATTGAAAGGCACCATTGAGTCTTTAATTATATTTGTGCGCTCCATAATGTGCTTGCAATGAGAAATATCAGAGGAAAAGCGGTCCCCATCTCCATTAGCCAAACGTTGAGCCCGCGCAGTTGCATAGAATGCTATGAGCGTTCTCGTGCTAATTTTTCTATAGGGTAAATCGTCTTTTGCTTCAGGGGTCCGGGTTTTTAGTTGGGCATCAACCCAATCATTAAAAGCAAGCTTGGCAATCATTCCACTGTGCTCCCCATACATATCAATGAGGCGTCGCTCAGTGAGTTCTTCTCGTTTGGTCTTGATTAGATCATTTATATAGCCCGCAAACATCTTAGCTGACTTCATGCGCTCAGTAACAGTATTAGTGAGTAAATTATCAAGCAAAATATTGCTGTTTAATGTGAATTCTTTTTGTAATATCTCTTCATCTTTAGGGTCAATACTATCATACAAAGTCTTTATAGCTGTTTTCAAGTAGGTAGGAACTTCTTTAAAAATATCTTTTATTAAATCTTCATAAATAGTTTTTTCAGTGACGTTTTTGTCTGGGTCTTTAGTTAAATTTTTATATAGGCTTTCATAAAAACTTGTAATTAATCCTATTTCTTTCTTATCGATCCAGTTTTTAATCAATTTGACATCATCACTTTTTTCTTTTTCAGTTAAGTTTGCAGAAATTTTTTTGATTAATGCTTTCTCCATTGCTTGGCTTATCATATTGGTTTGGATAAGAAGCTCGAGCAAACTCGCCTGATGAAATTCTCCTATCCCTGAAAAAAACTCCCTTAAATCTACTGGCTTTGTATCCGCGGCAGCTACATTCATGCTTCCTAACATAAGCAACAAAAAGGATAATATTTTATTCATAGTGTTTCCTGATGGTTTATAAAACCAAAACCGATTTTTCTTCCACGCTCCCTAGCAAGACATAAAACTATTTTCAATCCATAAGCTTTTTAGCCTCGATAAATAGCAAAAATGCTAGTTTGCTTGAGTAATTATAGGGGACAATGAGGCTTTACTTTTTCTGGAATGCGTAGCGCGTACATGGGAGATCCAGTCAATGAAAAATCCCCCTTCATTATTACTTCGACGTTAAATAATTTTATTGCTGAGAGAAGCTGCACATAGTCTATTACTTTTTGATTGACGAGGAGTAAAAAGCCATCAAATAAAAACAACCCAGTTTGCGGTTTTAAGAGATGGGTAAATCGATAAAGCGTTCCATAGGGATCCATCAGGTGGTAGAAAGTGTTAGCAGAAACGATTAAATCGAATTTTCTGCCCACCTCTGCGCTATATCCACGATTTGCAAAAATCTCCTCGAGATTTTCAATCTTAAAACCTCCGAGTTTATACAAAACAGTGGCGCCATGTATTTCTACTTCTTCACCCTTATTAGGTTCGCCGCGCAGAGAAAATATGTGCACTTTCACATCGCTCTTCCAGTCTGAATCGTTGTTAATTTGGTCGGCCAAGAAGTGCGCAAAACCAAAATTGCCGGCGCCGATATCCAGTACGTAGAATTCGGCCTGAGGAGGTGTTATGACGCCGTCTCGAAGGTTTTTTAACGCCACTTAGCAAAACTAAAAGCGCAAGAAAAATATAATAAATTTTATGAAATCATCTGCCCTACAAAAAAGTTCTCTTCGTGATTCCTTTTTTTGTAACGGTTTACATGAAAAAAAATCTAAAAATATTGTTCACGCTTTTTATATACTTAAGCTCAAGTTCCCATTTGATTTCACAAACTATTGCAGCAGGTTCATATCATACAGTGCTTCTGGATAAAGATGGCCATCTGTGGACATTTGGCAATGGATACTATGGCCAGTTAGGGCATGGAGATACTGCAAATCAGTTGGTCCCTAAACAAGTAAAAGAAATTCCTAAAATAGCAGTATCTGCTATTGATAGATTTAACAAAACTAAAAGCGCAAGCAACATATAACTCAATTTGAATGTCCAAATATACTTTAATTTTTAAATAAATAGCTGTTGATTTCCTAAGGGGAGGCTATCCATGCGATTTCTTAAAAAATTAGGTTTTATTAGTGCTTTCATAGTATCCTTTTTATGATAAAACCGAGTATAGGAAGCATAAACGGCTTTTTTTCATTTTGCCCACCCTACCGGAAGGCGTGAGCAAAACCCTAGCCCAAGTCGTTTTAAGGCACATTGGCGCCAAAATCATGATGTTAGGCAAATTG
>CAYJDW010000140.1:0-5506 GCA_964368985.1 uncultured Myxococcales bacterium | reverse complement strand
GGTTCGTTTTTGGTTGCGGGGGCTGGATTTGAACCAACGACCTCCGGGTTATGAGGGAGTGACGAGGGAATATAATGAAACTCGCATTTAGTAAGATTAATAATCGATAAAAAACATGTGTACCGTGAGTTGCTTCGACAACTGACAACTTTAGACAACTTGAATATTATTAGGCACTAATGCAGTTTTTTTGGTGTCCTAGAAATACCGACAAGTTCAGCCAACTTATTGATATTCATGAGCCGTCAGTTAGTTGTCGGTTAATAAGTAAATTATTTTTTTGCATAAAAGGCAGAGATGACGCCATTTTAAGAAAGGTGTCCTAAGTTGTCAGTTGTCTAAGGCTCAGTCAATTTCCTCTCCGAGGAGCTTGGCAGAAGAATAAGTATTTCACTTAAAATCCTCTCAATACTTTCTCGTCTGCTTTTCGGCATATTTTTTAAGTTCTGCAATAAATTGGATGGTTTTTTTGTGGCCGCAGAGTGGCTTGCATTAGCTTCAGCCTCTTTAAATAATTCAGCTAATGAAAGTCCGCCCGCTTGAGCAACCTCGAATAGAACATTTAATGGCACACCAGGAACCGGTCCTTGTTCCAGTTTATAGATTGCTGATTGATTACGACCAGCTTTTTTGCCGAATTCAGCTTGTGTGTAACCTTGTTCTATTCGTGCCTTCTTTAGCGCCAGGCCTAAACCTTTAAGGAATTTTTTGTAGTCATTAGCCATAAAAATCCACCTTAAACTTGACGGCGTTCCACCGTTTTTGAATAATCTTATACAAGAGTCTCAAATCTTACATAAGAATAAACACGGGGAACACCTGATATGAAAACTAACCCATTAGATGATGTCTGTCACATAAAGGACTTACTATTTTCGTTTTACCAAAGGCAGGGCTGGCAGCTCATTCCCTTACATTCGGCCGAAAACCAAAAATGTACATGCAAAAAAATTTTATGCGCGAGTCCAGCGAAGCATCCCTTATCACAACACGGTCTAAAAGATGCTTCCTGTGACTTAAGGCAAATTGAGCAATGGTGGAGCAGATGGCCATTCGCTAATGTCGGTATAGTGACCGGTAAAAAGTCAGAAATTGTTGTTCTAGATATTGATGCCAAAAATAATGGGTTTGATGGCTTGGCAGCGTTAGAAAAAAAATATGGGACATTGCCCGCCAGTTTGAGAGTACGGACTGGTGGCGGAGGACTCCATATTTATTTCCATGCTCCCAAATCCGAACTCAGAAATAGGATCGGGCTTGTTCCTGGGATAGATTTTCGGGGCGAAGGTGGCTACGTAGTCGCGCCGCCAAGCAAGCATATTTCCTATAATTTTTATGAATTTATTGATGATAAGGCTCATATCTCCGAGTTGCCAGATTGGCTGCAAGATTTGCTTCATCGAGACATCATTGATTCCGCCGTTAATAGCGACGGAAAAATCCCAGAAGGACAACGTAATCAAACGCTGATGAGCATTAGTGGTTTCCTTTTATCAAAAGGAATAGGGCTTCCACTGATTCACGACGTTATTACCAAAATTAATCATGAAGGATGTGTACAGCCTCTTAATGACGAAGAGCTTGTTGGTATCGCATCTTCAACAAAAAAATTTAAGATTAAAAATGCATGGCCAGATCTTCAGCCACTCCCAGAATATAACGAGCAATGCATAGCGCTGAAGCCAGAAAATTTGCCGAGGACAATTCTTCCATGGGTGCTTGATACCACTGAGCGCATGCAGGTGCCTTTAGAATTTGTTAGCGCACCTCTTATCATTGCGGCAGGTGCAGTCATCGGAAGAAAAGCCTCTCTTCGCCCATTGATGCACGATCCTTGGAGTGTATTTCCTAATCTATGGGGATTTTTGGTGGCGGCTCCGGGTTCCATGAAATCTCCAGCAATCGCCGAAGCGCTTAAGCCTTTAGAACATTTAGCAGCAAAGGCATCCAAAAAATTTGCTCAGGAATGTGAACAAGCTCAAGTTGAGTTTCGCAAGCTTTCGGTTGAGATTGAGGCCTTGAAGCAGTCGCTGCGAATTGACTTGAGTGGAGGCTTTATTGATGGGCTTGCTCAGGAAAAAGCTCAGCTTTGTCAGCTGCAAGAAAAGGCTGAAACAACTAAAAATATCAAGGAAAAGCGATATAAAACAAATGATCCAACAGTAGAGAAATTGGCGATGATTATGAAAGATAATCCCCAAGGCGTTTTACTATTGCGAGATGAACTTTCGGGGTGGCTTGAATCACTCTATAAAACAGGGCGGGAGGGAAGCCGCGAGTTTTATCTTGAGGCGTGGAATGGCAATAGCCCTTTTTCTATTGATCGAGTTGGACGCGGAACAATTCATGTTGAAGCACTATGCCTATCAATTTTTGGTGGGATTCAGCCAACAAAATTGAGTGAATATATTGATCATCACTCAAGCGTGCAGGGTGACGACGGGTTTTTGGAAAGATTTCAAATTGTTTTCTATCCTGAACTTGAAAAAGGTTGGCAGCTTATTGATAGAGAAGCCAATAAAGAAGCATTTATGCGCTTGATGGCTGCATTTGAAGAGCTCGATGCCTTAGAGCTTAAACTTGTACCCACAACTTTTTGCTTCAGCCTTGAGGCGCAAGAGATAGCCAATCGTTGGCGATGTGGACTTGAGCAGAGATTACGTGAGGAACGCCTCTCGCCCATGATGAAATCTCACTTGAGTAAGTATCGCTCACTTATGCCAAGCCTGGCTTTGATTTTTGCTTTGCTGGAGACCGGCCGAAAAACTATTGAAGTAGATTTAGTGAGCACGCGGCGAGCGATAACGTGGTGTTCAATTCTTGAAAGTCATACGGCAAAAGTATTTCAAAAGACTCTGCATAATCCGATGGCTCCCGCTCAAACGCTTGGGCAAAAAATCAAGAAAGGATGGTTAAAAGATCAGGAGACTGTTCGAGATTTGCGAAGGAGATGCTGGGCAGGTCTTAGAACCACTGAACAAATGGAGTCGGCGATTTCGACCCTGCAATCATTAGGTTGGCTTCGCATTGAAGCCATCACCGGCAAAGGTGGAACCTCGGAGTTCATTCGCATTAACCCGTTATTGATTAAGGGAGATGCCTAAATGACCACTCTTGTTATACCCAAAACTTTTGCCGAACTTGCTCTTTACTGGTTGATTAGCTATGCCCGCGAGCGCAAAGCTGCATCTTCCATCAAGCGCGACCATGGAATATTGAAAAACTATTTGCTGCCTAAATTCGGCAATCTTGAGATTGGTGAGTTCACCACGAGAGACGTTGAATTTTGGATTACCAACTTGGTTGCCAATAAAATAATGTCTAGAAAGAGTGCCAATGACGTGTTGGTGGTTCTTAACAAAATCCTCAACGATGCGGTGAGATGGAACTTTTTAGCAGCGAACCAGCTTTCTCGCGTTGCTAAGTTCACTATTGGCGAAAGGGATTTTTTATTTTGGAAGCTCTCTGAGGTGAGAAAATTCTTAGGCTATTTTCTAGAGCATCCTAGTCCCCCAAGAATATTTTGGCCTACTGTCTTAGGGCTTTACACGGGGCTCAGGCGCGGGGAGATACAGGCTTTGCGTTGGGAAGACATCAATGAGCGTGCAGGTCTTATCACGATTAAACGTTCATATTGTCGAGTGAGCAAAAAATTTAAAGAAGAAACTAAGTCAAAGAAGATTCGCTATGTGCCTATTTGTAGTGCCTTAGAGGGATTTTTACGGCGATTGCAGCAGATGTCAGATAGTGAGCTTGTGACACCATTTTTTAACTCAGATTGTTTTAGAAAAGAGTTCATCCGCATGTGTCACGAGGCCAAAGTGCCGGTGATCCGCTTTCATGACCTCCGACATACTTTTGCTTCCAATTTTCTCATGGGAGGAGGCAATATTTATGATTTGCAGAAAATTCTAGGCCATTCGACGATTCAGGTGACTGAACGATATGCACACCTTACGCAGGACCACTTGATGGGCAAGACTGAAGTGCTGGGGTTTTAAAAAACGCAGATGATTTAATGTAATTGATTAAAGAGGCGATCAGCTTAAAGCGGGCTGATCGCCTATTGATAGTTATTTGTGCTGTCTATTTAGGATCTTTTTTTAATACTTCTTCGCATTCTGTTTTAATCATCTCTTCAATAGCCTTCGCCATACCAGGAGCGTCAATTTCCGCTCGGCGTTTCCGCATTTTTATATAAGCAGGATCTAAACATAAACTGGCAGCCAGTTTAGAGGTAGTGATAGAAGAAAATGGGCCTAGATAAAGCAGCGCATCGAACTGTTCTTCCATGGCGAATTCAGGGAGGACTTTGAGCTCATGCTCAACACCATCTGGCGACATAGCAAGTACTGGGCCAGGCAGAAAAAAACCAAAGGTCTGAGCCCCTAAGAGCGTCCCCTTAAGCCTGATAAAACTTGGTGCTGGCCATGATTTGGCTTCAGGTTGAAGCGTAGCCAAATTGCCGCCCTCTGTGTACGTCCTTATAGTATATACTTTAATCCCACTTTGTTGTTCCACCCGAGCGACGAGGCTTGGAATATTAGGAATTCTAGGCCATTCTTTGCCATCTTTAATGTCGACCATCGTCGGCTGCCTGCGAAAAAAGTGGAAGTCGCCATAAATAACTAGTGCGCGGCGGTTTTTAGTAAGTACTTCTTTTTTGATTAATTCCGCCGCGTGGCCATCACGATCGTAATCCCTTGTGTAGTTATCCCAATCAACCGGCGGATCGCCAAGTAAAACACGTAGTCTTTTATCTTTAGGAAGAGACATGTTTACTGCGCGCACGGCCCGAAAAAATTCCTCATAAATTGGCACATCCCATACCGGAAACGGCTGAGTCGTGTCTAGCCAAATTTTTTTAAAATCACTGTCGGATACGTCTTCACCATTTACAAAACGATCGATGGTGCCTTGATTTTGCGCAGCACCAAATTCAACGACAATATCATTAACAGTGGCGGCAAATCTGGGATCGCGAATCAATGACAGGCGAAAAGAATGAGCCTGCTCGTTATTGTGAGCACCCTCACCGAGTGCTACTATTGAATGCTTCTCGAAGGCGGCCAAAATGCCCGAAACCGGGTCCATTGGTGTTGCCGGCACTGCTGAAATATTAGGGCGATGGTTAGTCGATACGCACGCTGCCACCTGAATAAGTATGGCTACAAGTATCAGTAATATTTTTTCACTTCTTTCTCTCATTGGGATACGTGGTCTGAGTAATATAAAATATCTATTTTGCAATCGCTAAATCTAACTTCTTATTTGCCAACGGCAAAGAACATCGTCAGCCTAGGGTGACCGAGCGCCAAGGGCGCGACCGAACCCTAGGTCGGAGGATCTAGCCCTCGCGTTCCTTCAGAACGCAATGAATTGGGTTTGGGCTTATAAATTGGGTGTGGATTTAGGTAAAAAATCCTGTGGCCCCCGGGGGCTAATAGAACGTGTAGATCCTAGGGTTCGGTCGCGCCTTTGGCGCTCGGTCACCCTAGGCTGACGA
>CAYJDW010000139.1:0-5517 GCA_964368985.1 uncultured Myxococcales bacterium | reverse complement strand
TCGGCGGCTTTTGATGGCTGTTCTTCCATGCCGTCAAGATAACGAAAAGCCCACTTCTTGCGGCATGTCAAAAAGGTGTCTATTTCTGAAGCGCTGAATATCCATTTGCTAGACAATGCTGTCTTCCCTTTAGTAAACCCGAGCGCTATATGGTGCAGCACTAAATAAGTGCACCTCGGCGCTGCGTTGTTACAGAATGATCGTGCACGGTAAATGATTAAAATGCACAAATGGTGCTATTATCATACTTGTTCAAGTTTTGAAGCAAAAAATATTTGTTTTTCTAAAATATTGGCGTTTTATTAAGGTGAATCAGGTGGCGTTTAATACCAAGTTTTCGAGGGAAGAGGTAAAAAAGATAGGCATAAGGTTACATGCTGCCCGTGTGATGACTGGTCAGAATCGGGAAGAATTTGCTGAACAACTTGAGATTCCTGCAGCATCAATTAAAAATTGGGAGCTTGGAAGAGTATTACCACGAGAAGACGCTGTTATTTCAATGCTTGATACTCTTAACAAATCCGGTGTTTTTGTTTCAAAGGAATGGGTACTTTTAGGAAGCGGTATGGGCCCAAACTATATTGAGACTACTACATTTGAACAGCAAGAAAATTTGGATGAAATAGTAACTCAGCAATTAAATTTATTTAAAAAAACCCAAAGAGTGAGGGGCCTTAACCCAATTGTAATTACAGTTGAAGACTCTTCTATGGCTCCGACTTATTTGGTAGGAGATTTGATTGGCGGCGTTATTGTCTCTAACGAATTGGTTAAAAAGGAACTTTGCGCTACCAATTCAATAAAAACTCCTTGGCTCGTTACGACGGATGGTGGCCAATTTGCCCCTGTATTTGTATATTTCAGTGGTAATAAGTGGTTTATTAACACCCACACTAGCCTTGAACTTCACGAGTGCTCATTTCCATGTTTTGCTAAAATAAAATGGCATTACTCGCATGGTGAGCAAATATAGATAGAATAGGGTGGTAGTTTCCATTCGAGGGCCCAAGAGATTTTATCCGAGATTTTCCCAAGCGGCTGATATAATTCGCTTACATTAAATCCGGCTTCTCTTAGGGCATTTCTATAAGTTTGGTCGCTGTAAAAAAAATCTGAGAAGACCATATTATTGCTAGTGTCTTTTACCTGATAGTTTTCGCCGCATTTAATATTTTTATTACGCTCGGTATCATTTTGAGCTGTTAACCAATTATTTTTTGGAAAGTGCTCACTTGTGGTCAAAATAACCAATTGACCGTTATTTTTTATGATTTTTCTTAGGTTGCCTAAAACCTTCACCATAGCTGCCTTTGAATCCATTTCAAGGAAGACAAAAGCACCGAGGATCAAGTCAAATTCGTTTTCCTTAAATGGTAATATCTCTGTGCGTAGCTCAATAAATTCGATGTGCGGATGCTGTTTCTTAGCCTCTCTTAGCATATTCGGATTTATATCTGCACCAACAACCTGAAATCCCGCTTGGGCAAGAATATTCGATGAAAATCCTGTCCCGCAACCGAAGTCTAGTGCCTTAGAAGTTGGGTCCGATTTGAGTAATAAGGTTGGTAAATCTCTATATGCTAATAGACCCGTGTCAATATTCTCTCTGTTGCCATAAATAGCAGCGATTTTGTCATCGTAATTGGTACTGATATTACTACTGTTGATCATGTGGTTGAGCCTCTGAAAAGTTATAAAGTACATTAATATTTCTACCTGTAAATTCTTTAGCCGGTCTTACATATAGTGGCCACAGGCTCCCATCCAGTAGGACAGAATCCTCTTCGTGGCAGAGCATATATTTTCCTTTGGCCAATGAGTCTAAAACCTCTTTAGAGGCATTTTCAGCGCCAGAGCTATTCAAGAAGGAATGAATTTCGTTTTTTTCTGTTATGTGAAGTACTAAATTAGGTCGCAATGAATCAAAGGAAAATAAAAATTTATTCAACGTTGTGTTTGGTATAATTTCATGTGGCTTTAATTCCTCTATCTTTGATATGAAGAATTTTGCGAATTCAGCGTTACCAAAAGGATGACCTGCACCTAAGTCAGAAAATAAGGCATTAGAAAGGGATGTGAAAAATTTAATTCTCGCAGAAGTAATTGCCTTTAGCAGTTTCTCTGTAAGATTTTGGGTTTTATCAAGTACGATATCTATATGGCCTTCATTTCTTGCCTGGTTGATTTCTCGAGTGACTTCGCTTGGTTTATCGAAGTCAATAAAATTTGAAATAAGAATCCTGCCTATATGGGGACTAGAAATCTGCGATAATATTTCTAGGCCGCTCCAAGGCTCCATTAATAAATCAGAGACCAACACTGATATTAAATGGCCAGATTTTCTTATTATTTCTAGATTCTGTTTAACGTATTTGGTATCGCAGAGCTGAGCAGCTTTAGAAAGATCGCTGTTAATAAATAAAAAATCTTGATCCTTTTGCTTTAGCAAAAATTCAGCAGATCCAAAATGTTTTAGATTATCCATTCCAAGCCGTGCAATCAGCATGCGGGAATAGAGGGAATCATCATCTAAAAAGATGGTTGTTGACGGAAAATAGATAATAGGGGCTTTAAACATCATTTTTCCTGATTTTTAAGAGGGGGAAAGCTCAATCTAAATTCAGCAAATTCTCCCTTTACTGAACAGCAACTTATGGTTCCGCCGTGATTTTTCATTATGCTTTTGCAGAATGCTAAACCTTGCCCTTTCGTTGATTTAGTTGAGAAGCTTTCTTCAAAGATATTTGGCAAATCTGCCTTATCTACTCCATCGCCATTATCTCTAATTATGACGGAATCATGTTTGATGATTATTTGAATTAGAGGGGCAGACCTGTTGGCCACAGCATGCAAAGAGTTTTCAAGAATATTTATAAATGCCTGAGTCATTTGATTTATATCGCCGTTAATTATTAATTTTGAAGCATGGTTTACTGATAATTTATTACTCAAATAGCCTTTGATTGAAGGGTCGTTTATTGCGTTATTAAGCGATATTGCAATGTTAAAATTATCAAAGTGTGCCCTTGTCGAGATGGACGAGAACGAGAGCTTTTCTACTATATAAAGAGAACGCTTGGCGGCTTGTTCTAATTGCCCTGGTAAAGTCATGAGTTCATCAAGCGCGGTTGTTGAAATACCCATTGCTACTTCTTGCCCTCTATAGCTTGAAATTATGGGCGGCAAATATTTGTTAAGATAACAAGCGGCATTCTCAAAGGCCAAAAAGGAACGACTCACTTCATGGGCAAGAGTAGAGCTGGTTAAAACAAATGTTTCTTGATCTCGTTTTCTGAATAAAGCCAGACAAATAGCTAATACCGTGATGTGTATAACCAGTGCCCAATACCCGAAACTTGACGCAATTTCAGGTGTGAACAATGGTTCACTGAATTCAAAAAGAACTAAGGATAAAATTATGCCTAAACAAAGGGCCACCAAGGAGGCGCTTCTCGTAGTCAAGAGGAAAAGAAGGGGTAATATAATTATACAGTCAGCAAGCCATACAATAGAAAAATTGCTCTTAAGCAGCATATAAAAAGACTGTGTAGGTAGAGCTAAAGTAAGAGAGAGAATCCAAATTATGGAAAATAATTTATCAACGTTGTTCCACCATAATTCTCGAAAAACCATCAATAAAGATACAACGGCAATGATAATGCTGACCGTCAGAATAGTGGGATCAAAAGATTTTAAACCTTGGATTGCAGGAAAAAAGAAAGGAAACAAGCTTATTGCTATAGCGCAAACAAAAAATACCGTACAGTTGTCTTGATTTCTAATTGAACTTTTAAGAAAGGCATTTCTGCGTATGTTCTTAATAATCTCTGTATGGTCAAGCGACAGAAAAGAGGAAATGGATAGTCGGCGAAAAGGGCGGTCAAGATAATAATCGATCAGTAAAAAACCTGAGTTTACTGTGATGGCAATAAGCATAGTATACAAGGGAAAGAGGTTAAGAATAAAACTACCTATTATCAGAATCAATGAGGCAGCGATAACGCCCATCCAAAACCCATTTTTTGAAGCCTTGAACCCTAAAATCCCCCACAAAAATCCTGGAAAAAATATGGAATTGCCAACGACTAGCAAGAAAAAAACAATACTCATCACGCTGGTAAAAAGATGGCAAATTATTAATGCGCTCACAGCAATAGAGAAAGAGGCGAGTTTCATTAAACGTAACTCAGTCTTTGGATCCAGGCCCCCCTTCACCGTTGATCCCACAACGTCATGAATAATCGCTAACGAACCGATGTTTAGAATTGAGTCGACCGTAGACATAAATATGGCTACCAAACCGGCCAGAACGAGGCCTTTGACTCCAATAGGCAAAACCTGATTAATAAGTGCAGGAAACACAATATTGGGATCAGTTTCTGGTAGAGCAAGATAAGCAATTAAACCAATTAGCCCAATCGATAAGTAAAAAGGAAGGGACAACAAACCATTGATCAAAAAGGCAGAACTAATTTGTTTTGTATTTTTTGCCATGAGCATTCTTTGAATACAAAGTGGGTAAAGGCATGGGAGCGAAAAGGAAATAAAAAGAGCTAAATACTCTAAATGGTCACTTTTATTTTGCCCCGGGAAATAGAGAGGGTTTTCCTTCAGCAAACTTGAGATGGCCGAAAAACCGCCAATTTCGTTCAGCGCTATTCCACACATTATTGGGATAGCAATGACCATTATGCCAAATTGAAAAACATCCGTTGCTGTAACGGAGCGTATGCCGCCTCGGAAAGTATAGAGAACAATAATAAATGTCACTATTATCGATGCCAAGACTGGAGAAAAACCAAAGAAAAATTGGCTGATTTGAGTGATAGCAAATATCTGAACTGCCGCCGTCAGAGTACTTTCAACAATGGTTGAAAATCCCATGAGCGTTTTTGCTCTCTTTCCATATAATTTTTCAAAGATATCGCCTGAAGAAAGAAGACCCAAGAATGGTTTCATTTTGGGAGCTATGAAAAATGACAAACTGAAATTCGAGAAGATGATACCCATGAAGGAGAGCAAGAAAATGGGTCCGACAGAATAGGTGCTCGAGGCTAAGCCTGTAGTCATACCTGCATCAACTACGCTTGCAAACACTGTTGATACCAAAACTAACGTAGAAAAATTTCGTTGACCAACTGCAAAATCTTCGAGGGTATTAGTATTCCTACCTACATAAAGGCCAACAACTAGCGTTATGAGCAAATAAAGCCCAACAATAAGTTGATCAATCATTTTTAATTCCCAACAAAATACAAACACCCGCAACGAAAAAACTTGAAAATTCAAATAGTTACTCAGTATTTAAGAAATGTATTGATGAAAAATGATTAGTATTGGCGTGACAAAACGATTGAAAGTTTTGAATTGAATAAAAAGTTCCTGGCTTTGATATAGGTCAAAATTTTTCTTAACAAGCGGGTGGGGGAGTCGTTAGACTTCCCCCATGAATGTGAGTGGCTTTAATAACTATTCATTCGTTTTTTTGGTCTTTAATTTCTTAACCACTTTCTTTTT
>CAYJDW010000138.1:0-5554 GCA_964368985.1 uncultured Myxococcales bacterium | reverse complement strand
ATGATGACGAATCGGAAGCGCGATTGGAGAATATTGAACAACTGGTGCAAGCAGCAGTGTCTTTCGTTGAAGAAGCAGATAGCCTCGGAATGCCCACTTTGGGTTTGCAGAGATTATCTATGATGATGTACTTAATTGTAGTTTGCTTTGGTCTAGTTTTAATCAGTCAACCAGCTTTATCGGCAGGGGCACCAACACATAACAAAATAATGAGTGAAATAGCTGCCGCTTCTTATCCGAAAGCGGATTTTATCCTAAGGCAGCTTATTGTCGAGAATAAACGCAAAAAAGAAGCGGAAAAAAATAATGCTCTAGAAGTTCCAGGTCTGACCCTGAAGGATCCCCACAAAATGTGGCGTTCTGACGCGCTTCATTATTGATAAACATAAAAAAATCGGTATGCATAAAATTATTTACCCCGCAAAAGGTATGGTTCTATGCATCCGATAGAGACGTTCTTTAATATAGTTCGCAAAACTTGTCAAAGTATCCATAAGCGTAGGCTAGATTGCCTATTTGCTGCAGCTAATGCTTTGATCAACGGAAAAAAACTTTCTCTTGCTGGATTGGGAAGAAATTTAGAGAGTTCTGCTAAAACTAAACACTGCATAAAAAGAATTGACAGGCTTTTAGGAAATAAAAAAATATCTAATGAACTGATATTTTTATATCAAAATATGGCGAAGCTTCTCCTAAGTCGCACCAAGCAAGTTTTGATCTTGGTTGATTGGTCTTCACTGACTCGATGTGGGCAATTTCAGATGATTCGTGCCGCTATTCCAATGGCCGGTAGAGCAATAACTATTTATGAAGAAACTCACTTAGAAAAAGATTATGAAAAACCAGAAACACATCGTCAATTTTTATTAAAACTTAAAGAGGTATTACCGCAAGGATGCTCCCCTATCATTGTTAGCGATGCTGGATTTAAAAATCCTTGGTTTAAGGCAGTCCAAGATCTCGGTTGGGAGTGGGTAGGAAGGATTAGAGGAAAGACAAAATATCGATGCCAAGGCTCAAAAGCATGGATATCTGTCGATGAACTTTATAAAATAACAACATTAAAAGAACGTTTTTTTGGAGTCGTAGAACTAGCCAAATCAAATCCTATTTTGTGTGGTTTTTATTTATTTACACAAAAGAAGAAGCATCGCGTTCACAAGAATCTTCGAGGTCATCGTGTGAGATGCTCATCAAGTCTAAAACATGCTCGAAGAGAACGGGAACCTTGGTTAATAGCATCGTCATTAAACTGTAAAAATAATTCTGCAAAAAAGATTATTAAAATATATAAGACTAGGATGCAAATAGAGGAATCGTTCAGAGACATAAAGAATCAACGATACGGTTTTTCGATGTCCGAGACGAGAAGCAAAAATACGCATCGCTTCAATGTCCTTTTATTGATCGGCGCTCTTGCCTACTTCGCTATGTATCTGATTGGAAAGATAGCTGAAAATATGAATAAACATCATGATTTTCAATCTAATACTATTAAAACCAGACCAGTTTTATCAATATTTTTTTAGGCTGTGAAATTTATAGAAAAAAATGCATCTTATATGAAGATACTAGCCAAAGTTATCTTCAAGACTTGCTTTGGCCTGTATCTGTTTGATTAAAAATTTTGTGGGGATCCTTCAGGGTTCGGTCTGGGTCTATCTCAGTTGCCTTGTTGCTGTGTGTTTTTTTGATGACCGGAATTGACTGTTATTTTTATTGTAATATAGTGTTAACTATATTGTTTTAATTGGGTATATTATAATGTTTAAAATTAAGTATTTATCTATTTCTTTATATCTATTTAGCGCCCTCTTTGCTTATACAAGTCTTTGCTTCCCTCTTTTAAACACAGATGAGGAAATACTCGCTTTTTTACTACAAGTTCGAAAGAAAATTCCAAAACTCTTCCTAGACGCAGTCAGGTACGATACCGATCTTTTTAGGCTTTTAGAGAATCAAGCTCAATTAGTGACTGACCTGAAGAAAGACCCAGAATTTGAAAATCTTCATTCGAGGAAAAAGTATGTAAATATAAGTATGCAGCCGATTGGAGATATTTGGGTTGGACAAATAGAAGTCAAGCCTGAGGCAATTGAAGCTTGGAAACATGACATTGTTAAAAAGATCGAAAAAGCACAAAGTGATTCTTTAAAACCACAGAATTTACTGACAGTAATCGATATTAAAGATATAATGAGTAGCGATCCTTTAAATGTGTTAAATAAGATAGGAATAGTGGAAGGAAAGGGTAGAGCTAAGACTGAACAAATAAAGAAATTTAAAGCACAAAATAATATCCTTGAAACATGTAAAAAAGAAAACTCCCAATTGAAAGAAAAATTCCTCTGCATCAGTCAACAGTATGATGCCCTTAAAGAGTTACCAAATATGCCTCCAAAAGAGAAAATTGAGGCAATAATAAGGGGACTTTCCCACGAAGAAAGAGTCTTACCCCAGCTCTATCTTGCTGCTGTGCTCAATAAAAATCCTGACACCGTTCCACAAAATTGGGACGAATTTAAAAATAGTATAGCGCAACTTAATAGCGAAGATTTAATACACTTGAACGATAGGGATGACGTTTTAAAACCAACTCTTGTTACTTATTTTGATGGAGAAAATGATCCACGCTTGGTGAGAGCTGTGCAGCTGATCCATAAAGAAATTCATCACTACGCTTCTCAGACTATTTCTCACCAGACCAAGGTGACTTCTATGGTTGAACTCATCCAGGTTCCTCCTGAGATGGGTATTTTTAGAGGTTTTATTGGAGGCGATTGTTCTTCCCAATTGTCTTTTCCCTATCCCAATGATCCCCACGAGAGAGTTTTTTATATTAAATCGAAAAAATCAGGTGCAGATGTCGAAGAGGAAAAATTCAAGGGCTATCTCAGTGCTACTGAAGTCATGGTGGGTGGAGAAAAAGCGCTCTATGTGATCACCATCAGCGGTGCTCATGTGAGCGCCGGAGATGTCGAGCTGATTTTTAGAGGCTTGGAAAAGGCCAAAGAGACCTTAGGAGTCAAACACATCATTCTTCCTGGGCTCAATAATATTGCCAATTTGATCAATTTTCCTGCCATTCAGGGAGTCTATGAAAATTACATAAGGAAAAGCAATCGTAGCGTTGAACTCGTCTATCAGGACCAGGACATTAGGCAGAAGATAGAACAATATAAGGCTCGTTCAGAATACAACAGTGCAAGTTATGATTATAGCTCTAATAACACCCATGGGATGGTGCTTTCTATTAAAAATAGCCAGGTTAGCTACAAAATTACCGAACGGCTAGCATCTCAAAGTAATAGTTATTTATTAGATAGTTTATCTCTCAAAGAAGATTTATTTGAATTCATAAAAGAACTGAAAATTTCGGGTAGAAAAAAAATAATTGATAGAGTGCTAAAAACTAAGACAATAAAAATAGCCTTTGGAGAAGATGGACCAGCTAAAATTAGCTCTCTAATTTTGGTACTTGATTCATTGACTGAGCACAGAGCTTTAAATGTTGAGGAGTTTAAGACAGGTATAAGTGTTAGGTTAATAAATTTAGGATTGGGCGAAGACTATTTAGACAGGAATCCACATTTGATGGTTCCAGGATATTTTCGCTGCAAAGATGCATTCTCTCAAATCAACTTAGAGCAAGCTGCAATGCTAGCGGCAAACGATATAAAAATTGATCAAGATGAATCATTAGTATTTCCACTCATTCAAGAACATTTAGCAACGTTAAATAGAACTTCAGCATTTAATAAATTAAATAGCCGTTATTTTGAAAAGCTCAGCAATCCTGACGCTGAAACGCGAAAAACTGCCATTAAAATTTTTAGCAAAACTAGGCCTGCAGATCCAAAAATTCATATGGAACTCGTCGCTAAAGCCTCTAATGATCCTGACCTGAATATTCGTGATAATGCTTGGTCAGCTCTTCGAGAGATTAAGCCTACGGACCAAGAAGTTCTTCTTCAAATAGCTACCACTTTATTGGGGCACGAGGATGGAAATATCCGCGTTCAAGCTGCCAGTCTCCTTGGACAGATTAAAACTGCAGATCCAGCAACTCTTCAAGCCCTCGCTAAAGCCTTGAGTGATCCCAATGCGGTTGTCAGGGAGGAGGTCGCTCGTACCCTTAAACTGGTTCATCCTACGGACCAAGTAGTTCTTCTTGAAATCACTGCGTTATTGCGGCACGAGAATACACCTATTGGCAAAGCAGCTGCCGATGTCCTAAGTGAGATTATGCCTACGGACCAAGTAGTTCTTCTTGAAATCACTGCGTTATTGGGCCACGAGAATTGGCTTATCAGAGAAAGAGCTGCCGATGTCCTCAATTTGATTAGATCATATGCAGGTCCTGAAATTCGTAAAGCTCTTGCTAAAGCCTTGAATCATCTTGATATAGATATCCGCCGATATTCGGCTGAATTCCTTCTAAAGAATGATTTTAAAGATCCTGAAATTCAGAAAAGCGTACTTCGAGTCTTGGGTGAGAGCCTGTCCCTCGATAAGGTTGCTTACAGTCTCAAACTGGTTAAGCCGGCGAACAAGGAAGATATTCTTGAAATCGCTGCATTTTTCCTGAAAGCCGATTTAGAAATCCGCCTGTATGTTGCTCAAGTCCTTACACTGATTGGAGCCGGTTTTGGGCCGAGCAAGGACGAGTATAGTGAAAATCTAGCAATTTTAGACGCACTCGGCTTAATTCTTGATGACCTTGTTAAATTATTTAAGGCCTACAGGGAGACCAATCGGTGGCTCACACCGCATATCGCTATTATCCTCAGCCTGAATAAATGTGCAGATTTTGAAATCGAAATGGAACTTGCTCGAACCTTGATTGACACTAGGGTTGATCTGCAAGATGGAGCCTCTTGTGCTCTCTTGATGGCGCAGCCTCAAAATACTTGGGTTATCAGTTATTTGGCTCAGTTAATGATGCACGATAACCAGAGAGTCCGCTCTCTAGCTGCTCTGGTTCTCTGCGAGAGTAATCCTCCGCTTTTTGCCAAGGATCTCATTAATCTCATTGAACAAGTTAAAAAGCATCTCGGGCGTAAAGGTGGTATTCCCAAATTTTTTCTACGCCATAAGTATTACTAAAATCCTGAGATTTTTTTTCTGTTATTTGGAGCCTAAGAGCGTATCTAAAAAGCCAGACAGCCAGATTTTTCCTGATTGAGGCTAAATCTTGCCGGCTAAAATACTCGACTAGGCTTTTAGAGCAGATAGTTGGCACAGGAATTTAGTGGATTAATGGGTTTTTAGAGCTGTCAAATACAATGAGGCAAGTAAAAAAGGCCTTTTAGAGGATAAGTAACATAAACCGCTTTTTTTTCATTTTACCCATCTACCCAAGGCCTATAATTTGGAGCCAGAACAGCCGTCGGTTGCTCAAGGGTTAACATAAGCGACATCAATTTGGTGCTTTTCTGCCCAATCTTTAATCTTTCCACTTATATATTCTGGTCCGTTGTCGCATCGAATGGCCGCGCAGGTTTTCCTCGCCACTCAATAATCCTATCAAGGGTCCTGATTACTCGTTCAGATG
>CAYJDW010000137.1:0-5563 GCA_964368985.1 uncultured Myxococcales bacterium | reverse complement strand
TTTCAAATAACATCACGACCGTCGATCCAAACATGAAACGTCCGAGCTCTTGGCCCTTATTCACCTTAACCCGATTTTGCCCTTCATGCTCAATCGTGATCGATTTTGTGCCTTTGTTTTCGACATCGCAATAATCAAGCTTGATTTTACCCACCATAGTGGCCCCCACCGCGATGTAAGCGATATTTTTCTTGGTCACTGATTCTTCTATGAGAGAGATGATTCTCTCATTGATACAAAATAGATTGCGAATATTTTTAACCGCCCATTTATTAACCGGCCATAAAGCGCCTGGAATATATCTGGTTTGGGTTATGGCGCCATCCACCGGCACATGAAAACGGTGATAATCGCGGGGCGATAAATAAATGGTGCAAAAATAGCCACCTTCAAATTTTTTGGCTAACTCAGGGCTCGCCAATAAATCGCTCACCCCATAATATTTTCCCTTCACCTGCAATAATTTCCCGTGCTCGATATAACCCGCTTCGCTCATCACTCCATCGCATGGGCTTATTACCGCGTTCTTTTCCAATGAAATGGTGCGGGCATTGGCTTTTAGACGTCTAATAAAAAACTCTTGCAGGCTAGAATAATCCTCAATATTTTTTTCGGCCTCGCTCACATTAATAGAAAAAATCGCGACGAAGCGGCGGATTATGCAATTATTTATAGCTTTCGGCCACCTGATGCTCACAAGGCGTCCCATCAAGCAAGAAACTGAGCTTTTGGGAAGCAAGAATAATAAAATATAAAATATAGAGTTTTTAATGCTGTTCATAATTATCTTTTTTATGAGAGTATATCATGAAGAAGCGTTAGCAAATTTATAGGACTCCGACAATGGGAACAAAGCCATAGCCTCTCGGGTGCCATAAATGATCAGTAAAAAAAGAGCAGTGGACTCGAAAATTTGTTAGTTTGAAGCTGTCATCCCAAAAAACAAAAGGAAAAATTGTGAGAATTCTAAGTATTGCCATTTTAGCTCTCGTTTTCAGTTCATGCTCAAGCGTGAATTATAATCGAGCCGAAGTATTAACCCGAGGAAATAACATAGGCGCTTTGCAGCAGAGAGTAGATGCCGCGATCAACGCTGATGTTGATATCCTCGCTCCTGAAGCCTTCCAAAAAGCCAAAAATCAACTGGACAAAGCCATACGCGAGGCTCAAAAAGATAAAGATAAAGATGCGGGCAATCAAACCGCAGAAGAAGGCTTGGTGCTTATTGAAAAAGCCGAGAACCAAGCAAAAAAAGCTCATAATTCTCTCGCTGAAGCTTTAGAAAAACGTAAACGGGCCCGGGCTGCCGAAGCTCATCTCTTGTTTAAATCCGAATATGCCGCGCTTGAAAAAGATCTTAAGCAAGCTGGCAAAGGCCTCGAAGAAGGAAAAAATATTCAAGGTTTGAAAGAAAACGCAGCCCTCGCTGCTTCCTTTGCCGATTTGGAACTGAGAGCGCTCAAGGTCAATATTAGTGAAAAAGCTGAAAATGCTTATGAAGCGGCCCTCAAATCGAAGGCAGACCGCTTGGCGCCTATCACGCTGAAAAACGCCAAAAGTGAATTGGATGTGGCGAGAAAAATCATTGATATTGAAAAAGAAAACTACGAAAAAGCCCAATTTCATGCCGAGCGCGCTCGCTACTTGGCTACACGCGCAAAATATATCGCCGAAATTTTAACCGGCTTTAATAAGGAAAAGCTCACCCAAGAACAAATCGTTTTATGGTACCAAGATCAACTACAACAATTGCACACAAGCTTGCCAGGCACCATCGCTTTCGACCTACCTAACCGTGATGTGGTCGCCGCCTTTGAGTCCAATATTCGAGCTCATACAACCAAATTATCCCAGCAAGCCAGCGATTTAGAGCGTCTGAAAAAAGAAGCCAATAAACCGGAAAAAATTGATGCCTTTTCCCATTTAGGTTCTTTATTCGATAAGAAAGAAGCTGAAATACTTAAACGTGACAACGACGTTATTATTCGTTCCTACGGTTTTCAGTTTCCTGTTGGCAAAGCGGAACTATTGCCCAGCAATTTTACGCTGCTCAATAAAATTGTCAGCGCTATTCAAAAATATCCCACAGCTAAGATTGAAGTTGAAGGCCATACCGATTCAAGTGGTTCCAACGCTACTAATCTTCGCCTTTCTCAAGAACGCGCAAAAAATATCGCTGATTTTTTGGTTAAAGTATCCGGAATCGACGCTGATCGCGTGAGCCATGTGGGTCGCGGAGAAGAAAAGCCCATAGCTAGTAATAACACTCCAAAAGGCCGGGAAAAGAATCGGCGTATTGAAGTAATAATTAAGGGCTAAAAAGAATTCCCTCTCGAGTTGGCGCGCCTTAGAGGCGCGTTTTTTTTTACCTGGATAACCATCGTCCTGGCGCAAACGAGGAAAACAGCGATATCATCATGGCGAGACATTTCGTTTTATCCTGGGGATTAATTCCTTCATTTTACCCCTTTTCAGGTCTCAACAAAAAGCCCCTCGAGGTCCTATGACGCTGGCAATTATTGGTGCATCGTTTTCCCTGCTGCTCTTCATGGCCTATCGCCTTTATGGGGCCTAT
This sequence comes from uncultured Myxococcales bacterium, assembly GCA_964368985.1. Taxonomy (GTDB): domain Bacteria; phylum Myxococcota; class UBA727; order UBA727; family JABDBI01. The sequence goes on along the minus strand of CAYJDW010000137.1, from coordinate 2,988 downwards.
ATTTCGAGGCAATTTGCTCTAAATGACGCCTCGCCCACCCCTTCGCACCAACACAATGACGGGGTTGATTTTGTTCCCACTCCTCGTTTTTATCTCTTTGCTCAGCATTTCTCCGCTATTTCAGCCGCAGGGCCCATTGCAGGGCCCATCATGGCTTGCCTCCTGTGGGGGTGGCTGCCTTGTTTGGTGTGGATCGCTTTTGGCGTGGTATTGATCGGTGCCGTTCATGATTTCTCAAGCCTCGTAGCTTCCGTCCGCCACGGGGCGGTTTCAGTGGCGGAAATTACCAAACAGCGTGTTGGAAAAAATGCTGGCATAGCGATGATGGTTTTTATGTGGCTTGCCCTTGTCTATGTATTGGTGGCATTCACCGATATCACCGCTTCGACCTTTGTCGGCGTGAGTGAAGAACTTTCTGCCACTCAAGTTTGGTTTAACCCTGGCGGAGCCGTGGCTGCTGCGGCAGTGATGTATCTTTTATTGTCGCTGATAATGGGCCTGGTTGAGCGTTTTATTAAACCTCCTTTGTGGCTGAGCACGATGATTTTTGTGCCTTTGGCTTTTGCCGCGGTATTCCTAGGCGCAGAAGTTTCCACCTTTCTCATTTTTGATGTCAAATGGTGGTGCCTCTTTATTTTGCTCTATTGTTTCATCGCATCTCTCATGCCGGTCTGGCTTTTACTACAACCTCGAGGCTATTTAGGGGGATTCTTTCTCTACGCGGTATTAGCCATTGGAGTATTTGGTCTGTTTTTTGGCAATTTTGAAATCAAACAATCCGCCTTTAAGGGCTTCGAAGCCGGTAATTTTGCAGGCTCTATGTTTCCCTTTTTGTTTGTAACCATCGCATGCGGCGCCTGTTCGGGCTTTCACGGGCTCGTTTGCTCAGGCACGACAGCAAAACAAATCGATCGCGAAACTCATACCCATGCCGTAGGTTATGGAGCTATGTTATGCGAGGCCTTTGTCGCTGTCATCGCGCTTGGCACGGTCATGATTTGGGCGCCGGAAGAAATAGTTGGCCTAAAACCGGGGGCAATTTATGCAAAAGGTATTGGTGAATTTTTAAGTCTCATGCTGCCCAAAGAATATCTTCACCTCGCCATTACCTTTGGCGCCATGGCTTTCTCTACTTTCGTTTTTGATACTCTCGATGTCTCCACTCGCCTTGGCCGCTATTTATTACAAGAACTTTTTCAATGGAAAAGTCGCCTCGGCGCAATCGTCGCCACCATGCTCACCATCGCTGCCCCTCTTGGATTCGTTGTGCTCGCTAACGAAGGGAGTTATCTGCAGTTTTGGAGTCTATTCGGTGCATCCAACCAATTATTAGCCGCCCTCACCTTGCTTTCGATCACTATTTGGCTTTATCAAGCAGGCCGCCGCATTGCTTTTACGTTGCTGCCTATGCTGTTCGTATTAACCATAACCTTATGGGCTTTAGCAAAGCTCGCTTGGGGCAATCTCACCCAAAGCCAGGGTTTTTCCATCGGTCTGGTCAATGGAATAATTGCCATATCCCTGATCATCCTCGCTATTTATTTGGTAATAAGCGCGCTTTTACGAATCACTCGACAATCTGTGCTTAAGTCGGATCAAGCAATAAACGCAATAAAAAACACCAACTGAAGGTTAAACCGATAGAACTTGAACTAGCCTAGCTGGGAGGAACCGATGTTTCAAACATTAGCGTTGATTGCCCTCTTTCTCTTACCCGAAGCAGCATTTGCCCAGCTAACTATTAAAAAGCTGTCCTACGACCGGGAACAGGATTTACTCATTGTTGATACAAGTTTTCCCGGTAAATGCTTAGAGCATGAGCTATCGTTGGAACTCACAAAAAACCAAGAGCCAAGCTATCGCTTTCAGTTAAAACTCACCAATAACGATGGTCAAGATCTCTGTAATGGCCTCGCAGAAAAAAGCGCAACTTTTTCCATGGCCGAGCTTAAGCGGCCGGCGGAAGTATTGGTTTCGACAGAAGTAGATGGTAAAAAACCCCACGCCATTTATTTGCCCCTTCATGATAAAGCGCAACTTTCGAACGCGCAATTCATTAATGGTCTCCTGGAAATAGAGATAATAGCGATGGGGAAAATTTCATCGGATCGCTTTTATTTGAGCCTTAATCCCAAATGCGAAACTAGAGCCCGCTGCGATATTTATGTACACGATAAAAAAAACGTTCCCGGCACACTTAAACATCGAGAGAAAATTAAATTATCGGTGAGCGAATTTAAGGGCATGACGCTTCTTTTTCAGACCCACAAAGGCCAGATAATTAGTGTGTTTGTGCCTTAGTAAAAATGTCCAAGTCCCTATTTCATAATTTCATCTTGCATATCTTTTATATGTGGGAGTTCAGCGGACCATCCTAAACAGCTTAACTTATCCTCTGCATCCACCACACAGGTATGCATGGATCCCGAAAAAACCGCCTTAGGCTTGCGTTTATTGAGTTCGGCTATTTTTGTAGCATTGGTCTGGCCATAACTATTGCCGCCATAGCAGTAAAGTTGTTGGTCAGCAGCTAAAAGAAGACAGATATTTTCACTTCCCAAAGAGATTTGGAGTACTTTTTTATCACGGATTTGACTATCATAGACATTTTTTATCGCTTCTGGCATCGTGCCCCAACAGCTTAGAGAATCGTCGCTTTTAATCGCACATGCATATCCGCTATACGCTTTGATAACTTTGATTTTTTTGCCTTTTATGGCCTCAAAACCTGTTAGAGAGATATCATCGCTACAAATTGGCTCATCATCCAAAGTAATACCGCATAACCCCTCGTATCCGGCCGATATTGACTTTACTTTTTGCTTATCAAAGCGATTCATAATCGTCGTTATTTGATTTCTCGTATTATCGCCCCAGCATGCCACTTCGTTATTGGATGCCTTTATTGCGCAGGTATGAAAGCCACCAGCTGCTATATCCAATACTTTTTCATGCTGAACAGCTGAAAAATTTGTCCGCGGCTCATCA
>CAYJDW010000136.1:0-5568 GCA_964368985.1 uncultured Myxococcales bacterium | reverse complement strand
AAGGATCTCAATTTTGACGGGGACAAAAAGGATAAATCTCGGCGTGATAAAAATGAAAGCCCACTCGTGCGCATAAAGAATCAACAACGCCAAGGTGCAAAAAAAGAATTTTTGAAGACCATGGGATGGACCGGTTTAGCCGGTGTTGGCGCTGGCTGCCTCGCGTGTTTTTCTCCGACCGTGGGTTTGTTGTTTGGCTCTGGACTTCTCTATACGGCTAAAGATGCCCTTGGAAATTGTGCAGCCTTTTGCAACCTGACGGCTCCAAGCGAAGATCTTGTCATGGTGGAAAGGCTCAACCTAGCTGAGCAGAAGCTGGAAATTAACAAACATTTGATGCATTCTTTCAATGCAAAAGAAGTGACAGATACCATCGCTAAAGCTCGAAAAGAAATCGGTTACGGCATTCAGGGCGTTAAGTCATACAATAAAGAGAACCTCGATAAGACCCTGACTAAGATTGACACGATACTCTCGCTACCGCTGTCTTTCTCCGCCCCTAGCATTCAACAACAATTTATCGATATTCTTGAGCCCCATTTGGCAACCTATTCCGCGTCAGTACACGATGCCATCATGACGCTGGCACATCAGCTGCATACGTTGAGTAATATCCGTCATCACGGTGCAAATCGAGCACCTCGCAAATTGAGCTACCTTTTTTTGGGAGAAGCTGGGGTTGGAAAAACCGCCACTGCAAAAATGATCGCAGGAGCGCTCAATCGACCATTTTGTAGCTTTAACGCATCTACTCTGACGTCTTTCGACGAGTTTTTTGGGTTTCAACCAGTTGATCACTATCAACCCGTGGGGCAGATGGGTCTGTTTGCTCGTTGTTTTATCTCGCCGGATGAGGGCTTGGCGGCGTTAGATCCAATTATTTTCATCGACGAGATTCATGATCTTTTAAATGTCGATGGTAAAACCGGACGCAAATTTTACAGCTTCTTAAAATCAATTACGGAAGGAAATGAGCGTGAGATTACTGATCGAGGCTTAGGCATAAAGATCCCCATCGATGGAGCTACCTTTATTTTTGCTGCCAATGAAAACTCAAAAAAAGATTGTGCCAGTGCTTTGGCGACTCGCTGGGAAGTAATTGAGTTTTTAGATCTGACCCAAGACCAAAAGCGTCAGATTGCTGAACGGAACTTTGCCGAACTTTGCGAAAAATATGAATATCAATCTAATGACTCGGATACTGAAATAATAACAAGGATTGTTGACGCCGACGGTAGTCACGGTGCTCGTGTACTTATCTCAGTGATTGAAAAATATATTGGCTTTCAGCTAGCACGCACTTCATTGCGAAACCAAGAGTTCTCCATCAATGATTTCATTCGCAGCAATGGTGGAACTGTTCGCGAACGATCAAACCTAAAACTCGAATCAAAGTAGCTTATTTGTCACCGTTTTTATTATGGCCTGAGGGTGGGAAATAGTAACCCATTGTTTTCCTCAGGCCACTTTTTCTTCCCAACCAGCATCCGAGGCTATTCGGATGTAAATAAGCAAAAAAAATCTCTGCATACTCCCGTCCTTATTGCTATACAGCACGCAATGTAATTTATTTTACGGACCACATAATGCTCTTAAATCGTTTTTTATTAATTGTTAGTTTATTGTTCCCACTTTATGTTTTTGCCGCAGATGCTGGTCCCAAAGGACCTCAGGCTCAACCAAACGTGACCACGCAGCATATCCGGTTTGCAAATGAATTGGTGCCTCGGCTCCATGAACAACATCGTCACTTAAATGCAGCGCATGCCAATAGCCTGGTACAAACATGGAGGTGGGCACAGGTCTACTTCCCACTCGTGCCCATTATGTCCAGGCTGCAGTCAATGTTCAGCAAAGATTCTCGACGTTGCTTCAAGTAAATTATCAAGGCCCTAAACCATTAAAACACGAAATCAGGCGCAAGAAAATGCATGCTCGCATTTGGTGGGCGCAGCTAAATATTCAGGTGACCTGCAAAGCTGAGAACTACGCACAGTCATGGGCTTACTTAGAGGAAGTAACAACTCCTCCGTAAACGCGTTCAGCTCGACAATGGCAGCTGCATTTAATTATTCGAAGCAACTATTCGCCATTCCAAGACCGAGCCGCTGATTTAGCAAAAGCGAGAACGCTCTATACCCAACTTACCGAACAGCATCATCAACGTGGCGTGCACAATGCCGGCGACGCCGTAAACGTTGCCGACGATAACCGAGCCTTGGTAATACTTTGCCCAAAATCCTGATTTTGGAGCCAATTGAGCGCCCAAAATGACTTTGGCCCAGGTTCTATTCGCGCAGCCGGACCCATAATGACGCTTATGTTAACCCTTGAGCAAGCGACGGCTGTTTTGGCTCCAAATTATAGGCCTTGGGGAGATGGGTAAAATGAAAAAAAGCGGTTTATGTTACTTATCCTCTAACCCACAAATGATACTGAAAAAGCTTAGGCTTTTTTATGTTGAATACTTAGCCTTTGCTTTTATCAATTTACTGGTTTGTAATATCTGTCAGTATAGTTATAAAAATATATCATAGTGTTCCCTTTTAATTTTCGCACCAAATTGGTGGCCCTAAAGCAAACAAGTGAAATTTGTAAAGATTTTATTTTGTCAAAAAAATATGAAGAATTGCAGAATAAGTTATTAGGTACCTGCGTGAATAAAAAAATTAATGAGCTGCTTGAAAAAGAATCTTTATCCAAGGAAGATTTCACTTATTTTAGAGAAAATATCGAGGCGGGCGGCTCTTTAGATGAGTTGGGGAACAATTTTTTGCATTATTGTGCTGCGAGGGGAAAAACTACTATTATTGGTCAATTTTCTCGTTATGATAATTATCATTATATAACTATAAGCTGGAGTCAGAAAAATAATTTTGGTTTAGCTCCGATAGCAATGGCCATAATATTTCACAATAAAGACATTGTAGAAAAATTTATTAGTCAAGGATATGATCAAGATCCGGTCTTTACCCTTAATGAATTGCCGACCGTATTAGGACTCGTATCTCTTAAAAAAAGCGGTTCGTGGCAAAAGATTGGACTTTCAGCGTATAATACGGCGGTTTATTTTGGTAACAAACAAATAGTCGAATTATATTTGGCGAGAGAGCAGGATTCTTTTACTCAGGAAATTGATAATATTGGCAGTTCGCTCTTTTTAGCTCAGTTGGTTAATCAGGATGAAATATATACTCTATTGAAAGAACATGAGCGATATAGATTGAGAGATAAATGGCATGGTTATAATGGTCTTTCTCTTAGCCAATTAAAGGAAGAAATTGCGCTAACTTTGCACCGGCGTCCGCTCGAACAGAATAATTTAGAACAAGACTCGTATGTAGCGAGCGATGAGGAGCCATGGGACGGTGATGAGGAATTTGAGAAGCTCCTAAACGATCTTCAAGGGACTAATAGAATAACCTTATTTAGTCAACAAAAACTGTGATTTTTGCTAGGACGAGTAGAAGGGGCCTGCGCGCAGCTCCCTGAGAGCGCTTTGGGACCAAGAAATCTGACCATAATTCCTTACAATCACTACCTCAGATACTAAGATCCAGGAGTTTTAAATCTCATCCACCAAAAATTCCCGCAAAGACTCTAAAATACGGCCTTTGAACACCGTAAATAAAATTTTTAACGCGATATCTTAGTTCGGCTGAAATTTCTTAGTTAGCTTCGAACCAATTTTTTAACGCATGTTCCCAATAAGTTACAGCATCTGCGGTGATAAATTTATTAACTACCCCAGTCATATTGAGAGCGACTAATAAAGTGTAGAGATATTCTTTTAAAACAGCTTGATATTTGAGAGGATAATTGGAAACATAATTTTTAAGAAAATATATCCCTGCATCGATAGAAAGTTTGCAGTCCTGATTGTTAAATGTTGATAAATTACAGTTACCAAAACTACTTGATGAGTAAAATAATAGCTTATTCATTTCAATAATTATTCCTTCACCGCCAGTGGTCGATTTTATAATTGATTCATTATCGATAAAACTTAGATTCCCACTGGCTGCCTCGTAAAAAACATTTCCCCAATGAGCATCATTATGAATGATGGTTCGAAAATAGTTCGCGGCATAGTACCGATCAAATGTTTTTGGGATAGAGGCAGGGTCCATAAAATGTTGATGAAAAAAAGCCATACTTTTAGCAAAATCCTTTAGAGCTGTCTGTAGAAGAGAGTAATTTTTTTGCTTAAATATGCTGGCTAAAGAAAGGCCAGGGGCAGCTTTGATAAAATAGAAATAATCGCGATTTTCTGGAAGATTATACTCTATAATACGAGGATTTCTTAGCTCCTGGGAATTTGATAGACCTGGTTTAATGTAGGAATAAAAATAATCAGGAAGGAAAAATTTTATATCATTAGGAAAACTTAAAAAGATTTTTCTGTTCTTATTGAGAAAAAGCAAATTTTCTATTTCTGCTAGGTTATTTCTTGATACTTCCTTCAGGAACCAATGTGTACTTTCTGAATCTTTGGCACACATTTCTTTAATTTTTATCTCACTTAAGAACGTTGCAAATTTACTTTGAAGTGGGGGGAGATTAATTTCTACGCAGCTCGACAAATCCTGAGCAGTGATCCTGGGATTAAAAAAACGTTCTCGATCCGCGACGAGGATTTTAAATACCGAAGTGGCGGAAAGTGCTTCCGTAAGTGGAGCTACTTTTATATCTGATGCTTGAGGTTCGCTTAAATCAAAGACCTTGGGCAATGGACTTCTTAATCGAAGAAAATTTGGATTAAATCCTTGAGATTGCTGAGGGGCGATATTGTTAAAAATTGTAGGGCTATCATAACCATCCGCATATAATGAGAATGACACACAAAAAAGAATAAAAATACTGAAAGTTCTGCTCATAAAATGTCCTTAAAAAACGATTTTTTATAAAAGATTCCATTAAGACTGCTTTACATTTAATGTAAATTTAACAATTAAGTTGCCATAGGGTTATATAATTATCGTTTAAACGGGATCTTTCAGTGGTATTTTTTTTGTAATGATAAATGTTTGATTTATATTGATTTCCTTCTTTAGTAATGCCATCTAGAAAATTATGATGTTAAAAGCATACTCTCTGCTGGAGTATTCCTCCTCTGCAATATCCGAAGCATATTCTTCACTAACAATCATTCTTAGGGATGGCGAAGAGCATAAGCAGCAACATAAGAATCTTGGTGCTAGATATTCCACAACTTCGTGCCATCTATATTTTGAACAATGGTAGCAGGCGCTGACTCAGGTCATACGCGCTAAAACCCGAACCTATAACGAGATTGAAGCGCAAAAGTTAATGGAATCCCACCAATCTGAGTTTCGCTTTGAAATATCGCAGGAGCTCAATATGCGCAGAACGCCTGGATGGATAATCAAAATGAGGTTTCAAAAGGTTGCGTATTCTAGGGCTATTTTTTTGCTTGGTAGTTTTTCTTGTGTGGTGCGCTATTTTTCTGCAACCATGGGGCTGCGGCCGCCTTGGTGGCAGTGGAATACGCTTAAGGATTTACTCTAAAAAATAGATTATTCTGGGGCGACTATTCAATACAATTAG
>CAYJDW010000135.1:0-5601 GCA_964368985.1 uncultured Myxococcales bacterium | reverse complement strand
ATTCGAACAAAAATTATTTCAACATCTTCAAAGAACTGCTCAATTATTTGGCTTAAAAACACATTTTCAACTATTAAATGATTAAATTGATCCGGCCTAATTTTTTTATCAGAGATATTTAAAATTATTTTTTCAACAATTATTTTTTTAGATAATAATAATTTAATAAAAATATTTTTATTTTTTACAAAATCAAGATCGTAACAATTTATGATATCTTCTATAATTGATAAAGCTAGGCCATTCGAAACTTCTTCAGAGCTTTCTAACATATTTGACAAAGTTAAAATCAGATCCTCGTTATGTGGATTAATTTTAGCCATAAGATTTGCGGCTATTTTTACAAGCTTAGGCTCAGACTGACCCAATAATCCTATTAAATATTTAACAATAAAAGTCCTCTCAACTTCGCATCCATTTTTAGCTTTTAATCTCTCAATAATCTCGCTTGAAAATAATACTACTTTATCATCTTTATCGTGCAACAACTTAACCAATTCAAGAGATACATTTTCACTATAAAATATATCATAGTTATTTAACAAACCAGGCAATACATTTAAAGCTTCTTCTTTGCAGTCTGGATCGGCCAGCATCTCTAATATTTTCAGCTGGACCTTCGGCGCATTAACCCTAATCTTCGCTATTAATTTTACTGCTTTTATGCGCGCAGCAATTTGTTTACTAAAAAGCATTCCATATAACTCATCTCCTAATTTAATAAGGGCTTGTGTTTGCGAAAGAGTTATAATATTTTCCCCTGTAATCACTGAAAATACTGCTGACTCATTGCCATTTATCCTTAAATCGTCAGCCATCAATTGGCCTGCTGCTTCAAGGTTTTCTTTATTAAAGACATCCCTACATAGAAAATATCCTCTTATCAAAATACTAGTATTATTTTCCCAATAATTTTCAGGCATTCCTAAATTTAACAAATCCAGTTTAATAGACTCTTTGTATTCAGCAATACTTAGTGACTCATTGCTATTTGATTTTTTACCGAAATTGAGTGTTGCAAAAAGGTGTTTTATTGTATCTGAAGCATTATCTCCAAAGATACGGGCAACCGTCGGCATCGCTCTTAGTTTTTCACTCATCGTATCTCTCTTGGATTTATTGAGATCGCAGAAAAACTCAAAAATTTCGTCTTTTAATAAAAGGGGATTTATTGATGTTTGCTCATCATCGACAATTTTGACTAACACGGGGTTCTCTTTGATGAAAAGAATATGGCCAGTTTTGTTATTATTCATATAATCATATTCCCCCTTATTGTACCCGGAATTTGGTTGATAATTTTGTATGGCAGTTCTGATCTCTTGATCTTGATATAATAACTCAACAGAAGCTTTATGCTTTATGTGATTTTCATATATTGAACGCACTGCTGGAAAATTAATTAGAGCATTAATATTGCCGGCGTCAGGAAGCACAATATGTTCAACACCTAAAAGCTGTTTTGCTTTTTCAAGTCCTCGCAAGATAAGCTCTGTATCCATAGAGCTTAAATGAGCACCACTAATAGTAATAACATAAAGAACTTTTTGGCCATTTACCAACACTTCAATAGCACTTAGATATCCTTTAATAGTATTTTGCTTTTCAATGAAAAATACTCTTTCATGGGGATCATTTGGATAGGGAAAAGAATATTGAGATGAGCAGTCTCCTCCAGTGCATCCTCTAAATATTCCAATTTCAGGTCTAACTTGCTTTAATACTATCTCAGATTTTATAGGTCGCTGATGAGAAATAGTTTGTACAGCAAAGCGAGAAATCATTTTCATATGAACTATAGCTAGGGCTCTTGATATATGAGCCTCATTGTCGCTAAGATATTTCTTAAGAAGAGGCACAAGAACATCATCTCGATCATTCATATAAATTAAATCTTCCCCCCCAAGAGATTCAATATAATTTTGTACTTCTTCCCAGCTTTGGCAGATTTGTTTATGGCTTACCAGCGCAAGATGCAGCAAGGACAGCATTGTTTCTTCTGCTTTTATCCCCTTGATGAATTTTTTAATCTCGTCTTCAGAGGGTAAATTAGGCAATCCAGCAATTTTATTATAATTCCCTAAAACGCACTCAAATTTTTCCACCAAGCCAACACGTTTTTTGCATTCTGTAACAATATTATTTCTAGGCAAAAGGTCTTTCATTGCTTGTTTTTCAGTTTTGCTGGTTTTGCGCTTAGCTTTATTTTCAATCATGCCAATTTTGTTCAGGGTAATTAGAGGATCAACTTTATATAATAAATTAGGATCAAGCCTATTATCGCATGCCTCTTTAAAGGTACCGAATTCTTTTTTATTAAGCTCGATGGTGTCGAAAAGACTCTGTTTCCAGCCTTTGATAGCTTCAGGCTTTACCTCTATGTCACCGACCATAATAGTTTTATTTTCTTCAACGCTGACATGCATCGTTAGATAGCTTTTTTTCTTATGGAGATCTTGAAATTTAGTATATTTTTCAAGCAGTTCTACAAGTTCCTGCTCATTGTCCAACAAGCTAAAAAGATCGATCTCATATTTTGCTGCATCTGAAAAAAGATGAGGGATTTCTCTCTTCACTTGGAGGAGGAAATTCAATTTTTCATCGTCGGTACTTAGAGGAGGAAGAAACCAAGCGATAGCAACGGAAGCACTTATTATATTCACAAATAGTGCGATCAATTTTGACATCATTTAAAGCCTTTAAATTATAACTACTGATAAAAATATTCACATTAAAATAACACGTAATAATACAATGTAAATCCTTGGCAAAATAAACACTTTTCTTAAAAACTTAGTACTTGATTACCAAAGACTAAAGAATCGATTTTATTGAGCATTGAAGATGCCAGGGTATTTTGCCTAAGAATTCGCAAAGATTATTTGCATCATGATGACCGCGCACATGCACGTGCTCTTTATAATATATGGGTGTAAAAAATCTATTCCTACTTTAATCGATGGTTTGCCATATATCGAAGCTGTGACCCCGGGGAGCCAGAACAGTTTCTTTCTGGATACCGATGGTTCAGTTTGCAGCATCTTACGCTCATGCTCTCTTCCTCGATCAGGAAGGAGATGTTTGGGGATAATGATGAATAATGTGTCAAATATTATCGCATTTAAAAATACGTTATATGTAGCTAATAATAATCATAGCGTTGAGATAATAGAGGCTGCCAAAATCATGATTTTAGGCGAATTGCCACTAAGGACCAGCATAAATATTGCATGCCGCCGGACAAAAAAGCGGCTAAATAGCCGCTCTTTCTAATGAGTTATTTATTGCAGTTTTTGAGATATTCCTTAACTTGGTCTTCACAAGTTTTATCACCACCACAATCTTCCTTCGTGACCGAAGGAGTAAGGCCAGCGTTTTCAAATGCCTTACAATCAGTGAGCCATCCCTTTTTTGGCTCTAAATGCTAGGCATCAATAGATGAGCCTTATTTGCCCGACAATTGCGTAAGCTCTGTTTCTATTTCGGGGATCAATGGGCCTTTTTTATTTCCAGAACAAATAGATGTATTTCCATTGTTCGCAAATACGAGATAAGTTTGTTTTTCTTCAAAAGTTGAGCCGCACATGCTCGAGCTGCCCGCAGTTGAAATAACTTTTTCACTGCCTTGCGTTGAGCCTTTCCAGCTCTTATCGACCATCAAAGTAATGAGATTAGATGAAGAACCATGTTGAATTTTTGTTACAGTACCATAAAAAACTTCCGAGCTTCTCCCAAAGTTATCCGCTAAGATAGAAGGAGCACATTTACAGGCTAATGCAGTATAGGCTCCGAATAAACATGAAGTGATTAATAAAAAGGACTTCATAACAACCTCCAATTTAACTATAAAATTAGATTATCAAAGCGCAACCAATATAGCTTTGATATGGATCTGTTTTCGTTAAATAAGCGGATTATCGGGATATAAATGGAACTTATATTAAGTTCGTCGAGTGAGTTCAATTATTGGGACGGCTTAAGCTCTCCGGCGATGCCAGATTTCCCCGAACTTCATTTATATTGAGCGAGGAGTCATTATCCAAGGAAATTACATAATTTCCATTGCAGTTTGGTTGCACGTTGCCAAAAGATTTTCGGTCCTGAGACAAAAAGAGAAGTAAATCAGGGCAATAGTTGATGGTCGCGGTGATGCCTGGCTCTATAGGAAAAGATGTACTATTTGCGATACCTTGTTTCATGGTAATCACGTTTACTCTTTGTGATGTTTGATTAGCAAGTTCAATACTTGCATTCGTTGATAGACAAAAGAATACGCATATAAGTGGAGAAATCTTTATCATTATTAGCCCCTTTAGCTGTTGCTACAGTTATTTAATAATGTAAAAAAAGCGATGCCAGGTTTTTGCAATAAAATTTGCCTGTGCGTGCAATTTTTCTAGCAAGACTAAGGCCATGAAATAACTGCCCAAAAGTCCTAAAACTTTATATATTAACCTTTGAACCATTTCCGCATCACTTCTTGCCACTGCCAAGTACAAAGCTCTTTCGCGCACCTTGTTCGTTCAGGCAGCGTGCCTCATAATTTATTTGTCTGATTTTCTTGGCAGTATATCTTCTTTGCGGGATGGTTGCTTGGCGAGCTACACATTGAATATGCTCCCATTGCTTAATTATAATTTCGCGTCAGAAGAAATAATGCCGAGATGTTGGCGTTATGAAGGTATTTGCCCGAAAAAAAAGACTTTCTGCGCAAGAAAATGCATTTGTCGAAGTGTATTAATGAGGAGTTTTATGAAGAAAACAATTTTGAATTATTGCTGGTCCTTCTTACTAGTGCTTTCCTCTTCATCTTTTGTTGTTGCTACTAATCCTAATGACCACACGAATTTGGCAGAAGAATCTTATGTGTTCTTTGATTGCGAGGACCCAGATGCTGATTGTGTTTTCTTTGACTGCGAGGATGGCATGCCAAATGAGAATGCCAATACATCATCTCAAATAGGCAACCCCCTAGCCGCCGTATTAAAGTTTGTTCAAGGCCATAGAAAACTCTGCATAGCCGCCTTGGTTGTTGGCACCTGCGCCGTTGCTGCGAATGGGTCATCACTTCCTTATGCGGCTCTTCAATCAATTTATGAATGTGACGGCTCCAGTGAATGCCTCGACGGGGCTTATGTGGTAAGCAGCAGATGCCCTGAAATAATCGATTCTTGTTGGAATTTTGAGGATGGGACGCCTGTCATTATGGCCGGTATTGCACGTACTAATTGTGCGAGAATTGTCGAGGCAATATTTGGTTCAATTAAATACGGGACTATCAATTTGGTGGGTTTTAGCGAAGAAATGCTAGACTTTCTCGCTAATCATCGATCTTCCGCATGTACTTACCTTGGAGATAATAGATTGGTTCGCCTCGAATTAATAGGCGAGACAGGCCAGGAGTGTGTCTATCATTACATGCAAGGAACTCAGCTTCTTGGGACTTTTGTCTGCAGAGTTAAGGAATATTGCGGAATTTAAAGCAATCTAACATTCCAAAGCTTACTCAAAAAATTTGGAGCTTCTTTTGCCCCTTGTATAGAGATGGGCAAATAACAGTATCTAATAATGTGATCAAATCTAATCTTAGCTGCTCAAATC
>CAYJDW010000134.1:0-5618 GCA_964368985.1 uncultured Myxococcales bacterium | reverse complement strand
TGTCGGCGTGGTAAGTAAAAAAACCGAAACTTTTTTGAGAGAAAGAGGCTTTACTGAGCATAAGAAACACAAACGCCTTTTTTCGAAAAATCCCATCTACCGAGGCCTATAATTTGGAGCCAAAACAGCATTTCTCTGCTTGAAAGCTAACATAATACATCTTACAGGTTCGGCTTTAGCGAGTAAGGCCCGAGTCAAGCCGGCATGAGGCATGGTTGGCTAGGTTTCTGGGCCCAACAGCCTGATTTGGACGAATTTCTACTGAGCCTCTGGATTATTTGAGAACTTTGATCTAAAACCTTATTTTTGCGATAACGACCATTATGCCTTCTTGATCCTAGTAGGCCAAGAAAAAGCCGGGTTTGCCATGATTAACAAAATTGGCACCACCCCCGACGTCGATTGGAACATGGGTGAATTTTTTGTTTTGGCTAAGTTTCAAGGCAAGGGCATTGCAGAGCAGGCGGCCAAGCTAATTTTTGCCAAGTTTAAAGGTCGATGGGAAGTGGCCACTATGCCACCAAACATTAAGGCTTGTAAATTTTGGGTGAGGATTATTGGCGCATCTACTGGCAAAAGTTGCCGTGGCGAAGAAAAGATTGTCGGTAAGCCCGCACCTCATCCGATGATTGTTATTAACTTTGTGACTTAGCATTGCCAAAAAAGGAATTATTGAAATGTCATCAATGAACATCACTATTACCCAGCTTTCTCCTGATGATTGGCAAAAATATCGCGACATACGCTTGTTAGCGCTTAAAAGCGATTCTCATGCATTTGGCTCCTCTTATGAGGAAGAAATCAATCTCACTGAAACTGATTGGCGCAACCGAATCAGTGTCATGTGGTTCGCTGTTGTCGATGGTCAGATTGCTGGCCTCATTGGTTTGTTGAGAAGGGAGAATCTGGCCAGCATCCATTGTGGATATATCATTTCGATGTGGGTAAAACCTGTATATCGGGGCCATGGAGTTGCGCAAAGTTTGTTACAGCACCTGCAAACTATTGCACCAGGATTGAGTCTACGAAAGATTTCTTTGCAAGTAACCGCGACTCAGCCAGCGGCAGTCAAGCTTTACGAAAAGCTGGGCTTTGAAAAAATCGGGTTGCTTAAAGAGAATCTGTTGAAAGACGAAGTTTATCTCGATGAATTTCTCATGGAGTGGCATGTAAGGGCGCATTAATATAAATCCTCTAGCGTCGGCCACTCACTATACTTCTCCAAATAGTCAAACCTCTTTCGCTCAATGGCATCATCCTCAGGTTGCTGCTCAATTTTTTTGGCGGCGGTATAGATAAAACCATAAAAATGAAAACCAAGTTCGGCACATAATTTTTGCATAGATAATACATTATTATTGTCATCGTCAATAAATATGATTGTTTTTGCTCTTAAATGAAGTTTTTTAAGTACCTCATGAAACACTATAGCTTTATCTGCCAAAGCAGTAAAAATAATGCCTGATTTTAGCATAGGAATTCCCCTGTCGGTTTTTAAATCAGGAAAATTCAAGATATTATTATTTTCTGAAAACTTCACAAAATCAAATCCAACATTATTAAGCTCTTTAATACGCCAATCTTCAATATTGCTGATTGCTCCAAATTTACCAGTATACATAGCAGTCAGAGCAAAACTCCTAATTCCATTTTGTTGTATTTGTTCTAAAACATTGTAAATAGTAGGCTCAACCACGTGAACTTTGCGCTTAAGCCAAATTTTACTGACCAAAAAGTCCCATCGATCTTTGGAAAATTTGGTCCTTGAGTCTAAAAGATATTGTTTACGAAAAGGCGTAACAAATCTGAATTCGGAGATAGGCATTATCAAGGTGTCATCTACATCCCACAATGCAATGATATCCTTGCCATCTCCTGCTTCCTTAATATAAGGCTGGATTTCTTCTAAAGTATCTATTGTTTTCACTTCGCTATGGGTTGTCAGATAAGTCGATATTTTGGGGTGCTTCAAGATGCAGGAGCTAACAAAAAGTAGTAAGGAAAATATTGCCGTAGTAAGGATCTTTAGATTTAGGCTCATGTATCTTCACCATTTTGAAAACTGCCTCTAAATACGCAGTCACTTCTTCACGCGATATTATCAGCACTAATATTATTGCTTAAATTGGCATTAATGAATATCAATCCTGAGTAAAGAGCTTATAACTTCTTAGTGCAATCAAATATGTCATATTGACCATCACAGAGTGCGTAATAGCCTGGCGCAGAACGGGAAAGCTCAAAACCCATTTTTCGATAAAATTCTGGAGCCTGAAATCCATTTGTTGCTAGCTGAATATATTTGGCCCCCTGTTGTCTAAAAAGATTCTCAGCCTCTTCCATGAGCACCGTTCCCAATTTCTTAGATCGGTAGCGAGGGTGCACCCAAAGGCAATCAATAAGCCCATAAGGAATCCCTTTTTCTTCGGCTTTCAGGATTTTACCAAATACACCGCCCTTTAAAATTTGGTCCTCTGCATCGTGAATGAAGACACCAAAGGAATTTTTATTGCGAGAAACACCAGAATGATAAGGATTCAATTCTTCATAAGAATCATAGGTGGCGCCCTCTGAAATGGTAATATTAATACGGCTTTGTTCATTGAGATCGATAGGATAATCAAGATCTTTGTAAAAACGCTGAATCACGCGGTTATTTTCTAAATCGGGAAATTCCCCACAGAGAAGAAAGCCAGCCTTGATGAAAATTTCCGCTAGTTTTGAGTTTTGGTAGCCCCAAGCAAAGGCGCGCGTTGCTCCGTATTCATAGGCTTTTGCCTGAAGGATTGCTAGAAACTCTGGTTTAGATGAGGCAATGTTTTCTAAAGTATCCGGGTCAATATGATTATCGATACTGAACGAATAATGGCAAATGTTGCCTACCAGAATCTTTGAATTTTGGGTTTCAGCGTAGAATATGTTTCGCTTAGGGAGCGGGCCAGTTTTTTCCAAGTTGTATTGGTCGAGACCCGCAACAATAGCGAGGCATGCGTCTTTTAGGACAGTCTTTTCAGCGGGAAGTGGATAGGCAATCGTCAAGGCCAATTCGCTATATCCTTCAAGAGATTTTGTTATCAACACGGGATTCTTTGTTGGAATGGATGTTATCATTACCAATTTTTATCATGCGCTGCATTAAGAACAAGCAGGGCTATGGTCCATGGGCTTTTTACTGTAAGCCAAGTTAATTTGGCGTGGAATCTTAACCATCACCATTAAAACTGCTTTTAAATGCACGGTTCATATCATGCTCTATCCACTCTAAAAGGAGCTCAGGCAATTGCGGCGGCACAAGGTTAAGGGTTGCAAGATCGTTGATAGTAATCCAACAGACCTGATAGCCCTCTTCCTGTGATATCACCTGTGCCTTTTCTTCCGCTGATAAAATCACCAAAAAACAGAGCGTTAAATCGTGGAGCAGCCCCAGACGATGGTGCTCAAAACTCTGTTCGAAGCAGCCTAAAAAGCGACCAATCGATAAATCTATGCCAATTTCTTCTATCAGTTCACGTCTAAGAGCTTCCCGAGCGCTTTCGCCGAATTCAATGCCACCGCCGGGCAGTGCATAATTGGGCTCTAGAAGGCTTAGATCTTTCAGTAGTACAATCTCTTTATCGAAAAGCATTACAGCTCGGGCAGCGGGACGTATTGATTTATTAGTATAGTTCTCTATTGTCATATATTTATATATACTTATCTAACCTTAGATATTCTTGCTCATTATACCTATGGTTTGCCTACCTGCAAGCCAGGTTATTGCCAAGAAATTTGAATGAGGTTTCCTATGATTACCAAAGTATCTACAGAAGAGCTTTGTAAAAAATGGCACCTGACCGACCTCAAGCCCTTGACCAAACGCTCCTTCAGCACACTTTATCAAGCAACAAGAACTCTTGATCAGATGCCAGTAATTCTTAAGTTTGGTCGAGATGTAAAGAGCATTGGAAGAGAAGCTCTTGCATTAAGGACCTATAACGCTAGGGGTGCGGCCAAACTCTATGACGTTGACGAGCAGAAATGTGCCTTGTTACTTGAACTCCTAAGCCCAGGAACAGACCTAAAAGAGCTCTTTCCCCCTCAAGATGACCAAGCGATTCAAATAACTTCTCAGGTAATTAAGGAACTGCATTCCGCGCCAGTACCGGATAAATCTTCGTTACCGACACTTAAAGATTGGTGGGGCGATTTTTCATGTTCATCACATATACCACCATCAATGTTAGAAGAAGCCAAAACGCTATCAACAATGCTCATAGCCTCAACCCAAAATACTGTATTGCTCCATGGCGATCTTCATCATGAGAATATTCTTAAGAGCGAGGCTCGTGGTTATTTGGCCATCGATCCAAAAGGCATTATTGGTGATGCCGCTTATGAGGTTGTTCCATTCTTGTGCAATCCACTCCCTGAAATCCTTCATCATCATGCGCTATCAACTCTCTGGAAAAATCGAACTCGATCTTTTGCTTCGCTCCTTGGTATCGCTGAAAATCGACTGCGCATCTTTTGCTTTGTCCATGCGGTAGCATCTGCCGGGTGGGCGATTGAAGATAAACAGGATCCTAAGCCTTGGCTTAAACTGGCTGAGATTTTTAAATGAGCGTGTTGAATAATGATCGAATTTAAACGACTTAGTGACGTCAAAAAATCCGACATCATCGAACTCATGAACCATCCCAAGGTTCGGCTCCATATGCCTTTGGCAAAAGGACCCTTTGATGATGCCGCCTACGATACTTTCATTGCAGCCAAAGAAGACCTCTGGAAAAACCATCGCTATGGCCCATGGGCTTTTTATGCCGATGGCCATTTCATCGGATGGGGCGGGCTGCAATATGAAGAAGGCGATGCAGACTTGGCGCTGGTCCTGCATCCCGAGCATTGGGGTCGGGGAAAAGCAGTCTATGACTTGATCATCGAGCGTGCATTTGGCGCAATGGGATTCGAATCAATAACCGCTTTACTGCCTCCTTCAAGAACACGACTTAACGTCATGCATCGATTAGGTTTTAAGCGCGATGGCGAGCTTGAAATTGATGGAGAACGCTTTTATAGGTTTCGAAAATTCACTCCCTCTAGCAACGACTGAGAGGTGAAACCATAAAGGGCTGAGAAAATCGCCATGAGCCATGGACCATCAGATGACCATTATCGTACAGATAAGGCTCAGCAATAGCCTCATCGGTTAATAAGTCAGGCGAAAAATAAAAATATATCTTTTCGATATTCTCGGGAAAGTGATCCATTACGAGATCAAGGGAGGGAATTTGGCGAGCAACGATATCGAAAAGATGCACGTCATTATTATCCAATTGATATGATAACAATCCATCTATCGTAGAACTATAAGATAGCGACCAATATGTTGGGTAGGTAGCAAATAAAGCATTAAAAGAAGCTATTAAACCGCGATCTTCTAGCCATAATTTATTTGAAAGTGGAGCACGTTCCTTAAAGCAACGCAAAAAAAGTTCATTATCATCAGGAGCGATAAGCGGTCTTAAGGATTGGGAACCTTTTCGACGCGGATAAGCAATATGAAAGCGATGTTCCTGTACCGTGTAAAACGAGAGCCTTTCATAAAAGGAAGGTATCTCGGTAAATAGAAATACGCAGTC
>CAYJDW010000133.1:0-5626 GCA_964368985.1 uncultured Myxococcales bacterium | reverse complement strand
CGCTCATGGGTGTCAGTGGCTTTGTTTCTTTAGTGCTAGGAGCTGCACCATTATCGATAATAAGCGATGAAGCAGGATATTTCCATGCCACTGAGGCCTGATAGGGCACCTCTTCCATTGAGTGCATTTCGATGTGATATGTTCTCCTATCAGTAGTGATGACCAAATTATTGGAAATACCTAACTGATGCGGTTTCACGAAAATATGTCGCTTTAGCGTCTGATCCTTACCGCTTTGGCTTTCGCTGATAGTCCAACGTTGGGAATCACCACCAGCTACAGAAAGTAAAGTTTCTCCAGTCTCCAGAGTAATGTCGGTAATGCGTTCAGGTTTGGTATAAACTTGGTAGAGACGATTAGCCTCCCAGTCGAAGACCATGGCCGCATTAAAAAAATGATTGCTCTCAGGCTGCCTAGAGGCTGCTTTCTGGGCTTGAGCGATAGCCTGCCCTGGAGTAGTGCCATAACCAGACAGTGACGCTAAAAGCATAGCCCACAATAGTATTGTTTTCTTCATGATTAGCCCCCTAATCTCGTCCACGAAAAATAATCGACAAAAATACCTAAAGGATTTTCTTGTAATTGCTCACTATTTTTAGGCTCGAGCCACGCGATCTTGAAAGTTCCTCGCATGGGGTATTCAGCGACTTTCTGGCCATTTTTGTCGTACTCCGCCTCAAACCAATCCACTTGATAAACACCATCAGAAACGGCCAAAGTACTGGCTATTTTCAAGGCTCGATTCTTTTCCTGAAACTCTTTAGCTGGGCTGGTTTCGTTGAATTTTTGGGTCAACAACGATTTACCCTGCATGCTCACTAACTGAAAAAGGTTTTGCATATTGCGTTTGAGCAAAACAGCATCAGCAGGAATCTCTCGTGCCAGCATGATAAAACGGCTGATGAAGAACTTAACCGCGTTGTCATTAGCTTTAGCGCTTAGGCTATTGGCACTACCCAAGACGCCGGCTTCACCCGTTGGTTTAAGCTCCACCACATAGGGAATAACCTTGCTCTGCGAACCGAGGTAGATGTTACCAATAAGCGATAAAGTGAGCAAAACAGACAAAATAAACGCCATTAATCGCCAGTTATAAGCCTGGACACGAGCAGAACCAATACGCTCATCCCATGCATTTCTAGCTCGCTGATACCGCAAGCTTAACTCATCATTTTTTGAGATGGTTTTGGACACTATTTACTCCTGTTCTGGCAGCTTGAATCACCGAACGTATTGCCGATCCACTGGCGCTCGTGGTCGTTGATGTCACGCCAGCAAAGCCGCTTGCTGCCGTAGTCAAAGGTTGAATAATCGCTGTATTAAAATCGAGTCCACTGCTTCCAGATATGAATGACATGGCAATGCTTGGCGCGCGCCACATGATGAGGGCAACAGCTAATGCTCCCACAGTCAGATTGATTGATTCTCTCAGACTTGGTTCAGCGCTGGCGAAGTTAAGCTCTTCTAAGACTGGGGCTGCGAGACTAGCTATGAAAGCCAAAACCATGAGTTTGATGCAGTTGGATAAGATGCCGTTTAAAGCTCTCGAACCTAAAAAGCTCGTCTTTTGCAAAACTAAAAAAGGAATCATGATGATAGCCAAAGAAGTGACGATATAAAACTCGAGCACAGCCAGAAAAATCTGGAAGCCCATGGCAACGAAAGCAAAAAACATAATGAGCAGAATGATTAAATTCATGTGTCCCATCATGTTAAGCATCGATAGAAATTGCCACCCGCCGTCGTTGAATCTGCTTTCAAGAACCGAGAAAACCTTATCAATTCCCGATGAAATATAGGCAGATGGGTCTAAAAACTCTGCAGTGTTGAGATGACCACCACCAGCAGCCAAACCAGCCTGTACGAACCCGTCTCTTATGCCATCAACCAGCCAGACGTAGCGAAAGAGTATGAATTGAATAAATCCAATAGCGAGAACTTTGGCCACGATCTCGCCTTTAAAATCAATGCGATTTAGGGCAACGCCAATGCCGAATAAAACCAATTCAATGATTAAGAGCTTCGTAAATACACTCTCGGCATAGTCCTTGATAACTGGAAAACCTTCCGATGAGCCATTTACAAAGGCGCCCAATATATCGGTGAGCATATTTTTATCCCCATTTACTAGTTTTAACGGCGTGACGCTGTGGCACCTAAGGATGGAAAATGGGTAAGTGGGTTACGAGGTATTTCCGGTTTATTAAAATCCTTCATGAGGTGATTTTCATAGTTTTTGAGTTCTTTTTCTTTAGCGCGTTCTTCCATCATCACGCTGTTTTTTGCTCGAGCATCGCTCGCTACAATTTGCGATAGATCCGCTAACTGCTTCGACTGAACGGCATTAATTTCTCCGATGGCCTGCAAAGTCTCAGCATCGCCCTTAGATTTTCTCTTCTCATCAACGATTTTATCAAGGTCAGCCATATGCTTCTCTGATTTTTGCAGGAGTCCCTGGGAAACCATGGCGTCTTTTAAGCTATCGTCCGACTGATTTTGCCAAGCCTTGAAATTTTTAGTGAACTCATTTTTACGACCATATAGTTTATCAAATTGGTTTGAAATTCCATCGTAAGTATAGCCGATCGAACGAGCCCTGCTTCGGAACTGATTGATTTGGGATATTAGGTCTCTTAAATTGGAGATTTTAAAATTCTTCATTTTTTTTGCCAAACGCTGTGCTGCCTTAACCTCATATTCTATGCGCGCAGCTGTTTGTTCCAACTGTTGAAACTGTCTATAAGCGGAGAGGATATTTTGAGCCAAGTTAGCCGGATCAAGGACTGGAAATCCTGCTGCTTGGGTATCAACGGATAGCCAAAAAATCAGGCTAAATATGACCATTACTTGTTTCATGGGCGCTCCCCTTCGCTTGTAAAAACCGTCCTAAAAATTTATCACCATCGTGAGTTTTCTTGATCTCCGATGCGAGCTTTTGATCATTAACCGAGCTGCTGGCGCACAATGCTAAGGCGACAGATCCCAATGCTAGGTCAAATAAACGATTGCCCCTCGGCGATGACAGATAATATTCGCGCTTCGGAATGGCTCGAGCGATGATGTTGATCTGACGATCGTTTAAGCCAATAGCGCGATAAAAATCAGCCGAGCTGTCATCTTGAGCGCTGGCATTGGGTAAAAATATCTTCGTGAGGCACGATTCTTTAAGGGCCATGGCGATAGACGACTGCATCGCATCAGCAAGACTTTGCGTCGCGAAAATCACATAGACATTGGATTTACGAAGTTCTTTGAGCCACTGTTTGATCTTTTTGGCAAAGCTCGAATCTTCCAAGAAAAGCCATGCTTCATCAAGTATCAGTAGCGTTGGCTTGCCATCAAAGCGCTGACCCAGACGATGAAAAAGATAGGATAAAGCAGGCTTGATAGCCGTCTTTTGCTCAAAGAGTTCTCCCGTTTCAAAGACCTGCCAGTAATTATTATCAGAGATTTCTTCACTGGCATCGAACAGATATCCATAGGGTCCAGCCAATGTAAAAGGCTCGAGGGCTTCACGTATTTTGTCGTCCTGCACTAAGGATTCAAGCACCGATAAGGTTCGCGCTTTTGGATCATGTTCCGATAAGCTGAGAAGTGCTTGCCACAGTTCTAGACGGATTTCAGTGTTAACTTGACAGCCTTGGTCATGAAGAAGCTCACCCAACCATTCACTGGCCCAAATACGCTCCGATTCTTGGTGAATATTTCTGAGCGGTTGAAAACATAAGCCGGCGCCCTTAGCACCAACGCTAAAAAAAGAGCCTCCGACACATTCGGTAATCACTCGTGATGATGAGCCCTTATCGAAAATAAATACCTGTGCTTGGCTATAGCGCAGCCATTGCACTGCCATGAAAGACAAGAGCGTGCTTTTACCTGCTCCGGTAGGGCCAAATATTAAGGTATGGCCGACATCACCAACATTGCTGGAAAATCTAAAGGGCGTGTGACCGCGACACTGAGCCACAAAATGAGGAGGACCCTTTAAGTGGGTATTGCCCTCTTCACCAGCCCAAATGGCTGATAAGGGCACCATGTGAGAAAGATTAAGTGTGTGAATCACCGGCTTTCTGACATTGGCATAAAGATGACCAGGAATACTCGATAGCCAGGCCTCAAAGGCATTGAGCGTCTCTAAGTGGCAACTAAAACCTAGGCGATTGATAACGCTTGCCACTTGATGAATTTTATCGTCTGCGCTTTTTGGGTCAGGTGCCCACACGCTGATGGTGGCGGTAAAAAATCCAAACGAAACAACACCTTCATCTAAAAGCTGGCTTGCTTCATCGGCATCTTCGCTTTTTCTTAGCGAAGAACTTTCTCCTAAAGCACTCTCCGACTGGCTTGCCACTTCTTTTAAAATAGTGCCAATGCGTTTGCGGCCCGCATACCACACTCGGCGAATTGTATCGATGTGAGCCTTGCCCGTATCAGGACTCATGGCGATGAAGCGAGTGGACCATCGAAAAGGAAAGTTAAGGTCGTTGACGGCATCAAGCATGCCGGGAAAGGACTCGCTCGGAAATGCTTTGATGGAGAGGGTACGTACAAAATTATCGCCCACTTTGAGTTCTAGGCCATGCTCTATAATCTCGTCACTGAGAATATGATCGAGATACATGGGAATATCCGGAGTGAGGATTTTGTGGCGTTTGCTAGAGATGGTTGAGTGTAGATAGGTTAAGGTTTCGTTATCATCAAGTTCTCGAAAAAGCGGCAGCAATCCATTCAATAAGCCGGTAATTTCTTGAACAGCTTTTTGAAAAATCTCTAAGTTGTCATTTCCTGGTTGTTGTTGCTCTTGTTCTTGGGCTTTACTTAAAAACCACCCCGCTCCACGCCGGCTGATTTTTTCTGGTTGCTTAAACACCAGCGTCAAAAAATAGTCGTTTTTAAAATAATAGCCGGCCCGATTAAAGGTTTTTTTGCGCTCCTCATCAATGGCACGGGCAGCCTCATTGGGCCAAGATGAGATTGGATAATCATTAATGGCATTGCGCTGCGCCTCGACAAATAAAGTCCAACCATCACCCAAGCGACGAATCGCATTGTTGAATAGGGCAGATGTAGCCATGAGATCGCGCGGTGTGGCGCTATCAAGGTCATGACCGCGAAAGGCAAAGGTCTTTTGTAAAGCACCATCTTTGTGCTCAATCATACCTGGCGCCACTATAAATGCCCAAGGCAAATAGTCAGCTAGGCATGCTTGGTTGAGCGGCGCGTATTCCTTCAAGGACATCATGGTTATGGCCTCAAAATCGATGGACAGTTTAAATTGCGCTTAATCACCGTCAAAATATCCTGGTCACGCCGATGAAGCGCCACCAACACTAGATGGCTCAACACTCCGATAGGCAGGACCCACAAGTTATGGGCCCCCACCACCAAAGAGATGAACATAGTCCCATTGAGAATGGCAATCTTTCTCGGAATGCCACCGAGCATCACCTTGGTAGTGAGCGAGCGATGAATCGGCACATAAAAACCATCTGGCAAGCTGTTCATTAGAGCAATGCTCCCGATGATGTGCCAAATAGGCTCATGCCCCATGACGCTGCTGAAAAAGCAATCGACAAGCCAAAGACCACTTGCACTAGGCGCTTAAACAATCCCCCGGCTTCACCCA
>CAYJDW010000132.1:0-5859 GCA_964368985.1 uncultured Myxococcales bacterium | reverse complement strand
TCCCCATTTTACACCACTGGAAAAAGCTTTTAAATAATTTTTGATAAACAATTTAGGCGCGATGATGTGTGAGTATTAATATACGAAAAATGCTCGTGTTTGTCTCTTCAGCGGCTACGAGTGGCCTCAACTGCTGGCTAAATGGCTAAATGTAGCCGATTTCGGCGATCCTCACCTAAGCGAATTTATGTTTGAAGGAGTGAGATTTTATTAATATGCCAAGAAAAATCATAGATAAACAATTGCTTATAGCGACGCACAATCCAGGGAAATTGCGAGAAATCGCAGCCCTTCTTTTACCGTTTGACATTAAGGCCATAGGCGCGAGCGAGCTCAATCTGGAGGTACCCGAAGAGACGGGAACTACCTATTTAGAAAACGCCATTATAAAAGCTAAAGCCTGCGCCCTTGCCACTAATTTACCTTCGCTCGGAGATGATTCTGGGCTCGAAGTAGCTGCGCTCAATACTGCGCCCGGCCTCGATACTGCGCCCTTCACCGAAATGATGGGTGGAAGAGAAAAGGTATTTGAATTGTGGGCCGCTAATGCGGCAATAAAACATAATCCGGCAGCGACTTTTGTTTGTTTTCAGGTAATAGCATGGCCCGATGGTCATATTGAGCACTTTAATGCGAGAGTGAGTGGGCGCCTCACCTTTCCTCCTCGAGGAAATAGTGGGCATGGTTATGATCCTGTCTTTATTCCTGAGGGCTTTGAACAAAGCATTGGTGAAATGACTTTTCGCGAGAAGAATTCTTGCAGCCATCGATTTTTGGCTCTGCAAAAAGTGATTGATAATTGCATTCGGTAAGATTTACCTTTCATATCGCAATTGCGAATTTTTTGGTGTTGACGCTTTATATTTGTTGGCAGCCCACCGAGCAAGCTATCCATACGATGGTTCGCTAAGAACTATTTTTCTTTTTGATGCGCCCCGCAAGAACGTCGGTGCTTTTTCGTCCTCGCTCGCTCAAAAACTAAAGTCCAGCGGGATAAAGTTAATGCTATTATTGACTTAGATTTAGCGCTCTATAACCTTTTTTCATCCATATCCATTATAGTGATCAAAATATAGTAATGTAAAATATGAATCGCTTATATTAATAAAAATTGAACCAATAAAAACAAGATCACTGAGCATGCAAAGAAGCATGCGACTCCGTACTTACTATCATTACATTGGCTGAGATAAATGGTGAACATTTAACAGGTAATCGTTTGCATATAAATCAGCACTATAAAGGAGTAAATAACGTGAATAGCAAATTTATTAAAACAACACTGTTTCTTGTTAGCGCATCAGTAGTATTACTGGCTGGTTGCGGACCACAAAACCTTAATGATGCAGACTATCTTGCTCAAACCGCTGATAGCGAGTTGAACAAAGATGCTCAAGGTGATGAAGCTGATGATCAAGGTTCAGACGACAAAGCAGAGCCAGCTCCAGCCATTGCTAAAGCAATTGCTCCAGCAGGTGGCGGAGGCTGCCCGACCGGAAATTGTGAAATTCCACCCGATGCAGATACAGCGAGAGCAGTTCAATTGCCTGACCAAATCCGCACTGAACAAACCAAAATTATCCCTACCAGTGAAGATCAATTAGCCACCGATACTGTTGATTATCATACGACCCGTCATATCTATCAACCTAGCGAACGACATCACTTGGTTAAAAAACATAGAAACCTCGTTCGTAGACATCACACCAAAGTTGTTTATCACCCAACTATGAGAAGAATTAATCGTGTTGTTAGAACAGCTTCTGCAACCGATGAAGTAATGCCAACTGAAGAAGTTGTTGCTCCAGTGGTTGATTATGGTTGCGTTGCCCCAGTTCCAGTGCCTGTTCATCGTCCTTGCGGTTTTGCCCGTGGTGGATGCGGATTTCGTGGTGGATACGGACTTCGTGGCTACTAAGAAATAAAGCGTCATTAACCGCTTTGTCTTATGGTATTGAGGTTAATGTCTCCTAAAAAAAGCGCTTAGTTTAAGCGCTTTTTATGCTTTATATTAAGTGTTTTTGATGAATTTGTTGTGCCGATAACCTGTGTAATTGATAAATCTGCAAGGGAAATATTATTCTTTATTTTCCACGCCATTGAGGCGCTATTAATAGGAGATTATATGAAAAAAATACTCGGAATGTGCATTGCTCTGTCGATTGCAACTAGTTCACTTATGGCTGACTATGACGCCTACAGCATTCCATTGCTCCCTGCGAGAGCTTATGTTTATGCTGGAGGATGGCAATTCCCATCGTCGTATCCTGGCAGCTGTCCAGTATTCTCTTCGCCAAGCATGCCAGCAGTGGCACCGCAGTCGTCGGGCTGTCCCCTCGCTCCAAACGTAGAACCACAACAAAACACGCAGCCTCAAGCAGGCGCTCAGTCTCTTGAACAACAACATGCCAATTTAATTGTGATGTTCACGAAAAATCAATGCGGATATTGCACCTACATGAAGCCCATCATGCAAGAGGTAGAAATGAAGTTCGGCAAAAATATCAAATTCCTTTATATTGATGTCGATCAAAATCCCCAATACGCCTCTCAATATGGCTTCTCAACGGTTCCACATATCGTATATTTTAAAGACGGTCAGCAACTCGGCGCTCATGGTAGCGACGATAAACAAATGACAGCCGAGCAAGTTGGAGAAAAAATCTCAGGCTTTTTTGGTGATAATTCGTCGGCAAATGAATAAAACTGCAAAGACTCAATAAAGAACGTTAAATCCCAGTTGCTTAGCTTGCTAAATAACTGGGATTAATTGATATTTGTCTTGCTGAATTGATGAATAGTTAATAGGTATGAAGAGCGTTAATTAATTGACTGCATTTTGCTGTATAATGGGAAAATAGATGATTAATTTTAAGCTATTAATAGTTAGCTCTTTGATGGCTGGTTTTTTTCATTGAATGCAAAGGCAATTTTGGGATTTGATTTGGATTGGGAAAATTTGGCTGGGTATTCGTTAGAGGGAACTATTACCTATAAAGACTCCAAGGATAGGGATGTTTCTACAACCCTGGAGATTAAAACCTCGAGAAAAGCCCGAAGCTATTGGAAAATTGGGGGCACTAAATATGGATCGGTTGGCGTCCAAAAAAGTGAAAACAGATATTTTATCCAGTTATTGAATACCACCTCATTAACAAGTTTTTTTCTGGAAGGTCTAAGGACGTAGTTATCTAATTAGAGATTCCCGCTGAAGAATTGTTAAGCACTAAATAAATTCCAATTATGGGTGCTGCGTGGATCCTCGTGTCAAGCACGAGGATGATAAATATGGAAGTTTAGCGTTTATCGACAATCTCTCGAAAGGGTGCAAGAACTTGTTGTCGACGACAATCAATGCTAAGTGCTCAAGAATTGTGGGAAAATTGGAGCTTCCCCATGAAATCAAGAGCTGCGGTTGCCTTTGCTAAACAGAGTCCTTTAGAGATTTGTGAAATTGATATCGCCCCCCCAAAAGCCAACGAAGTTTTGGTGCGCCTCGTTGCAAGTGGACTTTGTCATACTGATGCCTATACTCTTTCCGGCGCTGATCCTGAGGGAATATTTCCGGTCATTTTAGGCCATGAAGGCGCGGGCATTGTGCAGGATGTTGGCCCTGGCGTCACCCATGTGGCTCCTGGTGATCACGTGATTCCTCTCTATATTCCTGAATGCGGCAGCTGCAAATTTTGCAAATCGCCCAAAACCAATCTTTGCCAAGCTATTCGAATAACCCAAGGTCAAGGCTTGATGCCGGATAAAACCAGTCGCTATTCATTTAAGGGGCAATCACTTTTTCATTACATGGGAACATCGACATTCTCCGAATATATTGTCGTACCAGAAATTGCCCTCGCCAAAATAAATAAGAAAGCTCCGCTTGAAAAAGTTTGTTTGCTGGGCTGCGGGATTACTACCGGCATTGGTGCTGTTTTGAAAACTGCTCGCGTAGAACCGGGGGCAAGCGTAGCTGTTTTTGGTCTGGGCGGCATCGGAATGAGCGTTATTCAAGGCGCCGTAATGGCTAAAGCTGAACGCATTATTGGCATTGATATCAATGAGGAAAAATTTGCCTTAGCCAAAGCTCTTGGTGCCACTGAGTGCGTTAATCCCAAAAAATTGAAGCAGGATCTCGTGCCATATTTGGTTGATTTGACCGATGGCGGCGTGGACTATTCTTTTGAATGCGTGGGTAATATTGAGCTCATGCGCCAAGCCTTGGAATGCTGTCATAAAGGTTGGGGGAAATCGACCATTATTGGTGTAGCCGGCAGCGGCGAAGAAATTTCCACGCGGCCCTTTCAGCTGGTGACCGGGCGCTCGTGGCAAGGAAGCGCTTTTGGCGGTGTCAAAGGACGAAGCGAACTGCCGGCATTTGTCGACGACTATCTCGCCAATAAAATAAAAGTTGATGAAATGATTACCAGTCAATTTCCTCTCGCCGAGATCAACATGGCTTTTCAAAAGATGAAAGAAGGCATGAGCATTCGTTCGGTTATTACTTTTTAATGGGTGAAAAATGTCGCGATTGATTTTGAATAAGCAGAGTGCATGTTTTTTGGGCCAGGTTCGCTACTACACCTTTGAATCGACAACATGCAAAGGTCCGATGAATTTTTCTATTTTCTTGCCCGAGCGCGCACTTAAGCAAAAGAGATGTCCTGTCTTATTTTGGCTTTCTGGGCTCACCTGTACTGAAGATAATTTTATGGTTAAGGCCGGTGCTCAGCGATTGGCCGATAAACTTGGCCTCATCTTGGTATGCCCTGATACAAGCCCTCGCCAAGCAAATATAAAAGGTGAAAGCAACAGCTATGATCTAGGTCTTGGCGCAGGCTTCTATGTTGATGCCACTGAACAACCTTGGGCCGCCCACTATCAAATGTACAGCTTTGTTTCCGAAGAATTGCCGCTCCTGATCGATGCAGAGTTTCCCACCATTCCAAAGGCCAAAGGTATTTTTGGCCATTCGATGGGCGGACACGGAGCTCTCGTAGTGGGTCTACGTCATCAAGATAAATTTAAATCTATTTCCGCTTTCTCGCCGATAAGCGCACCAAGCACATCCCCTTTGGGACAAAAAGCATTTTTGGCCTACTTAGGAGATAACAAAGAAACTTGGAATCACTATGACGCAAGCCATTTAATTCGCAACCTTGAGAAAAAAACGCCGATTCTAGTTTACCAAGGCGATCGGGACCATCTATTGCACTCAAGTTTGCACCCAGAAAAATTGATTGAAGCCGCACATAATTTCCCGCTCACGCTACGTATGAAGCCGGGCTATGACCACAGCTATTTTTTTGTAGCGACTTTTATCGACGAGCACCTGAGCTATCATGCCGAAATTCTAAAGACTTGGAGCTAGGCTCGGGTTGAGGTGGGGATTGATTAATTAACTTCATCCAATATCATTTCTCTTGGGAATCAAATATATAAAGAGAGCCGTTATGAAAAAGAATTTAGTTGTTTTTTTTGTCATTCTACAGACTATTTGCGCTGCATCTTATGCCGACAAGGGCCTGATTGTGACAATTGATCAAGAGACACTTTCTGAAGAGCATAATAAGCTTTGGGACGACCGCCGCGCTGATTTCATCGAATCTAGGGCAAAAAATAGATATGAAAATATATATATTGTAAGAGGCGATCTTGTTCGCGATGATGAATATATGAAATTTATTTGGGCTGAAGCTTTAGAAAATAATGAGATTGTAGATTATGTCAGTTTTGTTCATGGCGGAAAGCAATGGATAAAAGATGAATGGAATGTGCCCCTCGATTCGAAAAAACTCCGCATGGTTTACAGCGAGGGCTGCAAAGGTGGCAGTGGCTTGGATGAATTTGTGAAGAAATATGGCG
>CAYJDW010000131.1:0-5940 GCA_964368985.1 uncultured Myxococcales bacterium | reverse complement strand
TGCCTTAAAACGACTTGGGCTCGGGTTTTGCTCACGAAGCTGAACCCATAATTGCGCTAATGTTAAGCCTTTGAGCAACCGATGGCTGTTCTGGCTCCAAATTATGGGCCTTCCGGTAGGGTGGGCAAAATGAAAAAAAGCCGTTTATGCTTCCTATACTCTCTGGCTCAAATGAGTTGCAAAAGTCGGCATCTCCCTATACTACCCACTTATAGTTCTATTTTATTAAATTATTTTAATTAATTGAGCAAACTAACTCAGTAAAATAATGCTTATTCATCTCAGTTGTATACTCAAGAAATTTCATAAATATTTGAGGATTTTTTCCATAAATTTCTCTGATGGAATATTGCTTGAAAGCCGTGTTAAAATCCTCAATGAATTCTTCTGCAATAATTAGTTCAGGCGAATGTTCAAGAATGATAATAATAAATGAATGCCAAAATTTTATGTAAGCACGATTTAATATATCAGCTTTGATAGAGGCTTTCTCTTGCTCATTTAATTGCTTCCATTCATTTAAGGCTTCTTCTTCATTTTCTTTAGTAAGCACTTCAGGAAGAGAGGGAATCAACGGTTGCCCTAAGACGTCTTTTAAAGAGCCAGCAAAGAAGCGAGCGGAAGGCCGAGTCTTGGGCGTAGGAATTCGTGCTTTTAAGCTTGTTTCAAAATCTTTTGCGTATATTCCATAGTCAATTTTTTTAAAGGAATCCGTTTCCGCTTTGGCCTGAGCAATTTTTTCGAGCATTTCTATAATATTAAAGATATATGGCCCCAAATCTGATAAGTAGTTAAATCCAGTTAGCTTTGGCTCATAAGCTCTAGATCTAAAAAAATCATTGGAAAAAGCGATTTCCTTATAATACTGAATGATTCCATCAAATTCGTGCAATAATATAAATAATGCATTTTTTACAAGTGTTAAATCATTAGATGCAAGTTCTTGTGGATTTACGCTCGTAATATCAATCATAAATTTTAACTCTTTCCAGCAATCTATGTTTGATTGTCTAGAATGCGCTAAATCGTGGCCCAGAAAAGAACTTGTGCTCATCATCCCGTAATGGGGTAAATATTTGTTTTCCTTAGAAAAACTTCGTTTCATTGGCCTGAGAGTACAATTAAACACCGTTAATATATTATCACATTTATTTTCCTTCGCATATCTCAGAAAAGTATCAATACTTAACCCACTTCCATTGTTGGCATATATAATATATGGATTTGATACTTGTAGCCGGAAGTAATCGGGATTATTAATTTGATTAAAAACGCCTTGGGCGTAAATGAAAGTTGGTATTTTAAAAGAGAATACCCAGAAACTTTTTTTCTTCAGATCAATTAAGTCAAGATTTTTAATGAAGTCGACTTCTTTATCATAAACGGGATAATCTCGGTTAAAAACTGCCGCACATATGATTCCTTTATAAGTATCAATGATAACTGCAGCGGCCATATTGATAAACCAAAAATTCTGTCGTGAAAGCTGTTCGTGGTCAATTAATTTTAAGCTAAAATTATAGAGTATTTCCAGATGTTCTAGAGCCTGTTCTTTGTTAGAATTATCGCCAATATTATTATCATTGATGAAATCTTTCCATAAAGGAAAAGCTCGCTGGCTAAGAATCTGGGCTAATCCTTTTAAATGTGTGTCATCATCCCATCTTAATGTATCTGTATAAATGGAATTATACTCATCAAATTGCTGCTTAACATTTAGATGTTTATATTTATCTAACCCATTAAAGCCCAGCGAAAAACAGTCTAATGATAACATGAAAAAAAAGTTCAGAAATATATATTTAATCATAGTATTTCAATTTTTACCGCAGTACAAATCTCTGTCAAGTGGTTTAATTGTATAATTAGAGATTTTTTTGTCACTAGTAAAAGCGTATAATGCGTTGTTTTTTAAACATAATTTATTTTGATTATCCGTTAATTCTAAAGGCCAGAGCCGGCTACAGATTTGGCAAAAATAAGCCACCAGCGCCCAAAAAAGGCTTAGGAACCTACTTTCCTTGTATTTGACCTTGATTTTTAGCTTAGCAGCAGGTGATTGCCGAGGTTTTTGGTCAGAGAGCCAGGTACCAGGAGAAAATTGGCGTGAGGTTAGGAGTGGCTGCTGGTGAAAAGGGCTTTTATCTGACTTAGATGGCATGACTGTTATTTTGGCGCCAAATCATAGGCATTGGTAGATTGGCCTTTGAAAAAATTTTTTTAAATCATAAATTATTTAATGCTTAATCATCAAACACTGTTAAAATAAGCAATATCATTTATATTTGGGTAAAATATATTAAACAAGTTTGCTGGTTATTTATTGTTATTATTTTTGTCTTTCAAACTATACTCTAATGATTTTCCAAAGGTTTTACATTTCATTTGGCTTGGTGGTGCTCCCCATTCCGCAGATGAACTCAAAGTAAAAGATTGGATTGCTAATAATACAGACTATCAAGTTTATATATGGTATTCTGCTACCGATTTAAAATACCGAGATGAACTCAATAAGATAAGAGATAATGGGAATAAATCATTTTTGAAATTTACTCAAAATCTTCAGCCATCAATGAAGCAAGTGCTTGATTACTTTAAACAAACGTTTAATCAAGACAATGTTCAGATAAAAGCCTTAGAGGATTTCTGGGACTTGCTTATGCAAGAAAAAGACAAGTCAGGCAAAGATAAATTCTTTCTAGATGAGCACACTAAAAGTAATCTCATAACTTCATTTAACGATGAGATAAATATAAAATCTCCTCAAGGAGCAATAAATCTTGCAGCTGCCAGCGATTATTACGGCGGCATTTATTTCGATTTTGATGTTTATTCTACCGAAAATTATAAATTAGATATTCCAGCTAACTCGGTTGGTTTCAAAATAATTGGCAAGTGCCCTGATGAGGCTTATAAAGATTTCGCTAAAATTAATAACAACCTCCTAGCATCAGTAGATCATGGTCAAATCATCAGTATTGATGAAAAAATGAAAAAAATTTACGTAGGGCCCAACTATCAAGCGACGATTTCTCCTTTGCTAAGTGAAGAAGAAAAAAAGCTAGTGGGAAAAATAAATAATTTTTTAGGTCTGACAGACAAGCTTCCTTTCGATTATCTTTTCTCAAAGCAAGCCTGCTCTGATCATAATTTCGGAATAATTTCCAGGCAGAAAAACTATTAATAGCGAGAACAATTTACAGTCAGACAATAATCTCATAGTCATTTTTAATTTCAAAGTTGTCTGCGTACTAACTCTAATTAGGAGTGCATCCGATGTATTTGTGTAAAGCAAGTCTTCTCTTAGCTTTGTGCTCGCTATTTCTCTTTTCTCCTCTCCATGCAAACAAAGATTATCTATTGGTTGAATATGATGAAGGCTTTGAGACCCTTGGCAGGACCTCCCACTTGGTTGCGCGCATAAAAGGTCATGAGGAATTTCCAGCAGCAAGCGACCCCAATTTAAGAGTGGTGGACGCGGCAAAGATCTTGAAAGAGGATGCATTCTTTTTCGGTTTCGGTTTGCCCAATGTTTATATGGGTGTCGTTAAAGATGGAAAATTTGTAAAGTTCGCGGCTAAATCTCTTTATCGCGCAGACTCAAGCATCGAAACAACTGACGGACGAACTCAATCAGGCATTTTTTTGGTTCCCAAAACATTTCCACCAAGCCTGCTAGAAAAGATTATTGAAAAAGCACGTGATCACGAAGGCGAAAGAACCAGTACCTGCGCACACTTGAATGCAACCATTCTTTCTGAAGCAGGGTGCAAAATAAGAGGCGAAGCGGATGATTCATTGATGGGGTATTTTCTCCCAAGCAGTCTTTTACAAGACCTTATCGAGAAAGGTCTCGATTGCGGCGGTGAACCAATCGAGCTCGATCTTATTGCTTCAACACCAATGGCACTGCCGGATTTTTTTAAAGAAATACAGCGGCAAGAAACCCCTTATTATACGGCACGAAGACATATCAATACACACTTAGATAGTTCGAGTGCCAAAGAAATACGAATAAAAAGAGCGAACGAAATCAAAGCTCGTAATGACAGCGCTCCTGTTATTGCTCAAGAAAGAAACAACAAGGTTAAATTCGATATTAGAATAGGAAAAGCCAGTGCCTTTGGCGCTTATATGCGAAGCTTTTGGGGAGACCATCCAATTTTTGAGATCGATTTACGCAAACAGGATGTTCGCGTTAATGATTATTTGAAAAGAACCCTAAAAGCTTTTCCTCAAGAGAACCCCGGTTGGGCAACGCGATTAAAAAGAGACCTATTATTTAGTAGTGCGGTAACCCAATTTCTTAGAAGCGAGATGGCGTCGGACTATAATCATCATCGTGGTATTTCGGAAAACGCGCTCTTAGAAATGCTCAAGGACATAAGATATAATTTCGTAATTACCCCAGATGAAATTATCATTGCTCGTGTCGACGGGAAGACCGTTTCTTGGGCATTGTCTAAGCATTGTCTTTTGGCAAACTATGCAGACAATGTAGTTTTCGCTGGAGAATTTTGGAAACACGACGGCAAAATTTACATTAATAATAATTCAGGAACCTACAAGCCGACAGCAGAGGAGCTCGAGGCGGCAGTTAGTTTTCTCCAAGCATTAGCTCCTAATCTGAGCATCGTGGGTGAGCTGCATGTTGAAAACTAAAGCAGCTGGAAGCCTATTTGCCTGCATGCTCTACGCTGCCAACATGGCGTTTGCGATTCCTATAGAAGACGTGGAATTTGTCGACGATGAAAAAATTGGCATCTTCATTGCAACCTTTGACCCGCCAAGCCTTGCCCATGACCAACTAATGGAAACCGCATTGGAATCATGTGGCAAATTAATCGTAATACCGACGGATTTTACACCGCACAAACCTTTTAGGACTGCAACCTATCATCGCCAGGCAATGTTGGCTGCTGCCTATGCGGATCACCAGCAAATAGTCACGGTCAGTCCACATACGGTGGGCTATCCTCAATCAAGATTTGTCATAAATAATTTGCGGAAGCAAAGACGAGAAACCATAAGTTTTGTTTTGGATGAAGACGTGAATTCCCTCCTCAATCGCATTGTCATTGCTTGGCTTCTTCCAACTGATGAGCGAATCACTCTGAGCGCTCCCACCAATGCGCAAGCTTCCTCTGCCATAAGAAACTTTTTTAAGCAAAATCCTGATTTTTTTGGTCTGACGCAAGAGGGCGTGGGCAACGTGGACGAGCACACATTGCCCCTGCTTGCTACCGTGAAGAACTATATTTGGACTCAAGGCCTCTATGGTCCGCAATCTCATAAGACCTATTTGGGATTTGCTCAGGATGCTGTTTACATTATTCCGTCCCTATTTTAGCGCCTTGGATAAGAAAGTTAGGCAGGTGAGATGGTTCTTGCCACTGACAGTATTTACAGGGAATCCCACTGATTAAGATCATTAGAGTTAGCGAGGACTTAGTGAATAAAAAATGATCTTAATCAGTAGGATTCGCTGTATATATATCTATCGCCATATTGAAAAATACTTGCCTGGAGAGTTATAAATTCATCAAATAAGTGGTTAAATCTTTTAGAGTGAATTTAAATTTTTGCCCTGTTTCGCTAAGTCTCACAGCTTCATCTTTATAAATTACACTGATGTGAGCGCCGGGTAGATTATTTTTTCGGAAATAAGGCGGTTTTTGATAACCAGGCTCGGCCTTTAGTCGTGGAAAAAGCTCATGGATATAACGATCATCTACTTTGATATAAGCAAAGCCGTCGCTTTGTTGTATGAGATATCCCTCATGGGCTAAATGCTCTTGGGCATAGGCAATAACATCTGCCCATAATACATTTGGTCCATCCGGCGTCTGTGCTGTTGAGCTTTCGGGGAGAAGTCCTCGCTCGTAGAGACAGGCTCCAACATTGAGAATACTAAAAAAAACAAATAATATTTTGAAATTA
>CAYJDW010000130.1:0-5963 GCA_964368985.1 uncultured Myxococcales bacterium | reverse complement strand
CATTTGCGATATGGAAAGAAGACGAGCAGATTGAATTGCGCTTCGAGAGAGATGGAATGAACCTCAATACGACGGTCCGTCTTTATCCTATTGAACAAATAGATTCCTCGCTCGACGACAAAGATTATGTTGATGGATTGCCTGATTTAGTGAGCTTTCTTTCTAATGAGAAAGCGACCTACAAAGGTATTAAGTTTTCTGATTTGCTCGCAAAGAAAGATGACTTTAACTTCTTAGAAAGATCTCATGATTATATACAACAACTCTTTCCGACGACTGAAAAGGGTGCAGCGATAGCCCACTTATTGAATGACGATGTAATCAGGCGCTTTAGCACCCAGCCTCGTTTAAAAAAGAATATTTTAAAATCTTTTGATATGATGCTTAATTTTTATGGCTTTCATCGTGTGAAAAGTCGGAATGTCGATTTGTGTAGTATCGTGCAAAATGAAAATTTTGATGAACGTGCTGATCAATGGATAACGAAGGGCAATCATAACTATCTCCGTATTACTCGCATCTTAAATTCACTTAAGCTTCTAGGCTTAAAAAAAGAAGCACAGAGCTTTTTAGATGCTTTGAATGCTATTGAACCAGCGAGAAAAAAATGTATTGGAAAGAAGTCCTATGATTTTTGGTTTAAAGCTTTAGACCTGCCAATTATCGACGATCAAGATGGTGTTTTTGATCTTGACAAAAATACTGATCCCCTCCCCAAGTCGAATATAATAGGAAGTGCTTTTGAGCCAGAAAGCGAAAATATGGGTGAATCTTTTAGTGAAAATTTCACCGCCGGCAACTTCATTCAGTTTTAAAAGTTATAATTTTATTTTTTCCCACTCGGCTCAATAGGACTTCGAAAAAAAAGCCGTTTATACTTCTTGTACTCAAAAAAATATTTGGCTCTAGACTAAATAAATTCTAGATGTATTAAAATAAAAACCATTATAAGGATTTAGCTAAATGAATAAAACATATATTATTTTTTTAATATTGATCTTTAATTCTAAATTTATTTCTGCAAAACCTCCTTCAATAACTAAAGAAAATGAAGTTGAACGGGCTTTTGAGGTATTTAAAACAATTGCGGAAAAAAATTTAATATTATACCAAAATATAGACAAATTTAATTGCTCAATACGGGGTATGATTACCAAAGCAGATAAGGACTTTCGTTTAAAAAAAATTAAATCAGAAAAGTTTTGGATTTGGAATCAATCAAAGGCACGAGCAATACGAAATTATATAAATTATCAAGTTGCGATAAGAAAATACAGTCCAAAAAGACGAAATCCTGACAATAAAAACATAGCTTTGCCTAAATTTAAAATATGGAGATATGACGTAACTCAAGATGGTCAATTTATAAAAACCCTTTTTTGGACTGAGACAGGTAAAACAATAGAAGAAAACTCAACAAATATTGAGGAAGAGCAAATACCGATTGTTGACGTTCAACTACAAGATCTTGCATTTTTAGCGCATGACATGGACCCTAAAACAGCTTTTGAACTATTTTATTGCCTGTAGAAATTTCTCCAAAATCTGCCTATTGGCCCGAGAAACCTAGCAAGATCTAAATCAGACTGCTTGACTCGGGCCTTGAGTGTAAGTAACATAACCGCCCTTATAGGTTCGGCTTTAGCGAGTAAGACCCGAGTTAAGCCGCCTGGTAATCCTCCCTATTGTTAAGGTGATTAATCCTTATTAGTAGGGCGCGCGAGGAAAAATAAATTTTGAACAGGCTTAACTATGCGCGCTTTTATCTTATTTTTAAGTTGTATGTGGCATTTTTATGGAGAAGCCTTTAGTCAAGATGACCTTTCTAATAATCCTGACCTTATTCAAAAATATCTTTGTAATGTGATTCCAAGCCTTGCTCTATCTGTGAATGAAGAACGAATAAAACAGCAAATTTCAATCATTGAACACCAAATTAAGTTCCCTGAAAAATCTTTAGAAGAAATAACCGAAAAGATGCTTCAATCAGTCAAAAAAATACATGAAAAAGATTATAAAGTTGCTTATGAAAATTTTACGCAAGAAATTAGTTGTGAAAACTTAGGAAGTTTTTTAGATTCACATGCGCAATTAAATGAAGATCAAAAAATTTTATATTTATCTTTTTATGCTATTTTTTTTATTGAAAAAAGCAGCTTAAGCATTAATAAAAAAAGATATTTTAATGCGATAATTTTAACGAGTTTGTCAAGGGAATTCTTACAGTCTTATAACGCTAATAGTCGACCTTATCCTTCTTGCCACCAGATATTTAATTGTCTTTTAGCAGATAGCGAGGCGCTGCTAAATTTAATAAACTATGAAATTAAAAATAGCTTACAGAAAGGCCATGAAGAGATAAAAGAAGTTGAAAGCTCATCGGAAATAAATACAAATCCCCACTTAAGTAAAAAAAGACAACTATTAGCTACCAATATTAGTTGTGAGTATTTGGCTAAATCGAAAAAAAGTGCAAACTCTAAGATAGGTAGCTTTGATGTTATTATGGGAAGTAATCTATTTAATGCTGATGAAATTAATAATATTTGTCGTAAGCATAATTTATGTGATACATCTAATGCTTTTCCACCTGTAGTTTCATTTTTTCAATACTTTCACTGCTTAAAGAAAAAATACGATTTACATAGTAAAAAAATTGATAGATCATTTGAGAGATTGTACGAGAAAATGACTTCAGAAAAATATAAAAAAATTAAAGATTCTTTGATTGATAACAACGATAGTATATTTAATCATAAAATTAGAATTTTTATAGATTATTTTTCTATTTGTTTGCTGGTAGGGGAAGATGCATTATTTGAAATTGAGGCAGGGCTTTATTGCTTGTCAGAAGGGGGTCTTCCTTTCGGTATGTTTACATCAAATTATTCAACCCATCACGATAAGTTTATCACTCCAATTAGCAATTTTATACATGATGAACAACATGCAATAGATTCTATTTATGATAGTGTTGCGCGTAATTTAGATTCAAAAAAAGAAGCAAAGATGTATTCTTGTTTTAAGAATATGTGTAAAAATATTTATAATGTTATTAATGCCAAATTTGATCAACCAGAAAAAAATTTAGCTTTTTTTGTTTTATACTACCTACTAAGAGAAAGTTATTACTCGTGTTCATGTTTATATGATAAAGATAATTTATGTGTAAAAAATTTGCATGGTTTAACTTTGGTAATTAAAGAAGCAAAATATTTTTTCAATGCTAGCAAAGATAGAGATACTTTTCGCTATGACTATGCTGATTATGCCTCTATGGTAGCCACATGGTTCCCATCATTAAAAGATATTATATATCCACCTCATGAAAGCTATCCTTCTGAAATAAAGACTAAACCTGAGCTGCAATTTAGTTTAGGAAATTTTTATATAATTATGAACATGCTGTTTAGTTGGTTAGAAACAAGCTTAAAGAAAAGTGTTGGCGAATAAAAAATTAGACTTATCTGGCTAATAGCAAATCCCAATGAAGAGGCCGCTAAAAATTTCTGAGTGATCCCGCAGCGCAAGCGAGGACTTAGCAAAAAAAATTTTTAGCGGCTTACCAAAGAGGATTTAGAGAGTATAGAAACCATAAACGGCTTTTTTTCATTTTGCCCACCCTGCCCAAGGCCCATAATTTGGAGCCAGAACAGCAACCAAAAACGAAGAATCAGCACTGCGGACCAGGATTTATAATCCCTAAGATCCTGGTCTTCGTGAACATAAGTGACAGCAAAGCACTAAGGCTGAAGCTCTGGAACAGCTTTTTTGGTGGCGGCATTCGCCCAATGC
Source organism: uncultured Myxococcales bacterium (assembly GCA_964368985.1). Lineage (GTDB taxonomy): Bacteria > Myxococcota > UBA727 > UBA727 > JABDBI01. The sequence continues at coordinate 2,168 of CAYJDW010000130.1, read as the reverse complement.
CAAGGAGTGTAACCTTCGCTATCAGTGAGTGTTTTATCAGCCCCGTAGCGCAACAATAGCTTGATGTTATCTATGCGCTGATTATTCGCCGCCTTATGAAGGGGCGTTCCCATCCCTATTTTCCAGTTCGCGAGCGTCTTGTCAGCTTTCAGGAGTTCTTCCAAGGCCTTATTCATACTGCTAGTTCCCGCAAAGAAGTGGATAATAGACCCGAGAGTCCCGCTCGTTGGACGGAGGCGCGGATCGGCACCGGCATCAAGCAAAGCTTTTACCATGGCGGCATTGTCCCAGTTGACCGCAAACCACAGGGAAGGATAGCCATTGATGAGCGCATCTATTTGCCAGACATCATTAGGCTGTGCCCCTTTTGTTAACAAGTACTTCACGACGGGTAAATTATTGCATCTGGCCGCCGCCATAAGCGGTGTCTGACCGGTGCCGGCATCTCTTTTATTAATAGATTTTTCATCCGCAAAATATTTAGTTATTTCATCGACCGCGATGGTACACCGCTCTTCGATAGCCTTGCCAAAATCATCCTGTGGTTCAGGTGGTTGTCGCACGGGCCCTGAAGGCCTATCGACCGCTGTGTTTTGCGACTCTTTCTGTATATCGTTGCCACAACTATTTAATAATAAAACGCTTAGGGTCAAAAAAATAATATTACACATAGTGTACTCCGAGAATCACTTCCAATTCATAGCATCTATCTGAAGACTGCGTAGACCTCTTATGGTAACTTTTGCGCCTTAAAATTATTTCTGAGGCTATAGTCTTCACGCTCTACGAGGAATGCCATCCAGAGGCTCAGTAGAAATTCGTCCAAAATCAGGCTGTTGGCCCCAAAAAACCTAGCCAACCATGCCTCATGGCGGCTTGACTCCAGCCTTACTCGCTAAAGCCGAACCTTAAGATGTATTATGTTAATGGGATGAAACACACAAAACTTTCTCTTCATAAATCTTGCTTATGCTAGGTATTGGATAAAGAACGGTTTTAGGAACAAATTTCACGTTGTTAAATTCAAGCCACTCGCTAAGGGTCATTAGCCGGGGATTTTTTGGCGCAGGATCGATCACGAATAGAGTGTCTTTGTTATCGCTCTCAACAAAAATAATAGCAGCAACATGATAGCCCCATCTATGCCCGGGTTTTGATGGGTCAATCAAATCTCCCGCAAGCCAGATTTTGCCGGTTTTATATCCTTGCTTAAAGAGATCATTGGCAATCACATGTGAACGGGCAAAGCAGCCATCATTGGTATATTCAAAAGGAATGTCGGCACGCTGGCTGATATGCTCAAATAAATCTTCTGCATCCTCTAAGCTGACACTCTTACCTGAATGATTGACAAGAGACCGATAGAATTCACTCTGACTTTCAGTGAAATCTTCCTGCCCTAAGCAAGGTATTTCTTCCTCTGAAGCTTTCATTTTTGTCTTATCTGGAACTGAAAATTCTGAAGAGAAAATCCCATTAATACAAGAAATTTTTTGCGTGACCGATAAGGTTTTTAGATAATCTCTATAGGTATTTAAATGATTAAAAAAATTCTTTAAGAACTTCATAATCTTCGCAAAATAAAGAGGATCAAGCGTCATAGAACAAGTTATGTTCATCAAATCGGCATATATATTTTTTAGATCAATTTCTAAATAATCTCTTTCGGAAAAATTCAACACTTTACCAGCTAATAATTCACTATTTTTCTCATCAAAATCGCTTATTTGTAAGTTCATTTCTGCTTTAGCAGTTGAATAAAGCATAGGCAAAAAGGGATATTCTTCATTCTTTGGCTTAAAATCGAGTAGGCCCTGAAAATAAGGTCCCTCGCAATGCCAAAAACGAAGCTTATGGCTACCAACGCAGGTCACTTCGCTGCCATTTACTTTCAACCTGGAAGTAGCATCCAGGGAAAATGCATTATTATTAGCAATAAAAGAGAGAAAAATCAGCGCAAAAAACCTTAAAAAACTATTATAATTCATATAAAAACCCGTTAAATCAATTATTCATTCAACATAAGCAGGCTATACATAAAAAAAGACAGTCAATAACCTTGTTTACGCAAAGACAATTACTATGCTCTATTGGCGCCAAGAGAGATATTTAACAAAACAAGTTATTTTGAGCCATCTAAGAAGGAGTATATGATCAATTATCGCGTC
>CAYJDW010000129.1:0-6094 GCA_964368985.1 uncultured Myxococcales bacterium | reverse complement strand
AAAACATTCTTGGAAATTGTGAATTTCATGGCTAAGAAGGATTATTTTTTAGTTCAATCTAAAATAATGACTAGTATAAATGATTGTTTTTTGAAAAATAAGCAAAGGCCAGTTGATATTCAAACCCATATTTTTCCCTCGGCATCATTGTTTGCTTTTAATTTTAGCCCCGCTCAAATACACGAATCTCGGAAGCTTCGTGTCACTCCCATAAACAAAATTGTGTCTTGGCAAGAAGCCTACCAGTCTATTCTCGGGCAAACGAAGACCACAGAGAAAAATATTAAGGCAGGTAATCCATTATGGCTCAAAAATCAGCCGGTAGGATATAATATTTATCTTCCAAACTCTAATAAGATAGAGGGGATAATAGTCAAGGTATACGGCGGAGGGGGTACTTCTGCGCCAGAAAAGTTTATTTATGAACCTACTTCTAATCTTTATGGAATATATTCCATTTTATCTGAACGAGATTATGCAATTATAGAATTAAATCTCCCTGACTTACTCATAAATAAACTCCCGCAATGGCAAATGGAAGCCTCCACTCTGGATATTATTCAAGAATCAATACAGTTGTTTTTGCAAAAAATAATTTCAGAGCCACAACAATTACATGAAGAGCTTGGCCTTCTCAAAAACGTACCCGCTTTCCTCATGGGAGTAAGTTTTGGTGGAACCATGGTATTGGAACAGGCCTGCCGCTATCCCAATTCAGGATGGGCAGGTTTTATCAGCCATTGTGGCGGATTAATTTATCAAGGCAGTCATTTTGAAACGCCAAACCTTAAAGGGTCATTCGAACCGATTGAAAAACTCGAGCATCTCAATGATCGATTTTTTGTTGGGCAAAGGATGAGAGATAACCGTGTAATTCCGAGCAGAGCTTTTGCTTTTCTAAAACACGCTAAAAATTCTGGCAAATCTCATTTTATTGAAAGCTATTTCTCTTTTTCATTATCCGACATCGAAAAAGAAGATCCAACCTTAAGTGGGCACGGCTTTCCCAAGGACAACGGCGATCTTCAGCTTTATGCCGATGCCATCGTACACTTCACGAAAAGGGGTTCAAAGAACACTCCTAAAAATCAACAAGCATATTGGAAAGCTCGATTGCAGTCTTATGATTTTTCTAAAGATGCATCCGCGATCGATTTGAGTTTATTGCACCTTTACGAGCGCCATGGGCCTGACTCAAAAATCTCTGATCACACTCTAAAAATGACGCTTTTCGCCATGCAAAAGCTCATAGAATATAAGGCCGAGCCCGAGATATTATGGAACCATATTGAAAAAACGCTTACTATCCTCCCACAACATATTGAAAATGGTTTGGCATCTGAACTCCATAATTTCGTTGCTATTATTCAGGGAATAACAGGCTTTCCTATCCTGCATGAAATAAGTCTTTATTCTATTGTAAATAATTTCACTGACATGATGAATTCAAAAGAAGATAATTTATTTGGTCGATTTAGAGCCTTAAAATTATTCCTCTTAGGAAATCCAGACTTAATCGAAAAGTTATATCAACGGCGAGAGGAAACCCCTAATTGGGGAGATCAAGTAAGTTCTCTTAAATATAAATGGCTAAAGATATCTAGTCATATGGCGGTTAAGGGCTCTTAAACTAGTTGAGACTTGATTAAAAGAAGCCTCGACAAAATCGGCCCTGACACGTTGGCGAGCTCGCTAACCGTGAATGGTTTGACGCTTGCAGTACTTTTGGGTGAGCGACGCTTCAAAATCTAAAAACTCTTGCCAGCGCTTATTGACGTCGATCCCGTTGGCATATTTGCGGGCAAAACCGATGAAAATGCGGTAGTGTCCAGCCTCCGATTCCATGAGCTCGCGATAGAATCTACGTAACTCGGGGTCGCTAATCCCCTCGCTTAACAGTCTAAAGCGCTCGCAGCTACGAGCTTCAATCATGGCAGCAAAAAGCATGCGGTCGACGAATTGCTCGTGCCTGCTTCCACCTTTGATGATGAACCCCATGAGATCGAGCACATAAGGATCGCGTCGCTCGCGACCGAGCTTGAAGCCGCGTTTTCTGAGCTCATCGTGTACTTGCGCAAAGTGAGCGATTTCTTCCTGGCAAATTTTCACCATGGCATCGACCATTTCGGGATAGTCGGGAAAACGCACGATATTCGAGATGGCATTGGTAGCCGCTTTTTGCTCACAATACGCGTGGTCGGTCAAAATCTCTTCGAGATCCATCTCCACAATGCCGACCCAGCGGGGGTCCGTCGGTAGTTTTAAGCCAAGCATTATTTTGGGTGGTAGTGGTAAATGTTCCATTGAAGCGAGCTAGCAGTACGCGGTTGTGGAGGCAAGGGCCTCGGTTTCTTGCCTCCCACAAAGATTAATTTGCTTCATTAGTTAGATAAAATTAAAGATAGTTTAAATTATTGTCTTTATGACGTTCTAATTCGTTACAATAATAATAATAATACCTCCAAGGGCCGGCAGCCAATGTGCTCTTAAAACTACTTGGGCTCTGATTTTACTCACGAAGTGCCTATTTGCAAACGTGGCTTCCTTCTCAATGAATTGGTAACTTTTGAGATCAACCTCAGACCGGCGTCGACTGGGACTGGATTTTAGCAGCCGATAGAGAAGGCCCAATTGCAGGAGAAATTATATTTCGAAGCCGCCAGGATTTTTTTCTTGAAATTTCATGTTCCCAATTCTTGCAGCCTTTATCTTTTCTTGGAGCATGTTTCCCTTCTCTAAGTTTTGAAAAAATTCTATGGCTTCTGGAAAGCTAAACCCGAATGCCACTAACGACGTGATCCCTGTCTTTTCAAATTTAAGTTGGGCTTCATGAATTTTATTCCAATCCCCTCTTAGCGCTGCACTATCGAGCGCAGTCATTATTTGTAGTTCTAAAACAGCTGATATAAAGAACGAATACCATTCCATTTCAGGCAGTATTTCGGGGAGTTGTTCTTTAAGTACAAATCGATATTTGGCATAGGCTAAATCTGCTAATTGAGAAGTAAGTTCGTTTTTTAGCACGGTTTTATAAGGGATTTGGACAGCTTCTGATTTCACAATGAGGTTCTGCTTTTCCCAAAAATCTACGGTCTGTTGCAGCTGAGAAATGAATATACTAAATTTTCGCATTAGACTATTCTGCATATCTTTATCCGAGGCACCTTTTATAGCATTGTCCACGCTAAGGTCCCGAAATTGCCGACTCAAAAGCTCTAAGTCAAAACCATCGATATCGCGATACCAAAAGCGACCGTTTGGTAGGCCCTTCTTATCGAGTTCGACTAATAGATTTTGTCCATGGGATTCGGTAACTAAGCCCCAATCGATTATGGCTTTTAACCATTCGCCCGCAAAAGGTTTAATTAGCTTTGTTTTTATAGTGTCGTCCAGCAAGGATCGATTTTGCCCTTGGAAAGCCTTTAGCAAATAAGGAATGTCACCTTTTGAAACGGAATCTCCGTAGAGGGCAAAAGCAGTAACCACGTGGAGTTCACCGCTAATTATTTCTTCGGGAATTTCTCTCACAACCACCCCCGCACCTCGGTCGAAATTTGTTCCCAAGGCTTTCCGAGGAACAAGAGAAAACGCAAGAGGTTCTTTAAAAAAGCGAAAGCGGTCCCTGAATTCTCTATCGACAACTTTTTGTTGGCTAAGAAGCTTATTGATCGTGAAAGACTTCACGGCTTCTTCCTCGGAGACGGTTTTCACATAGTTTCCGAGGACAGCGTTGAGACTGGTTTTTACCATCACTGGTTCAAAACCAGAATTGGGTTGCGTCGACCAAATTACGAGAGAACGGTTTGACGAGGTGGGAGTTGCGCAATAACTAACGCAGCTAAAATCTGGCGATGCGATATCGAAGCCAATTTTTTTATATTCCTCGACGCTATTTTGATCTGGATGGACAAAAAATAGAACTTCATTTCCGCGTTCGGTGACACGAAAAAATTGTTTAACCACAGAAGAATTTTCGTCTTTAAATACCTTCCCCCCAAGTACGTCAAACTGGTTTTGCGACAACCAACAGCCCTTAATACTAAAACTTGGTTTTCGGGAAGGGGCGTAAGGGCTATCCCATCTGGTGAGATTCTGGGTTGGAGAAACATAAAGACTTTCGAAGCTTTGTTCATCTGAAATAAATTGCTGCAAGGGTTTAGGAAGGTCGCTTATCACGCATGAATCATTGCTAAAGACCTTTTGTGATAGCAGCAGCATCAGCGCAGTTAATAAAAATAAATGGATCGAAAATGGCAAATAGCTATTAATCAATTTTTGCATTAAAAAACTCCAAAAAAACAATATTAATATAATCAATTTTTTTTAACAATTTTAACTGCTTAATGCAACAAAATCTCCTTTTAAATTCCAGGATAAGATATTTAAACCTTTAACCTATATAAATCAGCCAACAAAGGCCCAGAAAAATGAGTCGTTCACCTTGGAAGGATCGTGATCTCTTGGATCTATCGCCCCCGTCCGCCTTCTTTGCCATGCTGGCCAGTTATTAACATCTAAAAAATGATTTAAATTCAACAACTTATCGCATCAAAAATATTGGTTGAAAAATAAACTTATCTGATCAACAATAAGCCCAATTTATTAAACACATGGTATTATAATGATTAAATTTTTAAGCTATTTTTTTGCATCTCTATTTTTTTGCATCGCCACTATGGCAATGGAAAAGCACGAGCCTCATCAAAAAAATTTGGACGAAGAAGATCCAGAAATAACGTTAAAAATAGATACTCAGGAATTACTCATTTGGCTTGATAGAAAATTTTTTGAAATATCCAGACAAAATGCCTCCCAGCTTTTTCATCACCCCACTGGCTATTCTCCGAAGAAAGCAAATACTCTTTATAGCTTAAGGACGCCCATTCATAAACAAGTCAAACCACAATCAACCCTTGTGATTACTAGGACTAAGGCTCGGCGAAACTTATTATCTGAGTTTGAACAAAATCCTGAGCCTGCAGGTTGTGAGGTCCACATTGATTTTACAGAGTTCAAGGATATTTGTTCGAGCGAAACCGCTTTTTCTTCCAGCCAATGGGCTCTTCACGATATCTGGAATCCAAAATCAAGCGTGGCGGTTGATTGCGATCATGAACTTTGGCCCAAATTAATTGAAAATATGATTGATGAACTCTCCTTTGATAGTCAGGAGGATTTTATCGCATTAGCTATTATCGCCATTCATAGGCACCTGCCCAGGATTCAACCCGCTCTCTATTACGATAAAACAGATAAACTAGTTTGCCGTCACTTCGCCACTATCGCTTTGCCGGTATTCAGTAAAATACTTGAGCATGATGGTTCCTACATAAATGGCAAAATCCATCAAATAATAGGCGATTTTTTAGACCAAGACTGGCGTCCTCGTCAAGAAGGGCATGCTTGGAATTTAGTAAAAATAAAGGAAGAAGATGAGGATGATGGGGATGAAGAATATTGGTTAGTGGATGCATATAATAAATTTTTTATAAATATTTCAGCCCCTTATATGAAAGACTTGACAATACACCAGGTTCAAGATCGTGAAGGCTCTAAAAATTACTTAAGTGCTCCTCTAAAGAAAGACAGTAATTCATGGAAATACGCTGAACTCACTAGGGAAAAATTCAAGCTTGGCATCACTCATGGACGCCTGAGCTTGTATCAAAACGAAAGTGTTAGAAAGCGCATGGCCGAAAAATATGTGACTTGTTTTCGATACCCCTCACAAGATTTGATTGTATTGCCCTTGGAGCCTCAATAGATTTTTTCACTTGTAATGGCAGTGCCTTTCCGCACTGCCGCAGTTAATGGGTATGGATTTGAAGAATCCGGTGCCAGTCCACTCAGGTTGCAAGTTCACCATCGCAGACGCCTTTAGGCGTTTAGCAGAAACTTTCGTCAAAGTTCATGGAGTTGCGATAGATTTTTTACAAATATGACATTGTCCGGATTAGCTAATTTTGAGAATTTAAGATCAATTATACGGTTAAAACGCTCAACATAAGCATTTTGCTTTGGTCATCTTTGCCATCTCCCGTCGGCAAGATGGCTTCACCACTTTTTTCGCATGGCTTCCTGAAGAATTTCTCTT
>CAYJDW010000128.1:0-6111 GCA_964368985.1 uncultured Myxococcales bacterium | reverse complement strand
GTCGGGGACAGAGCGAGAGTTCATACAGGCACAATCGAAGAGTATTGCCACCAACGGATGGCTATCAGTGAGACGCTTCACGACGGCCACCAAAAAAAATGAAGGGCAGCGCTTTAACAGCAGATACAGTGAGGATATTTACGTGAGCCACCGGCGAATCCATACCATCGATGATTCATCGAGAGAACTATTTAACAAATGGCAATTTGATAGCTTACTGGTCCATGCCCAACTTGAAGACACGATTATTTCTGGGAATCAGGAAAACCAAATAGCAGACAAAATAAATAAACTCTTCAGCGCTTTTATTGGCTCCTTCGAACAAGAGAATGCCAAAGTCCCGCGAGTTATTAACCTTGAGCGCGAACTCTCAGCAGCTCATTTGGATGTGCTAACGAGAGCTGAAGCTAAAGATCGCATTGATTACGCAAGTCAAATAACAGAAATCTCGCCAGTGGATTTATCTTCTCTTCTCAATAAACTTAAAAATAAGCGTCCCGATGATCAGGCCCAATTAGTTAAGCAATTCATAGAAAACCACGGGTTAAGCGGCTTTGCGGCTATTCATCAACTGCTCGGCGCGAGGCCAGAAGACTTGCATTTACGTACAAGCGGTTACATCTCTTCGATTATGCAGGGAAAAACCTTTATCGCAAAATACAGCAGTGGCGCGAATAAGGACAACGAGCCTTTGTCAAATCTCGTGCCTAAGAAGAGTCGCAAAAATAAAAAACTTATTCGGGAATTTTATAATTCGTCACATACCAATCTGCGCAAACTTGATAAAGAACTCCGCTCTCTTCATGATGATCCTTTCCTCATCGACGATAAAAGCTATTTGAATGACATATACGGTAAGAGAAGGGTGAATGATTTAGTTGCGTCCGGTGTAAGGCAAGATAAGAAGGCGCTGAGGGATTCGATTACTTACACAAGAAGAGTCATTTTGGATTTAATGGATCTAGAGCAACAAGGTTTTTCTGAAAAAGATCGGAAGAAAATCTACAAGATGGCAGGAAAAAAGCGGATCGGGTTGAATGAAGCGCTTGAGAGATTTGTGGAAAAATATGAATTTTTACCGATAACTACAAAGCGTTCAAAGGGGCATTTGCGCAAACGATTTCGCAGATCATGGGAAATGATTACGCAGATTGAAGAGCATGTTAAAAGACTTAATGCCGACGATGTTATGAGAAGCCAAGATCAAGAATACGTTGAAAAAACTATTCAAACTCTCGATGGACTGAGAGCACGCGTTGTGGGGTTGGTAAATATTGATCATCTGTCTGCAAAAGAGAAAGAAGGGATTCGAAAAAAAGTGGGTAAAGATTTATTTGAAAAATGTGCGTCAGTGCAGGAAAAAAAGGTGCATGCTTACGACGCAAATATTTCCTTAAGCGAACATAGCGAAATAGAGAGCGATTCCAACTCTTTATCCTTTGGGGCCGAAGATAAAATCGGCACACGGGCAAAAAATTTCGGAAATACCGTTTCTTGGCAGGGAAATTTTGCTCCAGAGAAAGGCCGCCGGAAAGGGAAGTTTCTGCATTAACAGGCCATTTTAACTATTTAGGATCAACTTCCATAATAATGTTTCTATTAACCCTTAGTAAAGGATAGTAGGACATGAGCTATAAATTATTGCCGCTAATTGTGTTTGGATTTATAAATATAAAATCGGTCTATGCCGACTCAGGTGTATGGATTCCCGGCTGGATCGATCTTTACTGGAATAACAATGCAAACTGGAGCGGATCATCTTTTCCCAATGGCGCGGGTGAAGTGGCGGCTTTTATTGGGCAACATCCTGGCACTTATCCCATAGATTCGAGTGAAGATATCACGCTTGGCTCATTGCATTTTGATGCGCCAGGGCGCTCTATTTCCATTGCTTTTGCGAGCAACGATCTAATATTTGAAAGCAGTGGCGTACAGAATCAAGCAAACATATTTATCGCCAAGGAACAAACTCATTTTATTGATACGCCTATCGTGTTGTTTAGCGACCTAAGCATACACGCAGGAAGCAGTGCCTCACTCTACTTAAATGCGCCTATTAGCGGCGATCATTCAGTCTCGATATTTGTCGATCCCAATACTCATATAAATTCCAATATTGGTCACAGCTACACTGGCGCTACCATTATTCAAAGTGGTTGGCTGGATCTAAATGGGCCTGGATCTGCCACTAACGTTCCAGGAGATATCGTTGTGATGGGCAGCGGTTATTTAAAGCACGCCTCTGGGACTTCAAATAACTACGCCGTCGGTGCCGAAATGTTTTTGAATGGCGGTGAGCTTGATCTTGGCGACACCACTCAAACCATAGGCTCTTTAGAGATGGCGAAGCGGGCCATAATTTACGGAAGCCCCAACTCTACCCTGAGAATCAGCGATGCGGCCATAGCTCTAAAAATGAGAGAGGATAGTCTTCTTACCATTGATAACATTGTCATAGAAAATGGCGGCGCTATTACCAATGATCCATCGTTGGTTGGCAATGGTTATTTTTTGGGTCAGGCAAGCCCGCAAGGCCACATGACGCTCGATCTTAACGGTAACACCGTCGCTATTAATGTTAACAACGGCATTTATGAGCCAAATAAAGATATAATCCTCGATTTCTTTGACGTTCAAATTTCAAACGGCACCTTGCTGAAAACCGGGGGGAGTAGAATTATTTTGGAAGGCACTAAGGGCAGTATCCCGAGCCTCGCAATTCTTGGTGGTGGTGTGCAAATCGGGAGAGCCACAAGTCCTGCTGAAATTGATTCCAATGGGACGCTCACCATCGAAGCAAGCACTTTCTTGAGTGGTTTTGGGAGCATCGGCACTGCGGATAGCCTCAACGTTATCAACGATGGCTTTTTGATTCCCGGCGACCACGCTGAGCTGGGAACCTTAACTATTTTAGGTGATTATGAGCAAGAAATGGGCGGCAGCCTCTTAGTTCAAGGCGAGAGCGAAAGCAATGTTAACACTTTAGTAGTGGAAAATGGCGACGTGAATCTTAGCGGATCCTTGTATTTTTCTGCCTTGCCTAATGCCAATTATCAACCCGGCGATCAAGTTGTTTTGATCGATAATACCGGGGGTTCGATCACTGGAAATTTTCTACAATTTCAAGCAAATTTACCCCAAGGTTTAAGCGCGTCGCTTTCCTATACCAGCGATCAAGTGATTATGAACCTTTCTTCATGTAACTAAGTGCCGACGTCATTGCCCGCGCTAGGATCGGAATGACGTTTGAGTTTGATCATCGCTATAGATATTCAATTTTTACTCCCGCCGGGCAGGCATCTTGGGCAAAATTAGCGCCAAATGCCTGACTCGGCGTTTTAAATCCGCCACCCATGCCTTTCTCAAGCCAACTTTTGGTGGCGCTGACAATTAAATCGCCGGTATAGGCATATGGTTCTATGGTGGTCATGATGGCGGTTTCAGTGCTGCCGTTTCTATTTTCAATTTTTGCATAGATAAAAGCACGTCCATTTTTTTGCTGCCCTTCGCTTGGGCCATTGGGCAGAAGCCCAATGAGAGTTCCAAAAATGTTATTGAACCATGGCAGTTTTTTCACTTTGCGAAAGATTGGCATGATTTTGGCCATTTTTTGCAAATGACGCGGCATGGACAAATAAGTGTCGATGTTCTCAATGCCAGTGGAAAGGTGAGCGCAAAATAAGTCGGGCAATGGGGCTCGGACACAGGGGATATTTTTTCCATTAAGCACTATTTGGTGATTTGCCTCAGTGGCGCTGCACGGCACAATACCACCAGGTCTGCGGGCCACAGGGTGATGCCCAAGGGTGCGTAAAGCTGTTTTTAAGGTGCCATGAGAGGGGCGAGTACCTTTAGGAATGACGGCCAAAATCAGGCTGTTGGGATCCGTAGCTCGCTGGCGGATTAGGCTTGCTAAACAATCGCTCGGAGCAATATCAAATCCTAACCCGGGTATGAGAGCAATGCCTTGATTTTGGGCTTCTTCATCAAGCGCATGGAGATCCCGAAATACATTGATTTCGCCGGTGATATCGAAATAATGACATTTAGCTTTCAGGGCCCCTTTAGCGAGAACTAAGGCAGTTTCTCGAAAAGGACCCGCGCAATTAATAAGCAAATCGATATCCGCCATATTTTTTGCAATACTTGCCTGACGGTTGAGAGCGAAAGAGCGGCTGCTTAATCCATGTTGATTTGCAAGAAGCTGAATTTTGTCCAAGCTACGGCCAGCTAAAATCAGCTCAGCAGGTAAAGCCTTAAGTCTTTCGATCATCAACCGAGCGGTAAATCCATTTGCGCCGTAGAGCAGAATGCGCGGTTTTTTCATAGTCACCTTATTGGTAAATAAATGTTCGCTAAACCTAGCAGGAACCTTGGGCAAGTGCTAAAAAATCCTGCTAATTAATTTTAGGAAAATCGATAAAAAATTAAAATCATTGATTTATTCAGTCAATATTATATTTTTTCCACAAATTTCCATCGCCATTTTCGATATATACATCTTTTGCTAGAGACCTGGTTGCGGGATTAAAATTTAGGTCGACCCCTTCAAAATTAGTATTCTTCATCTTTTCGAACACCTTGAGAAGCTCCTGGGGGCGAGGTTTTGGAGAGTCAATTTGATTTAATGCGTGAATAAATAAGCTCGTAGCAAAATAGGCCTCGAAGGATTGTATACCCATGATATTGCTATCTCTTTCCATGGCCTCTCGGTAAGCGCGGCCAATAGGCTGAGCGCCAATAAAGGGGTTTGGCAAAAAGCATCCAAATAGCATTGAAAGGCCTTTATTTTTGAGAAATCTTCGCAGCTGGGATTCAGCGGTGAAGGAGATTGCAAATAAATTCATGGATAAAAGATCGTTTACGCCCATTTGCCTAATAAATTCTTTGGTCGCCGTACCAGTGGCAAAAAAGCCTAATGCATTTGGGGAAAAATTTTTCATGGCGCGAACTTGATTAGCGAAATTTACCGAACCTCTCGTATAAGGCAAAGCTAAATAATCTGTGATGCCAAGCTTTTCCAGTTCTAAAATAGCAGCTTTAAGAGGTTCTTTGCCGAAGGCGTCATCCTGATATAAGAAAGCAAATTTGGTGGCGCCATATTGGTGCTTCAATTCGCGAATAAGAACTCGAGCTTCGTCGTCATAACTGGCCCGAAAATGTATAAGGTTGGTAAATTGTGGCGCGCGCAAAGAGGCGGCTCCCGTATTGGGAAAGAAAACCACTGCTTGGTTTTTTTCAATCAAGTCCAAATATGAATAAAGAGTGGGGGTGCCGACCGGAATGATAAAAAAATTAATTCCCAAATCCAAAAATTTTTGCATATTTTTTCGAGCAAACTGCGGATTATAGTTGTCATTATCCACATAGAGTCTGATATTTCTTTCTGCTGCTTTTAAAGACCGATTATATTCATTCATGCGTGCGTTTAGGCCTGATTTCATTTGTTTTCCCGTCGTGGGCACTCCTCGTACAAGGGACATCGTAGACGCAATTTTTATCGAAACAGGAATTGCTTCATGGGCAGGTCTCCCTGTTGCCAAATTGAGTGAATCTTCCACGCTATAGTTTTTTGATTTTCGAATATCTCGATGGATATTGGTGATGGTGGCGTCTCTCACCAACTGGTTAATATCAATGGCCGCAAAGGCATCTTGGTGGAAGTCCAGATAATATCGGTTGACCAAGGTCGGCGACGACAAAACTGCCCAGGTGGTAGCTCCACGGTCTTGGTCGAGCAATCCAATACCATTTTTAATTCTCCTACTTCGTCGCCATTCTTCGGTTTCAATCGAAGCGCGGATATCAATTTTATCTTTACTAGGCCGCTGATCTTTAACGTTGATGACCTTTAGCTGGGAGGATTGTTCTAGAAATAAAGGATTTAATTTATTTTCATCATAGGCAAGCTTAGTGCGGGAGAAGAAAGATATACGAATGACTTCTTTTTTGTCTTGGCTACCGCTCAAATAAATCGCCGACGGCAACGAGGAAAAAAAGGCCATTATTTCATTATCAAAAGGAATGGTTTGCTTTGAGAAAAAGCGCCCGCGGCTAACTAATTCCTGCTTAAGGCTATAATTATTCCAAGTGCGATCTCGTTCATGATTC
>CAYJDW010000127.1:0-6116 GCA_964368985.1 uncultured Myxococcales bacterium | reverse complement strand
GAATAGAAAAAGCGGAGAGCGTAAAAAATAAGCACACAATCTTTAAAATTTTCATCGAAATTTTCCTTGCATAAGGGACGGACCAAGCCGGCCTTGCAGGAAGGTTTCGAGGACAAAGAAATATTCCAAATATCAATCATTTGCCAGCGAGGAGCCTATTTGTTTGCCCATGCCCCAGCTCGAATCCCACCTTCACCAAACAAAGCCCATGCGCAGGCGCCATAATGCCGGCGGCTTCGCGACTTTTTGCACCGAGAATAGTCGGCATGTCACTGGGCTTGCGCAAGCCTGCCCCTATTTCTAATAAAATACCCACCATGTTGCGGACCATATAGCGCAAAAAGGCATTGCCCGTGATTTCCACTATCACCATTTGGTTTTGAGCAGCCCGAAAAATATTAATTTTCGACATATTTTTCAGCGGATTTTTGGCCCCACAGCCTCGACCCCTAAATGAGCTAAAATCTTGTTCACCCAAAAAATACAGGGCCGCCTCACGCATACTAGCAATGTTTAATGGAGGAGCGATCTGCCATGCCCACGGATTTGCTTCGGGCTTGGGGCAGTCATCAATAACACTGTAGCGATAGGTTTTACCACGAGAATTGCCCCGCGCATGAACGTGGGGAGAAACGGACTTTAGGTCAATTACATATAACCCATCATCGCGATTACTTAAACTTTGGCGAGCAAAATCCTCAAGACAAATAGGATCTACCAAATAAAAGGTCGCGAGATTTTTCAAAGCATGCACGCCTCTATCGGTACGCGCGGCTACAAAGAGCCCGCGAGCAGGATGGCCCGCGGCAGCCGATATGCGTTCCCGCAAAGCGCCAAGGACCGTTTTTAGCCCGCGCTGTTCTTGGACTCCCACGAACATTGCACCATCATAGGCAAAACTAATAAGAAAAGATGAACGATAAGAAAGATTTTTATGGCTCATTAATGATTGATCGCTGTTGTTTTATTATCGGCATATTGTTCCGTACACGACTAAGATATTCTAAATCAATTTCCGCCATTGCTATATCGTCGTTTTCCCCGCATTGAGCAATCACCGTTCCCCATGGATCAACAATCATAGCGTGACCATAAGTGCTTCGCTTGCCATTATGTAAACCATTTTGGGCAGCGGCTAGTATATAACTTTGGGTTTCAATGGCGCGTGCGCGAAGCAATATTTCCCAGTGGGCTTTGCCAGTGGTGTCGGTAAAGGCGGCGGGCACCAAAATCACCTGGGCTTGCGCTTTCCTCAGAGCCCAAAATAAATAAGAAAAACGCAAATCATAACATATAGTTAACCCAAGTTTAAAATAAGGAGTTTCATGATATATTAAATTTTGACCAGAAGCGACGGTTTTTTCTTCATCATAAAGACTTCCATCGGGCAAGCTCACGGAAAAAAGATGGATTTTACGATAGACGGCGGCAATCTCCCCTTCAGGACTGATAAGCACGTGAGAATTATAGATTTTTTCTGATCCAGGAATGCTTTCTTGAAAACCGCCCAAAGACAGCCACAAATCATGCTTTTGCGCCAAATTTCTAAAATGGCTGATGGTTTTGCCGCTAAGTGCTTCCGCCGCCTTAAAAGTGGCATCAGAGTCGGGGCCGATAAAAGCAAAATTTTCAGGGAAACTCAAGAGCTTAGCCCCTCGAGAGCTGGCTTTAGCGATAATTTCCTCAGCCACTCCGACATTTGACTCTTTGAAAGCTTCCGAAGTCATCTGCGCCACTGCTACTAAAGTCGTCATTGCCACCCCTATTTTTACATCGGTCTCGATATGCTCTTATGTCCTTCATACATTTAGTCAGGTATTATTTGATGTCAACATTAGCCCCAGCCTCCGATTTACGTAGTCTTTTGCCCCATGAGATTGAGCCTCTTCTTGCGCAAATTAATGAGCCTAAATATAAATCCAAACAAGTTTTTCAGGCTCTGCATCGTTTGGGCGCTAAGTGCACGAGTGAAATTTCCACCATCAAAAAACCTACGCGGGATTATCTCACTGAGACCTGCCAACTTAAAAATATTGAGCAAGCATCGGTACGCGTGAGCGCTGACCAAACCCGTAAATATCAGTTCACTACGCACGATGGCCACACTATCGAAAGCGTTTTTATTCCCCATGCGGCCAAAACCGGACGCCATTCCTTGTGCATCTCAAGCCAGGTTGGCTGCGCTATGGCTTGTACTTTTTGTGCCACCGGCGCCATGAAATTGCTGCGAAATCTCACTTCATCAGAAATTGTCGCGCAAGTTTATTTTGTGGCCAACGATGTTATGAAAAATGGCGACAGGGAAAGCTTGATGCTGCATGACAACGAGCGCCCCATCCATAACATCGTCTTCATGGGCATGGGCGAGCCTTTGCACAACTTTGATAATTTGGTGCGCGCCATTGAACTTTTAACGCATCCCGACGGCATGGCTTTTTCCCCTCGCCGTATTACCGTATCGACGTCAGGAATCGTTCCTAAGATTAAAGAACTGGGTGAAAAAACCGGCGTTTATTTAGCGGTCAGCCTCAATGCCACTACCAATGAAGTACGTAATATTATCATGCCTGTGAATAATAAATGGCGTATTGAAGAGCTTTTAAAGGCCTGCCAAGATTTCCCCCTAAAAATTCGAGAGCGCATTACTTTTGAATATGTCCTTCTAAAAGGCGTGAATGATACGGAAGAAGACGCTCACCGTTTGGTCCATTTGTTGAAAGACATGAAGTGTAAAATAAACCTCATTCCCTTCAATGAACACCCACTTTCACCCTATAAAAAACCCGATAACGAAATAACTTTAATGTTTCATAAAATTCTTTATCGTGCCCATTTATCAGTATTTACAAGAAAAACTCGCGGTGATGATATTGATGCCGCTTGTGGCATGCTTGGCGCCAAAAAACTCGAGCAAAAGCGCGCCGACGAAAGCGAAGAAAGAATAATTGTCTCTGCCGCGTTAAGAAAGCATGAAAAATCTGAAACGCTTAAGGCTATTTCTAAATAATCCCCTCGAACTCGCGGATAATCTAGCCGCCGATGGCCCCACTATTCAAAGACTTTATATTGGTCCGAAACCCTTTGTCTTTGTATTCAATGCTCATGCGGCAAGAGAGATTTTGGTCAGTAAAGCGGCCTTCTTTGGCAAAAATCCGTATGTTCTCGATCGCATCACTCCGGTCACCGGAGAACACGGCTTGGTGCAACTTGAAGGGGCTTTATCGAGGGAATATCGACGAAAAAGTCGACCGATTTTTACGACCCAAAATCTCAATCGAGTTGAGATTCTAATTAGAGATATTTGTGGGAATTATCTCGATACTTTTTCAGGCGAAGCTCTCAATATTTCCCATGCCATGACTGACCTCATTCTAAGCACCGCTTTTCGAATATTTTTAGGAGTGAATCTCTCCGATTTTTCCAAGCATATCGGCGAAATATTTCTTCGCCTCAATCAAGTATGCGGCCATCGCATGACACAGCTTATCGCGCTGCCCTTATGGATACCCACCCCTCGCCATTTAGAAATTCTTCGCTTAAGAAAACTTATTCGCCACTTCATTAGTGGGCAACTCTTGGCCACGCAATCCGAAGAAGAAAATGTGAGCAAAGCTTTTGCCAACGATAATTTTTTACTTGACCAATGCATGACTTTTTTATTTGCCGGACATGAAACCACTGCCTCATCTTTGGCCTTCTCTTTTCTTCTCCTTGCGAACTTCCCCCATTATCAAGATCGCATAGCAGATGGAGATCAGGATTTTACCAAGGCACTTTATAAAGAAAGTCTGCGTCTCTACCCACCCGCTTATATGGTGGTGAAGCTTGCCTTAGAGGATATTGAGGTGAGCGGAGTGAGAATAAAAAAAGGTGATCAAATTATCATCGGGATCAAACAAATGCATCGCTTTGAAAAATATTTTCCCGCCCCAGATAATTTTTATCCAGAACGTTTTTTAAAAGAGCCAAATAACGACGCTTTTATTCCCTTTAGTTTAGGCCAAAAATCATGCATCGGTGAAAGATTAGCCTATGTAGAAGCAGTAATTGTTTTAGAGATGCTATGCAAAAAATATAAAATCAATCCAATTGCCTACAATATTGAACACAAACAATTGATAACGCTTCATCCAAAAGAAAAGCAACTTATCACTCTTGTAAAACGCTAAACGAGAGAAATAATATGTCCCCTATGAACAGCAATACAAAAAAATTTCTCTCCATAGAATCAGTCATCGATTATTACCAATCAGTACTCCCTAACCGACCGCGAGTGCTTTTTTCTAAGTTTTTGGCACAAGGCTACGAGGATACAGCCCTTAGCAATATTTCTTCAGAACACGCCGGCCATGCTTTGCGAGCAAAAATGCTCCTCGGCATGTTGATTACTTTGCTCGACGATTTAGCTGATAATCCAGAATTCTTTAACCCGAAACTTTTAAAAATTCTTTATCATATTGGAAGTAAAATACGCGCCCTTCCTATGGATAGTTTATCCGCGCATGAAATAAAAACTATTGAGCTCACTGAGTTCCTCATCAACGAGATAAAAAACTCTTTATATACTTTGCCTCATTGGAATATTTTACAAAATATTTTCCTCTTCGACATATGGCAAATATATCTTTCCAATCGCTTTGCCGAACTAATGACCGAAAGCCCTTGGGTCAGAAATATCGCCGAAGCAAAATTCTATGGCCCCTACAATATGGGCATGGTGGCCGCAGGGATGATCGATTTAATGGCCACCCCTGGCATCGTTTTAAGCGAACTCGGAAAATGTCGGGAGATCTTTTTATTGGGACAAAGACTCGGAAGAATTGGCAATTTAATCGCCACTTTTGCCCGTGAAAACCAAGAGAATGATCATACCAATGAAATCGCTATATTGCTTGAAAACGGTTCTGAACATAGTTTTGCACACCATCGAGATGCGCTTAAGAGAGAGCATGATTTAGGAATAAAAAAAATCGCTCGACAAAGGAAATTTATCACTAATTTCGACACGAAACTTTATAGTCGAGGTCTCGTAAAACTTTTTGATTTGCATCAGTCGATGATAGGGACTATTTGAGGTTTAGCTTCATTGCTATTCCGATCCCTGCTTCAACAAGCCATCGATCCTAAAAGCATGCTCCGTGTTCCTATCGAAGCAAAACTCGATTCTCGGCGTTCTACGCATGTTGAGCGCCTTCGAAACTTCAAAACGAAACTCAGGCTGGTGGGATTTCATAATCTTTTGGGCTTCAGCCTCTCCGATGTTATTGCCAAAAACCGAATAAAATATCTTAGCAAGCTCATAATCAGCGCTCACTTCGACCCGGTTAATGGTCAATACACATGAAGGAATGAGACCTTGATGCCGTGCTATTTTTTCACACACTACTTTTCTTATGGCTTCGCCAATTTTTTCTTTTCTAAACGACGGCATCAAACACTCCTCATAAACTAAAACCTACACAGTATGGGTGGTCTCAGGACCACGACCATCTTTTTTCTTTGCTTCCAGAATAGAAATCGACTCAGAGAGTTTCGCTTCTACTTCTTTAAGCTCGAAACATTCCAAAGTATCGCCTTCTTGGAAATCACTAAAGCCATCCAAGACAACACCGCACTCATAGCCCACGCCAACTTCTTTAACGTCATCTTTAAAGCGCTTGAGGCCAGCAATATTGCCAACGAAAAGCTCTTCATCTTTACGTTTCAGACGCACTCGCTGAGACCGTACGATTTTGCCATCCACCACATAACTACCAGCAATTTTGCCGTGTTTGGAAACCGAGATAACCATTCTTACTTCTGCTTTACCCAAATAACGTTCTTCAACGATCGGAGCGAGCATTCCAGACATAGCCATGCGCACTTCATCGATGGCTTCATAAATCACCGAATAGTAGCGAACGTCGATTTTTTCTTGGGCAGCAAGAGCCTGAGCTTTACCATCGGCCTTGATATTGAAGCCGATAATAATCGCATGGGAAGCCATGGCCAAGTTCACGTTACTTTCAGTGATCGTACCCACGCCGGAGTGAATAATTTCAACTTTCACTTCTTTGGTGGATAGGTTCATCAAGGAAGCAGTTAATGCTTCAGCTGAACCATAAACGTCGGCCTTA
>CAYJDW010000126.1:0-6130 GCA_964368985.1 uncultured Myxococcales bacterium | reverse complement strand
ATTCGGGCTGGTGAAACCATCACCGATTTTACTCGCATCCGCGCAGGAGCTCTTTATCGTGCCAACGGCGGCTTTTTAATTTTGGAAGCGCAGGAACTTTTACGGGATCCCGGAGCATGGGAAGGCTTAAAGCGCGCGCTCAAAAATCGAGAAATTGAGCTTGATGATCCAGGTGAGCCTGGCCGTATGGTTTCTTTAGCCTCTTTGCGCCCAGAACCAGTGCCCTTAAACTTGAAAGTTATTCTTATTGGCGCCCCAGATATTTATTATGCATTGGCCCGCAATGATCCCGATTTTCAAACGCTCTTCAAAGTTAAAGCCGATTTTGATCTGGAAGTGGAACGCTCCGATGAAAATATTTCCCGTTATGTTTCCTTTATGAATGCATTGTGCACTGAAGAGGAATTGCTCAAACTCAGTCCTGAAGGGGCCGGTTGCGTTATTGAACATGCGGTCCGCTTATCGGGCAGTAAGAATAAAATTACCTGTCGACTTGGTGAAATTGCGGATTTGCTTCGTGAATCAAATTATTGGGCCAGAAAAGACCGTTCTAAAAAAATAGATCCTGCCCATATTCACGCCGCTCTGAAGGCTAAAGCCGAGCGAGAGGGTTTCGTTGAAACCCAAATACTCGATGAAGTAAGGAGTGGCAAAATCATCATCGAGACTTCTGGCAAGGTTGTAGGCCAGGCCAATGCCTTGACAGTGGTTGAGGTCGGAAATTATGAGTTTGGCATCCCCTTAAGGATTACCTGTCAAGCGGGTTGCGGCAAAGGTGAGATTATCGATATTGAACGGGAAGCGGAACAAAGCGGGACATTTCACTCTAAAGGCCGTTTGATTATTCGCGGGCTGCTCTCTAATTTATTTGGTCGCACCCTTCCCTTCGCCTTTCACGCAACGCTCTGCATGGAGCAAACCTATAGCGAAATCGATGGCGATTCCGCCTCTATGGCTGAAGCATGCGCATTATTATCCGCTTTATCCTTGGCGCCACTCGATCAGCGATTCGCCATGACTGGGGCTATCGACCAAATGGGCAATGTGCAGGCAGTGGGCGGTATAAACCAAAAAATAGAAGGCTTTTTTAAAGTTTGTCAGGAAAAGAAAAGCAAAGAAGTCCACGGCGTCTTGGTCCCCGCCAAGAATATCAACGACATCATGATCAATGAGGAAGTCTTAGCTGCCGCTAAAAATGGCACCTTCAGGATTGTCAGCGTGGATACGGTGGGTGATGCAATGGAAATCCTCACCGGCTTAGGCTGGGAGGGCGAGCAAAAATCCATCAAGGCCCGAGCAATGGCAACGCTCAAACATTTTAACCGCATTCGTGACCAGCATCAGCCAGGAAGTATTCCTAGCAATGCTCCGGCCAAGAAAAATAAATTGCTTGAATCCGACCTAGTCTAAGGTGAGCACAAAAAAAACCGGCCTCCCGAGGGCCGGTTTTTTTATTCAATGATTAGTTCATTACATAGGATGCAAGCATGCGGTGAGCAGCAAGCATTTCAACAAGGCGCTCAGCTCGCCAAAACTCAGGCAGCACACCCAAGCGGCATCCTGAATAAGCAGCAAATACCACTTTTTCACCAAGCTTATTCAAACCATAATAAACCGTTGTAGGAAAATCATAGCATTCTGGCGTGTCGGGAAATGCCAAATCACCAGCAACAAGTTCCCCAATATCCCCTTTTAATCCTTGCATTACACTTTGATCGATGGTGGAAATAGTTTTTTCCATCCATGGCGACTCGCCATTTTGGCGAGATCGAGCACTAACCTTCCCGCTTTCATAGATAAGAACTTCATTTGCCCATCCTTGCATTTGCGGCGGAGCATTGCCACCACCGGTTGACAAGCTAAGCACCACTTGCTCTTCACGCGCCGTAGCAAAATTGGCCAAAGATAATAAACTCACCACCACTAAAAAATAACGCATAGTCTCTCCTCATTAGGACTCTTGCAGCTTGTATTTTTGCAGGTCTGAATTTGGCTTTTATTTGGTTTTTCCGATCCCTTTTTATGGTTTTTTTATTAAAGCCCGCTAAAACAAGGCGCTCGTTTTTCTTGAAAGGCCTTTAGCCCTTCGAGACGATCCTTACTCTTCAGAATTTCCTGATAACAATCGATTTCAGCAGCCAAACCGGCCGACAAGAGATTTTGTTGCTGCACCAGAATGGCCTTTTTGGCCGCTCTGACTGCCAAGGGGGCATTTTTGGCGATAGTGTCGGCTAAACTTAAAGCCCTCTCAAGCACAAGACCGCGAGAGACAGTTAACTCATTTAACAACCCGCATCTGCTCGCTTCGATACCATCGATGCGCTTTGCCGAAAAAATCATTTCCATGGCACGAGAAATACCAATTATTTGTGGTAAACGCTGCGTACCGCCTGCGCCAGGCACAATGCCTAGGGAACATTCCGTAAGCCCAAGTTTGAGGTCCTCGGCACCGATCCGGATATCGCAGGCAAGCGCAAGCTCGAGTCCTCCGCCAAAAGCGTCGCCATTAAGCGCCGCGATAGTTGGCTGTGACATCGTCGCTATTTTTTGAAAAGTCGTTTGGATCAGCTTCACAAATTCAAATGCCTGCGCCTCACTCATGAGGGAGCGCTCTTTCAAATCAGCGCCGGCCGAAAAAGCCTTCTCTCCCGCCCCAGAAAAAACCACTACGCGAATCGAGGAGTCTGAATCTGCTAATGCGAGCTCTTTAGCCAGCGTCAAGAGCAAATTTTTATTAAGAGCATTGCGAACATCGGGCCGATTCAGGGCAATGTGTAAAATATGATCTTGTTTATTAATGACGAGTTCAGACATAGTTCTCCTCGTGGGATTTACTTCATGAGCTTAGGAAAAATCTACCAATCGTCAATGTAGTTTTGCTCAAATGTTCTTCACAACCTAAGGCCTCAGCAAAAAAAACTATGAGGCTTATTTTTTTTGGGAATATATGAAAGCCAAGAGGGGTTTTTGGGAGCCATATTTAACTATTTTATACACAAAAAAAACTTGCTGGTAATAACAATAATTCATGGAATATCGGTTTATTAAAAATGCTTCACTACTGTAAGACGCATACGAAGGTGATATTATGGCAAGAGTTTTATTACTGCTCCCATGGTTGTTTATATCTTTACAATCCTTTGCCAATGATCATTTTTACGACCCATTCCGCATTGAAATTATCAGGCCCACCGCGGTGAGACAAGGTTATTTACGGTATGAAGAAAAAGAGATTCTACGTTTCCTTCGCTTTCAAGAGCAGCCACTCATTGCCAAGATAGAAAACTGTAAAAAGCTAAATAAAAAGCTGGTGAGGACCATCTTATCAAACGAGGATCAAAAATTCCAAGTAAGTCTCGCACCGAGCGATAGAGAAATTGATGACCAATGGGAAACTATCAACTACAAGGATATAATTTTCTCAAATGGCGGATTTTTTTCTCACTCTTTTATCAAGTACCAAATCGGCACCGTCATCGAAAAAGTCGACATTTTCCACGAAGAAATCGAAGAATATCTCAATCATATTATCGCCAAATCTCATCGTGAAAAAATCGCTCTTACCATCAATATAAGCGCACTAAAGAGTAAACATAAACAACACTACTTGCGAGGAAAACATATAGCATATTTTGCCCAATAATCGAAGAGCAGCGCGGCTTATAATCCCCGCACCACCTTTATTTTACCTTTCTCTAATTTCAAAATCGCCACGGGCTCACCGAGATATAAACCTACGCCATAGTCTTCTTGAAGGATAATCCCTCCGCTAAGAGGCCGGCCATGTTTGGCATTGAGCATGTTTTGTTTATCAAATTGCACCACTGCCATGCCCCCGAGGGCATCTTTGCCAAGCAAAAGTCCAGCTTTCAAATTCTCTTCGCTGAGATTATCCAGGGCGATGGCAGCAGGGAGGGAAAAACTACCTGACTTGGTGCGTCTAATACTTGAAGCAAAGGCTCCAACTCCTAGCTTGTTGCCTAGGTCGCGTGCAATGGCGCGAATATAAGTACCCTTTGAGCAATGCACGCGAACGTGAACCTCAGGCAGAGCGATTTTCATAATCTCAAGTTCAAGGATTTCCACAGATCGCGCAGCAAGCTCGAAATTTTTTTCATCCCGAGCCATTTTATAGGCTCTAACGCCATCCATTTTTATGGCCGAGAATTTAGGAGGCACTTGCTCAATGGTGCCTTTAAATGTTTCAAGAGCCGCAACAATAGCCTCGTGATTCAAGCCTTCGAGCGATTTTTGTTCAATCACTTCGCCTTCGCCATCATCCGTGTTGGTAGCAACTCCCAAAGTAAATACCGATTCATACACCTTGCTACTATCAGTCAAATAACCCGCAAGCTTGGTATAACGGCCGAGGCAAACGACCATTAAACCCGAGGCCAAGGGATCAAGCGTCCCGGCATGTCCAACTCGTTTAATACCGGACAGCTTTCTCACTGCGCGAACAACATCGAATGACGACGGACCAACGGGCTTATCAACCAACAACACACCTTCAATCACAATAAAAACTCCATCGAATAAGATAAATATAATGCACGCCATGCAAAGCATGATTAATGGGGAATGACCTTTGCTAGATTTCCCGACTAGTAGTAGCACTCAGGAATATAAAAACTAGGACTCAAAATTCAGTGGTTTTGGCCAAAAAAAACGTCCCCAAAGGAGACGTTTATCGAAACAAAAATCAAGAATGATTAGACAATCTCAACTTTCGCGCCTTCGGCTTCAAGCTTGGCCTTCATGGCTTCAGCATCAGCTTTGGAAATATGTTCTTTTACTACTTTAGGTGCGCCGTCTACCAAGTCTTTAGCTTCTTTCAAGCCAAGACCGGTTACTTCACGAACCACTTTGATTACTTGGATTTTCTTATCGCCAGCCGCCATCAATTTTACATCGAATTCGGTTTTTTCTTCTGCAGCAGCAGCAACAGGAGCAGCAGCCATCATCATGCCGCCGCCAGTAGCAGCCTTAACGCCCCACTTTTCTTCCAATTGCTTGACGAGGTCAGCAGCTTGCATAAGGGTAAGCGACGATAATCCTTCAACCAGTTTTTCTAAATCAGCCATTTTCTTTTCCTCCAATAGTTTTGTTCATCACAAGGCAACGCACTAAGCGTCTTTATCCTTGTCAATTTTTGCTTGCAACACACCGACAACGTTAGCAGCCACTGCATTGATTTGAGCAAGTAGTTGAGAAGCAGGTGCTGAGAATACCCCAAGCAACTGTGCACGAAGTTCGTCGAGACTTGGTAGTTTCGACAAAGCAATAACATCATTCAACGCTAAACGAGCGTTAGCATTGAAGCCTGCTTTTAACTTGAGTTTCTCAAAATCTTTTTCAAATTTAACCAAGATTTTCGCAGGAGCCACCGGGCTGTCGTTACTCCACGCCAACGCCGTCGATCCAACGAAATCATCATGCAAAGCTTTTGCATGCGTATCAGCAATAGCGATACGGGCTAATTTGTTCTTAATAACTTTAAAGCCAACACCTTCCAGGTGCAGACCACGGCGCAACTCACTCACTTGTGCTGCATTCAAGCCTTCAATATTGGCAAGAACTAAACACTCGGCGTTTGCCACCAGATCTTTCACGAAAGATATCTGTTCTTCTTTGATGGTTTTAATCATTTTTTCATCCCCAAACATAAAGCCATGGTAAACGACGCATCTAGCCACTCTTTAAAGAGGCTAAGGAAAGCACCAAAACTAATGGGGAAGAAAAACGGCTGGTTTTTTTTCCATCCTTAATCTCGGCCGGCTGTTTCCTACGAAACATTTAGGGGATTCCCACCTGCTTTCTTTGACTAGAATGTCTTATAAGCACAGGAGGCTCTTGGCATAGAAATTTGGCTTTGGCAAGCCCTAGCAAAGGTGGTCTGAAAATAAGTTTATATCAACCTTTGCGTATCTCCACCCTCTCCCTAGCCTCTCCCGCAAGCGGGCGAGGAGTTGTTGTGGCAGCACGGATCATTTTTGAATATTGAAAGGCTCCTAAAACTAAAACGCCTAATCCAGCCAAAACCACTCCCTCGCCCGCTTGCGGGAGAGGGCCTGTGGAGAGGGTGGAGTCACATAAACCTGCAAGTAATAAAAAAGAGCCAAGAACGAAT
>CAYJDW010000125.1:0-6458 GCA_964368985.1 uncultured Myxococcales bacterium | reverse complement strand
TTTTGATCCAGCAGGGTGACTCGATTCATGAATAAAATGCCCACCGCCACTTCATTAGCTTTTTTCAGCTGTTGATAAATCTCACAAGTTTCGTTGACCACTATATCTTTGGGCAAAGACACCAAATGAAGAATGGCGTTTTCACTCTTCTTAAAATAATTTTCTATCAACTGCGCATCTTTCGCCAAAGGACCAATCCTCACCACCTCTTTCACGACGCGGGCGATGGATAAAAAACGCACGATAAAACCTGAGCTTGGCATATCAACGACGATTTTATCAAAGCTTCCTGATTTATCGCCATTGATTGGATCGGCATGAAACCATATTTTTCCTAAACGAGTCAAATCGGAAAGCCCTGGCATAGCGGAACAAAGAGTCCGAAACAAACTTTGCGAGAGCAATTTTTCGAGCAATGCTTGAGCAGGAATTTTAAGTTTTAAATATTCATAAAGAGCTTGATCGGGATAAATCCTCATAAAACTGAGTTTTTCTTTGACTGCGCGAAGAGAGGCAATGCGGTCATGCTCACTGTCACTTTCTTCTTCGGAAAGTTCTATCAACAAAGTAGTATGCCCAAGGCCCGCAAAATACTTCGCTAGGGCCAAAGAGACCAAGCTCTTACCTACTCCGCCTTTTCCAGAGACAAAGTGCACTGTTGGTGAAATTAATTTTTTTTCCATGAAAGCCAACTCAAAAAGTCCAATTCTCAGAACTAGGCTATAATGGCTGCCCTTCATAGACTAGCCGGTAAGGACTTAAATAAGCGCCGGGCAATCTTGACTCATAAACAAATCTGCCTATGGTAAGCGCGTGAAAATCATTGTGCGGCGCTTAAAGCCCCGGCTCTGGTGACTATTAATAAAAGCTAAGGGAGTGAAAAATATGGCAAATAAAGTAATTGGTATCGATCTTGGTACCACCAACTCGGTGGTAGCCATTATGGAAGGCGGCGAACCTAAGGTAATTGCGAACGAAGAGGGAGCAAGAACTACCCCATCAGTAGTGGCTTTTGCCAAAGATGGTGAAGTTTTGGTGGGACAAATCGCCCGCCGGCAGGCAATCACTAATCCAGAAAATACAATTTATTCGGCTAAACGCTTCATTGGGCACCGTTATGATGAGTGCAAAAATGAACTTAGTCGCTACCCCTTCTCCTGCACCCGTATGTCGAGTGGTGATGTGGGCTTTAATGTAAGTGGTAAAACTTTGTCCCCCCAAGAAATCAGCGCGAAAGTATTGCAAAAGCTTAAAGTGGCTGCCGAAAATTATTTGGGTCACGAAGTAAAAGAAGCGGTAATTACCGTTCCAGCTTATTTTAATGACGCTCAACGCCAAGCAACCCGTGATGCTGGTAAAATCGCAGGCCTCGAAGTAAAGCGTATCGTCAATGAACCAACTGCTGCTGCTTTGGCTTATGGCCTCGATAAAAAAGCCGAAGAAAAAATTGCTGTCTTCGATTTAGGCGGTGGTACTTTTGATATTTCCATTCTTGAAGTAGGCGAAAATGTGGTGGAAGTAATTTCTACCAATGGCGACACTCACCTAGGTGGCGATGATTTTGACGACGTGTTGATCGAATATTTGGTAGCTGAGTTCAAGAAAGACACTGGCATTGATGTTTCAGCTGACAAAATGGTCAAACAACGCTTAAAAGAAGCTGCTGAAAAAGCTAAGATTGAGCTTTCCAGTGTTAAAGAAACCGAAGTAAGTCTGCCCTTTTTAACCGCAGATGCTAATGGTCCTAAACACTTACAAATCAAGCTGAGCCGCTCGAAGTTTGAACAAATGGTTGAACCATTGGTAAAACGCGCTTTGCTTCCGTGCGAAAAAGCTTTGGCCGATGCCAAGCTCAAGATCTCCGATATTCAAGAAGTGATTTTGGTGGGTGGTTCAAGCCGAATTCCGATGGTGCAAGAACACGTCAAAGCATTCTTCAATCGCGAACCTAATCGTTCGGTAAATCCTGATGAAGTTGTTGCTTTGGGTGCTGCTGTACAAGCGGGTGTATTGTCCGGCGAAGTGAAAGACATGCTCTTGCTCGATGTGACCCCACTAAGCCTCGGTATTGAGACTTTGGGCGGCGTAAACACGGTGCTCATTCCCCGAAATACCACCATCCCTACCAAAAAGACCGAAACCTTCTCCACCGCCGCAGACAATCAAACTTCCGTGGAAGTGCACGTTTTGCAAGGGGAACGAGAAATCGCTTCGGGAAACCGTACTTTGGGCCGCTTCCATTTGGAAGGTCTGCCTTCAGCACCACGTGGTATGCCGCAAATCGAAGTGACTTTTGATATTGATGCCAACGGTATTGTGAACGTTTCCGCGAAAGACCGTGCCACCAATAAAGAGCAACGCATTACTATTACCGCAAGTTCTGGTCTCTCCGAAGACGAAATCAAGCGCATGGTAAACGAAGCTCAAGATCACGCTGAAGAAGATCATAAACGACGTGAATTGGTTGAAGAACGCAATAAACTCGATTCCTTGATCTACAGCAGCGAAAAAATTATCAGTGAGAACAAAGATAAGTTGCCAGCTGATTTGGTAGCCACTGCTGAAACCGCGATTGCTGAAGCAAAAACCAAACTAGATGCCACTGAAAGCAGCGAACTAAAAGCCGCCAGTGAAGCACTGACAAAAGTAAGCCATAAACTGGCCGAAGAAATGTACAAGAGTGCCACACCTCCAAGCTCATCTGAGGGCCCACAAGGACCGAGTTCTGACACTCCTCCTCCTAAAGATGACAGCAAAGTCGTTGATGCTGATTTTGAAGAAGCGAAATAATTTTTCGCGATGCTAGAGAAAGCCCCGAGTAATGCTCGGGGCTTTTTTATGCCCTAGGGCTTAGGTACCCGAGCTCATTTTTAGCGCTTTCCTTCCTCTAAAAACTCACATGCTGGAGATTCGCATTGAAGTTCGCATCTCGGTTCTGGGCAAAAGGACGGTGTTTGGCAGCTTAGGGTGCAGGGTTGTGCATCGCAACTTGTTTGGCACGTGCAGGAGCGCCCTGCTTGATTTTGGCAATTTCTGCCGCTACGCCCCACGTCGCACTCTGGACACGCTGCATGTGCGAGGAGTCGACACTCTTTAATTTGAAGCTCGCCAAAGCTCTCGCAGGTGCAGTCGCTATCATCGCATGGGGCGGTCTGACATAAAGTATCGGGGCACGAAAAGCTGCAGAGGGCCGGACAGACCGGATCGTCACATTGAAAACTGCATTCCGGATGACAACCTGCTTCGGTGGAATCGGTGGCATGAGAAACAAAGCTTAATGACAGGCTTAGGAACAAAATCCTTATGAATAGTTTTGGCATGCTTAACATCCTTGCATTACCTGTTCGCACTGAAGCTCGCAGCGAGGAGCTATGCACTCAGGTTTATGACATTTCCATGAACATTGAGTTGCTTCACATAAGGGGCTACAGGTAGGCATTGGAGGCGAGCAATCAGCGCCATTATTGTCGATTTTTTGACATTGCGTAAGGCACTGCGCCGGCTCGCAGACAGTCTCGCATTGCGGGCATGAGTCCGCTTCGCACCCTAGATCGGGGCAACGAATTTCACATTCAGGTTTCTCACATTTGACTTCGCATTCGCAATTTGGCGTTGGGCCGAGGGGCTGGCATTGAATCGCGCAACGAGGAGGCTCGCATACGGGGTCACAGACGGGCGCGCATTGAGGATCATCACATTGCCAGCTACAAAGAGGAAAGTGGGCCTCGATTTCGCATGTTTTGCTACAACCATCGTTGCTTTTGGCATTGCCGTCATCACATTCTTCGGTGCTTTCAAGTTTCCCATTGCCACAGGGCTTTCTTCCTCTAGCTCCCCCGCCTCCCCCTCCCTGTTTCGGGTAAATAGGAGTCATCAGGTTTTCGGCCTGCTCTTCCTCAGCGGGATCCAAAATGATTGCGTCATCTTTCGCTGTAACCACGTCATTGGGGAGCTTCGGCATTGATGGAGGCGAAATTGCCGTGTTTTTATTCCCTGGAGTGCAAGAAAGGACGAGCAACACGATGAAATACAAACTAAGAGAAGAATATAAATTTTTGCTGAAACACATATCTTACCGAGTGATCTACTAGTGCTTTAAAACAATAAACTAGCTTTAAAAAAAACACTAATTTAAACACTCTACTAGACCACAAACTACACTATCAACTAATGTGTTTCAAAAGCTAAATCCGATACCCCAAAGAAACCACTGGAAGTGCTATCGCATTGGCGAAGTAGAACTGGCCAACCGATGAAGAGATTTTAGCTTCCCTGTTGCCATCGACATAGCCTCCCAAAATGGGAAGCTTAAACCCGAGGAGCCATAAATCTCTGGGAAAGGTTCTCGGCTTTTTGGAGCTTTATGTAGACGCGATGAAAGTTCATCAAACTATACTTGATACTGTCCAATTGAAAAAATGCAGTAAGGAGCTTATCGCTCGAAATGAAAGCGATTGCGACACCAGAGCTTTAATCGCATCTGCTTGGTATGAAGCCGGCTTAATAGATAGTGCAAAAAAATACTATTTGGAGGCATCTTCCTTGACTGAAAATGCTCAACAAAGAATGGAGTTTAGAGAAATGGTAAGAAATATGGCTCTTAAGCCTGACGGTGCAGCTATTTCTTTAGGAGAAAGACTCAGTAGTGAGCGATTCCTTTCAGAAGAACAGCTCGAAAAGATGCTCAAGAATATTGCTGAAAAACAATAGCCGCCATTTACAGCACTTTCCTCTTGAGTTGATTATTTCAATGCTGCCCCCGCGAAGGCGGGAATCCAGGTAAATGGCTTGACGACTGGATTCCCGCCTTCGCGGTTTGCAGCCATTTTTCCTACAAATTATCCCGGTTTTTAGATCCTTAAGATAAATTGCATTGAAAATAATCAAGAAAAACAGTAATTAATAATACATATATATATGGGAGATAATAATGATTAAATTTACAAGTGCTTTATTTTTGATGCTGGCTTTTTCAGTAAATGCACAAGCTACTGATAATTGGCCTGATGCAACGCTGTTGCTTGTGAATAATAGTGGCTATTCTATACAAGTGCAAATACCGCAACAATTAGGATTATCGCCAAAAATTGTTAATCTTAGAGATGATGAAAATCAGAAAGTCACCGTAAAAATACCTATGGACGCAACCTTAGAGCTTCGAATCCCAAACGGCGCCCTAAAAACAAGTTATTGCGAGCTAAGTCTTTCTCAAGTTTTGGAAGGTGGAAAAAATGAAATCAGTATAAGCGCAGCAACCTGCCCCAATACTCCCGCCACTCTGATATGTCGACAGTCTATGGAAAATAAGTAGAGCGACAAGTCCCGGTAAAATGTTGACTAAAAATAGCGTGAAAGGGTGGCCAAATCATGGTGTTATGCCAATCGCCACCAAAGGCCGGTAATAGATTTCCCAAGCAAAAAAGCTTTGTATTGCACGCTGGTTTTTAAGTGGTTACATTGTAGGGACCCATTAAATTGATGCAAATATTTAGTTATCAACTTAAAAATATTGAAAATTTATATATTTCCTCAAAGCCATTTTTGTATTAGTGCTTGCCCTGAGGGCTAAATGAATCTTTAACGATGATAAGTAGTATTAAGGCCAATAATCAAAATAGACCGCCCAAAATGAAAAAGCCTATGTTTCCATAGGCTTTTTCTAGATGCCATCGTCGTGGCTAGAGTCTTCTGGTGAACTTCAATTCCACCGAAGGTTCTTCGCCTTCTGCGCCCAAACCGGGAAAAGGGTTCACTTCACGAAGCTCGATTTCGAAATCCCGAAACATCATCCGACTTTCTTCTCCCGGGTTTAAAATCATAGTGAAGGCCATGTACGCGTCGCGCATATTAACCACAAAACGAACAATAGCTTGTCCGCTCCAAATACAGCGAGCATTTGCTGGGCAACGCCCGTCTTCTATGGAATTCAAGCCCAA
Source organism: uncultured Myxococcales bacterium (assembly GCA_964368985.1). Taxonomy (GTDB): domain Bacteria; phylum Myxococcota; class UBA727; order UBA727; family JABDBI01. Next base: position 522 of record CAYJDW010000125.1, on the reverse strand, counting down.
GGTCATATCGCCAAGCTCGATTGATTCACCAATTTTTAGCGAAGAACCCCATGTCACAAAGCTACCGTGATGGGCCATGCCATCGGAAGCATCCCCCTCGCGTGCATGTGAAACAGTTGCGAGTGACAACAAGAACATTGTAGCCAAAAGGCTAAGCATGATTCTTTTCATATTTCTCCCCGAAATAGACTTGTCCTTTGTATTCGCACGCAAAAGTTTTTGGCTGCTGGATTTCGTGGTTAAATGGAAGAGATAACCAAAAGGAAAGAGCGAAGAGTCTTAGGGAACCTATTTATATATAACCCGCGTCAATCAGTTTTTTTAAACTCTCACTATCAGCGCAATGCGCAAATTCACGTTGACTCTCAATAGGTGAACTCATGTTCTCGTCCTTTGCCATGAGAATACGAAACTTATCGCCGTGCTGTTCTATGTGGCCAACGACATAAAAACCATTGGAAAAATATAAAAAGCCCCTTAGCGCGCCCCCGACTCAAGCATCGCTTCAATCAACAATGCTGC
>CAYJDW010000124.1:0-6770 GCA_964368985.1 uncultured Myxococcales bacterium | reverse complement strand
GCCCTCTCCCGCAAGCGGGCGAGGGAGCGTGGTGCATAACTTTTTGCCTCAAACTATTTACCCTTTAAAAAGGCTCATCAAGAACAAGAACCTTCAAAGGCAATAACCGGGTCACCTTCGCTAAAAATCATCCCTTCCACCCCTCGGTCACTCACCGAAATGCCGCGACTAAGATGCCGTGAAAGACTCACCCCTGCCAAAAAACGCACCACAAAATGAGTGAGTTCGGCCTTCTCGATAGACCACTGCTTCAAGGTCTCTTCTAAAACTTCCCCAAGCAGCAGATGGCTCGGAACCTGCACTTCTTGCCGCCCATTTAACTGCGCGAGCGCCTGCTCAGTGAAGGAACTATTTTCTTGGCCATAGTCTTTTAGATTTTTAATCACCCACTCTCGCTCAATGGCTAACCACGGACTAGGGGAAAGCCCGCTCGAAATAGCGACGTCAGGACGGTAAAATTTTCTCGCTCCGCGCACAAAATATTTCACTTGCACGACCAATGGCTCTGGTCCAGCTAAATGCCCCTGAAGGCTTAAAAAATTGTCACGCCCCTCGCTACTGCGGTCCATAGCGACTTTTTCCCAAAGGGAAGGCGCTTTAAAATCGGCTTTCGGCAATACTTTAATGTCGATGTCAATAAGTTGTAGACGCTCCAGGGATTCGCCGGTTTTTTGCTCGAGTAATTTTACCAGCAAGCCTGGCATGTTTTTAACCAGGGTCGCGGGCCAAGATGGTAGCTGCTTAATATGGTTCTTAGTCATCAAATACTCTCAAAAATAAAACCTGTGTTTCAGCAAAAGCGATAGAATCTGTCAAGCGCTCTCTGTTTGTGAAAATTAGTACTCATAACGCAATTTTTTTGCTAGAAGCAAAGTCCATGAACTACACCGCTTTTACCGCCCTGATCATTACCTTTCATCACATGGCGGCTATCACTGCCCTCATTTTGGCTTTATGCATGAGTGCTATGGTGTTTTTGCTTTTTATCAAGCGCAAAAAACACCGGCGCATTGCCATTTTAATTACGTTTTTGGCAAGCCTCATCATTGGCGCTCAAGTGGCGGAGGAAATCTTTCAGCGCCGTCCACTCAGCCTAGAAGTGGTCCAGGCTGGTTGATTTTATTACGAGACAATCGTGGCCCAAAACCAACGATTCGGCATTTGCTAAATCGAGAGTTTTTATATGCTCTGCAACCGATAGGCCGGCACTCCCAATCTGGGAATTTGATTTAAACCACCAAATCTCATCACCTAAGCCTTCCTGAATGAAGCTTTTGAATAAGTCGTGGCCGGGCTCCACCAGCACGCTCGTGATCCCGCGTAAGCCCAGCTGATCGCACACGGATGAAAGACTAAAATCTTCTACAAAAAAGACTTTTACGCCGAGCTTAATCAATTTTTCTGAAGGTTTTTTTGGAGAAAATATCCAAGTTTCAGCATTGTCGGTGGCAAAAATCGCGAGATCTTCATCAAAATTCAGATCGGAACTCAGAATAATCCGAATAGGCTGGCCACCATGATATTTTTCTCCCAGACGCGCATGCAAGCTGGGATTATCGATTCGCACCGTATTTGCTCCCACCATCACGGCGTCAACCGCTCGTCGCAATTGGTGCACCACCAGATCCGACTCGGCGCCCGTGATCTTAGTGCGCTTGCCTTTATTAGCAATGGCGAGATCGCTGCTGGTAGCAATCTTTAGGAGCAAATAAGGCTTTTTGTGTAAAATATATTTGGTGAAGGGCTTAAGAATGTCATGAGCAAGGCCTGACAATGCTTGATTATCGATCTGCTCCACCTTGATTCCAGCTGCTCTTAACTGCTCAAGACCTTTACCGGCCACTAAGGGATTTGGATCAATCACGCCATATACGACTCGCGAGATACCAGCTGCAATAATAGCCTCGGTGCAAGGCGGGGTTCGTCCGCTATGGCAGCAAGGCTCAAGCGTTACGTAGAGGGTGGCACCTCGTAGATCTTTCTCCGCTCGATAAATCGCCTGTTTTTCGGCGTGCATATGCCCCGGCTTTTCAGTAAATCCTTCCGACAAAATATGCCCATCTCGGGCAATAAGAGCCCCAACGCTCGGATTTGGATGGGTGCTCCCACAAGCAAAATGGGCCTGTTTTAGTGCTCGCGCGAAAAACTCGTCGTCTTGATTCTTGATTGCTAATGGCTGATTGAGCACCCAGGAAAAAGCCGAGTTAAGCATTAAAACCCCCATGTCAGTCTTTCGCCGACCGGACCGTTATTTTATCGCTCACTTATTAGCCACCGGCAGCTCAGTTGACAAGCGCCTCATTTTCTCTAGCATCGGACCTAGTGGTTACGGAGTGTGGCGCAGTTTGGTAGCGCACTAGACTGGGGGTCTAGGGGTCGCAGGTTCAAATCCTGTCACTCCGACCAATGATTTTGTGGGTTTGCGTTTTTTTCGAAAGATGTCCCAGTAAAAAAAGTTGAAGCCGGAACTCTTCGGCTTCATTTTTACTTATTTTTGCATTTTGATAATTAGGGGTTTATCAAACCTTTTATTTCGTCGATCACAGCCGGATCAACATATCGCACCGGCATACCCATATTTGGCGGCGTAGATCCAAGTTTAGCTTGATTCATCATTTCATTACTGCATGGGTCTATGCATGCATTGACTATCTCAGAAGCTTCGCTTTTTGGTAGGGTGTGTTTCAACTGCATCCATTTCATTTTTACTTTCTCTAATTCTTGCATTATGAATCTCGCCACTTCTTCTTTGTCTTTCGTGTTTTCTTTTATACATTTATCAACACATTGGTTGAATTCTTTAGTGATATCAGCATTTACGTGCGACGAAAAACCTACCAGGGCTGCCAACATGATAGATGCTAGATTTAATATTTTCATTTTCTCTCCGTGTATAATGAGACTGACTTAAATACTCATAGGTTATTTAATTCTTAACTATGAACAGTTAGTAAGAGCTTAGCGAAGGCTTATCGATACGGCAAGCCTGTACAAATTGGTCCTTGTGGATGGGCATTAGACGTTTCACCTTTTAAAATTGGGGGCCCAGGGAACACAGGTTCAAATCAGTCAATTCGACCATTATTTTAATTCATCGTCGACAGCTTTAGCAGCCTCAACGGGCGGACGTGGAATCTTGTTCTTTAGTCCAAAATGTTTTTCAGTGCAGGACAAAATACATTCCAAGGCATCCTTTGGATCGTCGGTAAAATAAAGCATCTTAAGATCTTCTTCACTAATGGTTCGATTTTTCAATAATGTATTAAAAATAAAATCTTTCATCGGCGCCCAAAAATCAGTTCCCATCAGGATAATCGGGAAATCGTGGATTTTCTTAGTTTGGACTAAAGTTATAGTTTCAAAAACCTCATCGAGAGTACCAAAACCACCCGGAAAAATTACAAAAGCATAAGAATAGCGAAGTAACATTACCTTGCGGACAAAAAAGTGATTAAATTCTACGAAGCTATCGAGATAAGGATTTGGATGTTGTTCATGGGGCAAAGTAATATTGCAAGCCACCGAGCGCCCCCTCACCTCTTTCGCGCCCCGATTGGCGGCCTCCATGATGCCCGGGCCCCCACCCGTCATAATCGTAAGCCCCGATAAAGATACCAACCGCGCGGTTTCACGAGCGAGCTCATAATAGCGATGATCATTTTTAAAGCGAGCCGAACCAAAAAAAGTAGCGCAGGGACCGACATTATATAAAGCGCGAAAACCTTTGACGAATTCCAATACAATACTTGAAAGCATGCGAATATCTTCTACCCGGCGATTAGGGCCTTCAATGAGCGTACGGTCACTAGAATCCGAGCTCGTTTTGCCCCATCTGTCAGCGCGGGGCTTTTTTTGGACCTTAGTTTTTTCTTTCTTCACGCTACTCAGCCTTTTTTATATATTCTATTAATTTTTAGGCTAAGAGCCAATTTAACCCATCCCATTCCCAGCAATTAGGTATCCCCAACAAATTGTCATCCTCCAACAAATTGTCATCCTCGGGCTTGACCCGAGGATCTCTTCCCAATGCCCTTTCCGCGGATCTTCGGGTCAAGCCCGAAGATGACGAGGACGAGATTGTATAAAACTAGTCTAGCAAGGACCCATAAAGATCGACCCGGCGATCTCTAAAAAATCCAAAAGCCGCACGGTTTTTCGCGGCCTTTGCGAGATCCACCGCTCCCACTTTTATGCCCTCTTCTTCGCCAAAGCTGACTAGTTCGTTGCCAAATTCGTCGGAAATGAATGATGCGCCATAAAATACCTGACCATCTTCATTGCCAACGCGATTGGCTGCCACCACCGGAATCATATTGGCCACCGCATGCCCCTTCATTACGCGCTGCCACGGATCCTTGGTGGATAACCATGGAGCATGAGGTTCCGACCCGATCGCCGTTGGGTAAAAAAGGATTTCAGCGCCCTGAAGCGTCATGATACGTGCGGCTTCAGGAAACCACTGATCCCAACAAATGCCCGCCCCCAATTTTCCATATTTGGTGTCGAATACTTTAAAGCCTGTATTGCCCGGACGAAAATAGAATTTCTCTTGGTAGCCGGGTCCATCAGGAATATGGCTTTTACGATACACGCCTAAAATTTTACCATCTGCGTCAATCATGGCTAAAGAGTTAAAATAATGGGGTCCCGATTTTTCAAAAAAAGACCACGGCACCACGAGGCTGAGCTTTTTACAAAGCTGTGAAATCTCAGCCAGATAAGGATGGTGCTCGATTTCGTGAGCGTAGGAAAAATAGCGTTCATCCTGAGTTTTACAAAAATAATGATTTAAATAAAGCTCAGAAGGCAATACTATTTGTGCTTCTTTTTTCTTTGCTTGCTCCAAATAATGTATAAATTTTTGATTATTTTCTTTAGGATCATCGCTATAACTGCTCTGTATAACACCGACATTGATCACCATTTTTTGCACCTACTTATAAAATTCCTGAGACATACAATGAAATGCTCCACCACCCGATAAAATCGCCCGGCCGCTAAGACCCACCACGGACAAAGGGCAAAAGTTTGCGAAGGCTTTCACCGCTTCCTCATCGTGAATGCTGCTGTAGGTTGGAACAAGCAGGGTTTTATCGCCCATGATGAAGTTGAGATAGCTGGCAGGCATGAGCTCGCCATCTTCATTTAGAATAGCGCCTGGCGAGGCTATTTCCAAAAGTTTTAAGGGACGTCCCAGTGCATCTTTTTCGCCGCTCAGCTGATTCTTGATATCCATCATCACTTGGTAATTGGGATCCCCGGACTTTGGCGCCATGACAGCTACGGTGGCCGGCGCAATAAAGCGAGCAATAGTATCGACATGGCCATCAGTGTGGTCGTTTTTTAAGCCCTCTTTAATCCAAATAACTTTTTTAACACCAAAGATAGTTAAAAATTCTCGTTCTATCTCAGCTTTGCTCATTTTGGGATTGCGATTGGGATTAAGCAAACATTGCTCAGTTGTGAGCATGGTGCCTTCCCCGTCGCATTCAATGGCGCCGCCTTCAAATACCAAACTGGAAACATGAGTTTTCTCACCCCGTTCCCGGGCCACCCGTTCACTAAGGTCGCGGTCATCATCAAAAAGATATTTTTGGCCCCAACCATTAAAATGAGGTAATACCAAACAAGCCTGAGCATTTTGGTTTTTGACGCCGATAGGCATCGTGTCGCGCAACCAAATATCGCCAAAAGGAATGACCTTAAAAGTCACTTGCGGCGCGGAAATAAGACGATTTTTTAAGATTTGCAATTCTGCATGATTTGGCACCATCACTACTAATTTTTCATGAGACAGCGCATTAATTACCGCTAAAAATTCATTTTGCGCATCTAGCAAATTGGTGGTCCAAAGCTTTTGATCATAGGGCCAAGCAAGCCAAATTTCCTTAGGCTGGTGCCATTCGGCCGGACGAATGTACATGTTTACCTCACTGGCCAGATACTTGGCTGAAGGACCTTTTTATGTCAAGCGTGGGCCTACGGCGTGGGCACTTCCAAGCGACAAGTGGAACTGCAGCCATCACCCGAAACACAGTTGCCATCATCGCATTGCTCGTTCGGGGTCACGACACCGTTGCCGCAGATTTCTAGCTGGCAAAACTGGGAACAGCCATCGCCATTAGTTTCATTGCCATCATCACAAGCTTCCCCGCTGTCAACAATATTGTTGCCGCATTCCTCGCGCCAACAAGCTTTGGAGCAACCATCACCATTTTCGGTATTGCCGTCATCACATTGTTCATTCTTATCTACACATTTATTGCCGCAGATCTCGAACTCACATTTTTTATTACAACCGTCGCCGTCGACAACATTGTTGTCATCACACCATTCATTTTTTTCTAACACACCGTTCCCGCAAACGGGAAACCTGCACAAAACATTGCACCCATCGGTATTATCCAAGTTGCCATCATCACACTGCTCTGTGATGCTACGTTTGCCATCGCCACACACCCCTGCAACGATAAGCCCATCAAAATCGTCAAAGTCGTCGAACTCATTATAATCATCCTCATCGATGTCGTCTTCTAGTGGGGGTACTGGCTCAGGCGGTGGGGCAACCGGCTCTTCATAGCTACCAAAGCCATCCGGCCAGGGATTCGCTGGTTCGTCAGGTATTTCTACCACCGGATTCGGCTGAGCAGGATTTCCTATTGCCAAAGGATAGGCTGGTATGCGTTTAGGCAAATTCCCTTCGCTCTCCTGAATATTTCTCAATATTTGGGGATTCATATTGTCAATTTTTTTAGTTTCACAACCAATTG
>CAYJDW010000123.1:0-6800 GCA_964368985.1 uncultured Myxococcales bacterium | reverse complement strand
TCGACGGATGTATTCCCTGCTCCAAACTCATTTCTATCCTCTGGTTCTTGGGGCTATGAAGAGGACCCCACAAATTGGGCAGGTCCTTTAGTTACATTACCAAGTATGGTAAGCCGCGATCCCGGGGGTTAAAAATGATAAAATAAATACGCAATAAAACATTAAAAAATCGTATTGGAAGCAATTTTATGGAGTGTAACTATAAATTAAATTTCTTTATTAATTCTTCATTAAATAGCCTGTAAAGTTCCTTCATCGCCGCCAAAATTTAGCAAACAAGGATCACCGACCTTTTTATTTTTACATATTTTGACCGGGTCAATAATTGGGGCTGGCATGTTCCCCATAGATAAAAATGAAAATGACAAAATGATGCTTGATAAAAATATTTGCTTGCTTATGATCATAACCTCTCCCAAAAAAACCGCTTAGCCTAGCGGATATTCTTTGAGAGTTGATGGAGATGGCTTCGTTCAATTCTTCTGCATTGATTATGTAATTTGAACTTGGGAAACGATAATAGAGTAATTGAATGTCCCTCAATCACGAGCTAAAACAATATGCATTAACTATCGGTTTTGACGATCTCGGTATTGCTAAGGTTGATGGATCCTTGCCTTATGTTGATCACGTCGCCCAAGCAGCAAAAGACGGTCGCTTTGGACCGCTCGATTATTTACACCGTACACTTGAAGCCAGGCTCGATATCAAATCTTTTTTTCCCGATGCTAAAAGTGTCGTCGTGGTAGTGAAAAATTATTACACGGGTGATCATCCTGCGAGTGACGAAATCCAACCGAAGATTGCCCGCTATGCCTGGGGCCAGGATTATCACCAGTGGTTTAAGAAAAAACTAAAACATCTTTCTGACTTTTTACTTGCGCGTGAAAATGGTCGAGTTTGGCATTTCAACGACACCGGTCCCTTTTTGGAACGAGCATGGGCCCATAAAGCAGGTCTAGGATTCATCGGCAAAAGCGCCATGTTTATTCATCGAGATTTAGGCACCTGGACTTTCATCGGAGGATTTGCCACCGACATCATCCTGCCTGCCGACCAAGCCTATGTTGGTCCTGATTGCGGCAGCTGCACGCGCTGCCTGGATGCTTGCCCCACAAATGCCATTATAGCGCCTAAAACTGTTGATGCTCGAAAATGTATTTCAACCTGGACCATCGAGCGGACTCTTCATCCGGATGCAATAGAGATGGCACCAAGGGACCATGCTTGGGTTTTTGGATGCGATATTTGCCAGGAAGTTTGTCCGTGGAATAAATTCGAAAAAATAACCGATGAGCCTAGGTTTCAGCCTGTGGCAGGGCGCATGGTGCTTAACGAGGAAACTTTTCGGCAAGATTTGCGTGGTTCTCCTCTCTATAGAACTAAGCGGGTGGGGCTTTTGACTAATTTTCTGCGTATTCAGAAGACGTTGACCAAACAAAATCAACGCTTCTTCCCATAAACTCGTGCTCTTCGGAACTCGCCATTTGTTCAAGATTTATAGGGCTTGGACAATGCTCGAGGTTTTCGGGTCCTTCCAAAGCTCGCAAAGCTACAGCAGCTGATGATGGACGGAGTCCTGGGTGAGGGGCCAGCAAGCATTTCATCACATCAAAAAGTTTGCGATGTTCCTGGCATGAAAGGGTGTTTTTAAGGGCCTGGAATCCTAAATTCATATTTTCGCTAAAAAATCGTTCTTTAGTGATGAGCTCAAAAAGGCTCGCGCCCAAACTGTAGAGATCGGCCTGAAAGCTTGTTGCATACCCAAACAACACTTCGGGAGCCAAATAAGCGCTCTGCCCAAAGGGTTCGGGATATAAAAATGGCCCAAAGCTGGCGGCAGCGAAATCAATAAGGGCAGGCTCGCCTGTGTGGGTATTCAAAATAATGTTGTCAGGTGATAAATCATTGTGAACTATCCCCAAAGAGTGAACATAGGCAAGGAGCTGCAATAATGCACGGGCGAACCTAGGATAATCAAGCCTGGCACCAGACAAGTTCAGCCAATTTCTAAGATTCAGTCCTGGAATATATTCCATCACCAACCCGAGCTTTCCAAAACAACTCATGCGCCCATGGAGAGAGGGGATATTAGGGTTTTTAAGCAGCTGTAAAAATGCGCCTTCACGACGAGCATCTTGCTCGTTAATAAATATTTTTACGACGACTTCAGTTTTTAAAGAATTTTCAATTTCTCCTTTAAATACCTGGGCTTGGCCCCCGACGGCCAATAAATCAGTGAACAAAACCCGCGGGCCATGGTCACCTGGAGGCCAGGCCTCATTTAAAGGCTTGATACTACTTAGTTTTTCCATTCTGTACGCCAGGCTATTGGCCAAAACTTATGGCCTGCTTATTAACACATCATTAACTATTCCCATTCATTAGCTATTTAAATTGTAGCAAGCATCTTTACAAATGGACCGGATTCGATACAAAGATCACGCTAATTTTCAAATCTTAGATAAATTCGGCGGCGCTCGAAAAGCAGCCAGCCTGTAAGGACAAAAGTAGTATGCCAACAATTAGCCAATTGGTTCGTCATGGTCGTCGTAAGCTTTCAGAAAAAAGCGATTCGCCGCACTTGCAAAACTGCCCACAAAAGAGGGGAGTTTGCATTCGCGTGTACACCACCACTCCAAAGAAGCCTAACTCGGCTTTGAGAAAAGTGGCCCGGGTTAGATTAACCAACGGTATGGAAGTAACCACCTATATTCCAGGTGAAGGTCACAATCTTCAAGAACACTCAGTGGTTCTTATTCGTGGTGGACGGGTTAAAGACTTGCCTGGTTGCCGTTATCACGTAGTGCGTGGCGCTCTTGACTCAGTGAGCGTTAACGGTCGTAAGAAAGGCCGTTCGAAATACGGAACCAAGAAAGGTAAGTAAGAATCTAAACTTTTGAAAAGTAAAAATTACTAGAGCGGAAAGAATATGCCAAGAAGAAGAGAAGTAGAGAAACGAAATATTGATCCTGATCCGAAGTTTAATGATCGCTTGGTAACCAAGCTCATTAACGTCGTGATGCGAGATGGTAAAAAAGCTGTAGCAGAACAAATTGTTTACGGCGCTTTTCAAATCATTGAAGATCGCAATAAAGAAGAGCCCATTAAAGTATTTAAGAAGGCCATGGAAAACGTGAAGCCTGCGGTTGAAGTTAAATCTCGCCGTGTAGGTGGCGCGAGCTATCAGGTGCCTATTGAAGTGCCAACTAATCGTCGTGTGGCTTTGGGACTACGTTGGTTGCGTGATTCAGCTCGTAATCGTAGCGAACGAACTATGCAAGAAAAACTCGCAGGCGAGATGTATGATGCATCACAAAGTCGCGGGTTAGCATGCAAAAAGCGTGAAGATACCCATAAGATGGCCGAAGCAAATAAAGCGTTTGCTCATTATCGCTGGTAATCGATTGAAGGACAGGTAGTACAATGTCAGATGCATTATTCCCGTTAAGACGTGTAAGAAATATTGGTATCGTTGCCCACATCGACGCCGGTAAAACAACGACCACCGAACGTATTCTATATTATACCGGTCGAAGCCACAAGATTGGTGAAGTGCACGATGGTGCCGCAGTAACCGATTATATGGCTCAAGAGCGTGAGCGTGGTATTACGATTACAGCAGCCGCGGTGAGCTGTTTGTGGAAAAGAAGGGAAGATGCCAAATCTGAACCTTATCGGATCAATATCATTGATACTCCTGGACACGTAGATTTTACCATTGAAGTAGAACGCTCCATGCGTGTGCTCGATGGCGCAGTAACCGTGTTTGACGGCGTAGCTGGTGTAGAGCCGCAGTCTGAAACTGTATGGCGTCAGGCTGATCGTTATGGCGTTCCACGTATGTGCTTCGTTAATAAGCTCGATCGGACCGGTGCCAACTTTTTTAGATGCGTCGACATGATCGTTGACCGCTTGAAAGCTCGCCCTTCGGTATTAACCTTGCCGATCGGAATGGAAGCAGATTTCAAAGGAATTGTTGACTTAGTTCGAATGAAAGCCCTCTTGTGGCACGACGATTCTCTTGGTGCTAAATACGATATCGTCGACATTCCAGCGGACCTAAAAGATCAAGCTCAAGAATACCGCGAAAAATTGCTCGAAGATTGTGCCGATTGTGATGATGCTCTTGCAGAAAAGTTTTTGGAAGGACACGCTCTCACTGAAGATGAAATCATTGCGGCCATCCGCAAAGGATGCATTAGCGGTAAGATCATTCCAACTTTTTGCGGTTCAGCCTTTAAAAATAAAGGCGTTCAGTTCATGCTTGACTCGGTGGTCGACTTTTTGCCTTCCCCGCTTGATGTTCCTCCTATTAAGGGTCACCTTGAAGATGGAAGCGATGCGTTTAGAGCTCCAAGCAAAGATGAACCTTTTGCTGCTTTGGCATTTAAAATCATCAACGATAAATATGGACAGCTGACCTTTATTCGTGCCTATTCCGGGATTTTGCGTAAAGGCGACAGTGTCGTTAATATGCGTACCGGCAAGAAAATGCGTATTGGCCGTTTAGTTCGTATGTATGCTGACAAGCGGGAAGATATCGAAGAAATTGAAGCGGGCGGAATTGCGGCCGCTATCGGAATCGATGCGACAACAGGCGATACGCTATGCGATGTTGATAAACCGATCATCCTTGAATCACTCGATATTCCACCTGCAGTGGTAAAGCTCGCGATTGAGCCAAAAACCAAGAGCGATCAAGAAAAGATGGGCATTGGTCTAGGTAAACTCAGCAGTGAAGATCCATCATTGCGATTGAGTGTCGATCAAGAAACTGGCCAAACTACCATTGCTGGCATGGGCGAGTTGCACCTTGAAATTATTGTTGATCGTCTTAAACGCGAATTTATGGTTGAAGCCAACGTTGGTAAGCCGCAAGTTGCCTATCGTGAAACCATTACCAAGAAAGTGGAAAGCGAAGGTAAATACGTTCGCCAAACTGGTGGTCGTGGTCAGTACGGACACGTATGGCTTCGTATTGAACCTAATGAGCCTGGTGGCGGCTTTGTGTTTGAAAGCGTCATCGTCGGCGGATCTATTCCTAAAGAATATGTTCCTGCTGTTAAGAAAGGTGTTGAAGAAGCGCTCGATTCTGGTATTAGAGCAGGCTTTCCTGTTGTTGATATTAAAGTAGCACTATTCGATGGTAGCTATCACGATGTTGACTCCAACGAAATGGCATTTAAGATCGCAGGTTCCATGGGCTTCAAGGACGGTACTAAGAAAGCTAGTCCGATCATTCTTGAACCGCTGATGAAAACCGAAGTCATCGTTCCTGAAGAATGGATGGGCGATGTGATCGGCGACCTTAATAGCCGACGCGGACGGATCACAGGAATGGATGAGCGAAGTGGCATGAAAATTGTTTCAGCAAACGTGCCGCTGGCTGAGATGTTTGGTTACGCTAACGATCTACGGTCTCGTACCCAAGGTCGCGCAACGTACACCATGGAGTTTAGTCACTATGAACCGGTGCCTAATTCGATTGCCGAAGAGATAGTCTCAAAGGCGACGGGCGCATAACTGGCTTTTGTTTTTGTTTTTTATTATTAGCAAAAGACTGCAAAGTTTTTTGCTTAGATTGGAGTAAAAAAGATGTCTAAGGAAAAATTTTCTCGCGATAAACCGCACGTAAATATTGGTACTATTGGTCACGTGGATCACGGTAAGACCACTTTGTCCGCCGCTATCACCAAAATTATGGCAGCAAAACACGGTGGCCAAGCTGTTGCTTACGATCAAATCGATAAAGCACCGGAAGAGCGTGAACGTGGTATTACTATTTCCACTGCTCACTTGGAATATCAAACTGCTAAGCGTCACTATGCCCACGTAGATTGCCCAGGCCACGCCGATTATGTGAAGAACATGATCACCGGTGCAGCCCAAATGGACGGCGCGATCTTGGTAGTTTCCGCTGCTGATGGTCCGATGCCACAAACTCGTGAGCACATTTTGCTTGCCCGTCAGGTTGGTGTTCCTTACATCGTTGTCTTCCTTAATAAAGTTGACATGGTTGATGATCCTGAATTGATGGATCTCGTTGAATTGGAAGTAAGAGAGCTTTTGAGCGCTTACAAATTCCCAGGCGATGATACTCCAGTTATTCGTGGTTCCGCTCTTAAAGCCCTTGAAGGTGATAAAGGCGAGATCGGCGAAGAAGCGATCTTTAAATTGATGGATGCTGTGGATGCTTACATCCCAACTCCAGAGCGTGCTATCGATCAACCTTTCCTTATGCCAATTGAAGACGTGTTTTCAATCTCCGGCCGTGGAACGGTAGTAACTGGCCGTATTGAAAAAGGTATTGTTAAAGTAGGCGAAGAAATCGAAATCGTTGGTTTCAAACCTACCAGCAAAACCATTGTTACTGGCGTAGAAATGTTCCGCAAATTGCTCGATCAAGGTCAAGCAGGGGACAACGTAGGCTGTCTTCTTCGTGGTCTGAAACGTGAAGATATCGAACGTGGTCAAGTTTTGGCTAAACCAGGCAGCATAACTCCACACAAGAAGTTTAAAGCCGAAGTTTATGTTTTGACCAAAGAAGAAGGTGGTCGTCATACTCCGTTCTTTACCAAATATCGTCCTCAGTTCTATTTCAGAACAACCGACGTTACTGGTACAGTAACGCTGAATGAAGGCGTTGAGATGATCATGCCTGGTGACAATACTCAGATGGAAGTTGAATTGCTAACTCCGGTAGCGATGGACAAAGAATTGCGTTTCGCTATCCGTGAAGGTGGCAGAACTGTTGGTTCTGGTGTTGTAACTCAGATCCTAGAGTAAACTAGCTAGAT
>CAYJDW010000122.1:0-6810 GCA_964368985.1 uncultured Myxococcales bacterium | reverse complement strand
AGGGGCTTAAGAACTGGAAGCCTACGGGGATGATTCAGCCGGTGTCGTGGAATGCCTATAAGTGGAGCTTCGAGTAATGAAATAAGAAGTCCTTAATGGGCTAGCGTTTAGTATTAGGAGCAGAGTGAATTTGAGCCGTATAAATACTGTAAATCTAAGCTATGTTACGAGTTATTTTGTATTTCATACAAACTAACTCGCTCAAATAAAAATTATTTTCCATACACCCGGCTTTCACATCGCCCCACCCAAACAGCAAAAAACCTATGTACCAAAATCATGCATAAGAACACCAGTCCCAAGCGGTAGAAAATCTTAAGCCAGGTGATGTGACTAGAATTAGAGACTGCCGTAAGCGCCGATTCTTTTACTGTAAGCTCTTTGTGGTCTGCTAAACTTTCTTGCCAAGCCGGATTGAGATGGGTTTTAAAGAACCAATCGTTTTTGAATACCTTGGATTCAGGGTTGTCAAAGCGCTGTTTAAGGTCGTGATAGTGATCCAAAGATTTAGCTGCCTTCTCTTTTAAAAATACCAGCTCAGGGCTGATTTGGATGCTTTGGATTTGGATCTGGTGCTCATTTGCTACCGTGCCCGATATCATCAAATAACCTTCATAGGCCCCAGCATAGATGCAAAAGAACAGGGCAAGCCATGAACGCGTGATTGAGTGATAGGCGGCAAAGCCAATAATCATCAATATTCCGCCTGCGGCTGAGTATATAGAGTTGGTGAAACCAGCGCTTTCATAGAGAGCAAGGGATTGTTGCCAGAGGAAAAATGAAACAAGGGCAGCAGCAATGAACCAAGCGAGTAGTTTTGGTGCAGTTTTGACAAAGTGTTCACCGTTAATGTTGCTCAAGGCGCGCAAAGCGCCATCCCTAAAGTTATCAATTTTGGTCGAAGGGACTGATATTTTTTCGCTAACGTTCATATGCATACTAACTCCTATCTCTGGCGAAATTTCTGATAAAACTTTTTCTGCTGTGGGGACGCTTTGGGGGATCACAGATCTGGGGATCTGGATCTTGGGTTTGGGTGCCGCCCCAGATTTTAAGATCGGGGATTTGGGATTCCGCCTGCGATCATAAGCGCGTTGGCGCAACTTCTTAAGAGCAGCGCGCTCTTCCTCTGTATAGTGTTCAGCCCTAAGCAGCGGCTTAATCAGCTCGATTAACCTTCCCAGATCTGGAAAAGTTTTTATCACTGCCAGCCGTTTCGCCAGATAGTTTTCCAGATCTGGAAAGTCCAATTTTCCCAAATCTTGACCTGTTTCAAATTCCAAAAGTTTGGCTCCAGACATTTTTGCCCCCATGAAAGGATCGCTTGCTTAGTTCGTCTTGTTAAATTTTAGTCGTAACGCCCAAAAAAATTCAAGTATTTGAATGGAAATTTTTTATCGATACGCCTAAAATCTTTTAGAAAGCAGTTTTTCTGGGGTGAAGATGAAAGAAGAGCAGAAAAAGAGAGGCCGTCCCATCAGCTCGCCTGCGCCGTGGGGAGAGCTTTTTAAAAAGATGGGGCAGGAGAAAATCGCTGAAGAAATGGGGGTTGCCAAAACTACTGTCGGTAAATGGGCCAGGAATGTGCATCGCATGCCTAAGCTTGCTAGGAATGAACTCTTACGGATGTGCAAGGATCATGGGATCAAAGAAGGGGTGGGGGTATTTGAATTATAAGCTGGCAGCTGTCAATTCGTGGCAAGCCCTAGAAAACCCGGAAGTTGGCAGCTGGCAATGGCTTGGAGGTAGTGATACTGTCGAAGCCGTCAGTTTATTTGAGAGGCGTAGAAATCGGTGACATAGCTTGTTCAGATGGGACTTCTTTTTGACCTAAGACAAAGGGTAGGCAGCTTAAGCCTATGGGGACCACGAAGAGTGCCAAAGTTGCCTCTAGGCTAAGTAAATCACCAATAAGCAAGCAGCTTCCTGTGCCTAATAACATCGCTGCTTTGATGACGATATATCTTGCGGCCATTATCGATGAAAGAGCATTGGGATAATCATCTTTAGCTATCAACTGCACTTTGGTCTTGGTTGCGGCCATTGTAAGCACCACCAACCCATCGCAAATGCCCATCAATAGGGAGCTTAAGGGAAATGACTGCAGGTGCAGCACGAAAGCAAGAGCAAGCGCAGAGAGTAATGCGCACCAGATAAGCTTGGCGGTCTGATCAATTTTGGCCATATAGCGCGTAGCGCCCATTATAGCCGCGAGCATGGTAAATAGGGCCACGATCGATAAGTGATAGGAATATTCATCTTTGCTCCAGCCAAAGTCTCTTTGGGCCAGAACTAAAAAAGTGGCATTAAAAGCACTAAAACCGATCATCTGAATTGCGTCATAAGCTATATATTTCGACATGTCCGGTCGCTTAAGGATGATCTTGAAGCCCTTTAAAAAATCTTTCTTGCCTTCGCCATCCGCTTGATGGCTTTTAACTGCTTGTCCTCGAGCGGAAACAATTTGGGCAAATACGATGGCGCAGATAAAAAAGGTGATGGAATCAATGGCAAAGCCCCAATTGGTCCACTGTTTCATGATGAAGATTGATGCAATCAGTGGCCCTAAGATGGTACTGGCTTCAAACAAAAATTGAGAGAGGTAGTTATATCTCTCAAGTTTATAAGATGGTATGCTGTCGGCCCATATGCTTAGCTTGGCGGGGAGATGTAAGGAGCCGAGCAGGGATAGAAGAAATGAGGTGCAATAGATCAAGAAGATTGATTTTTCTCTAAGCGCCAGAATCATCAAGAGGACGACAAATCCTCTTCCCAGATCTGAATAAAACAATATATTTTTTTTGCTCAGTCTGTCGCCGATAATCCCACCCACCAGCGCGAAAGCAATACATCCAACGGTTGTTGTAAAATAGACTAAGCCAACTTTACTCGCTGACTGAGTGATATCAAGCAGACAAAGGGCGAGTAATGCAATGGAAATCTGATCACCAAAATCTGATATAAATTGAAGGCCAAGTAAGGTTTTTGCTTTAGGGATCGATTGATTGTTGCTTTTTGTCGTCATCGCTTCCATCACAAATCCTGTTTCCTGCCACAGCTATTTGGAAGCGAGAACTATTCAAATCGTTCTGATCTTCTTTTTCCATTTTGATGAGATTAGCCTCAATAAAATCAAAAAAGCTTAAGATTTTTTTATATGACTTTTCAGTAAGGGTTACATGGTAGTTAGAAATATAGCTTTCTGATTTAACATTGAGGTCAAGGCTTTTCATCAATAATTGTTTTCGTAGGTCAGTTATATCGGCAGTCATGGGCACGGTAGTATAAGGATGAATTTTTTTGACGTGGTCTCCGATAACTTCGACCAAACCGAGCGATTGAAGATGCTCAATTACTTCTCGTGCTTCATTTTTTTCAACGCCAAAAAAGTTAGCAAGTCGAAAAATGGTGGTTTTGCGCTCGCGGTCGTAGGTATACAGGAGATAAAGCCTAAGCCTCGGGTCGTTTTGTATGGCTTTTACCTGCTCAGTGCTAAAAACGTAGTCGTTTGATCGTTCATAATCCTTGGCTTGCATTAAGGCTTGAACGTCGAATAGTCCCTTAATTTGAAAAGCTTCAAGTACCTTATGGCTGAGGATATCTTCAAATTTGTCTCTGCAGTAAGCAATAATCAGGTCTTCTCTTGAGATATCAAGCAGATCTCCCATGATCACCAAAGTGGCTGGAGCAGGGATTCGTCTGCCTGATTCGATATGAAGCCATGATTGATAATCAACGCTGGGATTCTTTTCGCGATAAAATTCTTTTAGAGTTGAAAAACCCTTTTGCTGACGAGCCTGAGCAATGAGTCCCGATAGATGCGTATGTAATTTGTTTTGTTCTTCCATATAATCTTCCTCTCGCCCAATTTTTTTGGATTTGATTCTCTTTCAATAGCATCACATGTAGGATTATTGCATTTTGTACGAATTTTTACAAAAAAATATTTGCATTAAATTAATCACTTGCGCTAGGGTTGACTTTAGCGTCCCCTTTCACACGAGGTTAACTATGTCTTTGAGCGGTCCCGATCGCAGTTAATTTGGTCGGTTAAAAAAAAGGACCCACCACACGATCGCTGTAACGATTTGGTGTGTGGCAGGTAATTTAGTGTCTCGCACTATTTCTACCATACCTTTTTTCCCCCCAACTTGGCAATGATTTTGCGGCTCTTTTGAGTTGCCTAGGTGAAATTTGTCCCTTGAGGCCGGGCTAAAGGTCTTGTTAAGGATGGTAGAAATGGAAAGGAATCTGGTAGATAAAGCAATAGAATATGCTGAGCGTGGCTGGAAGGTTTTTCCGCTTCACAGCATGAAAGGCACTGCCTGTTCATGTGGAAGCCCAAATTGTGCAAGTGCCGCCAAGCACCCGCACATTAAGGAGTGGCAAAAATACTGCTCTAGCCAAGTCGGTGAAATCAAAGATTGGTGGCAAAAGTGGCCCGATGCAAATATTGGCCTGGCAACAGGTAAAGCGTCGGGCTTTTTTGTGCTTGATATTGACCCTCGCCATGGTGGTAAAGAATCGCTGCAGAAGCTGGTGAAAAAGAATGGTATCTTGCCTAAGACGCTTGCCTCAAGCACTGGTGGCGGTGGTTATCATTTATTTTTCAATGAGCCAGAAATTAGGATCGGCAACCGTGCCAATGTCCTGCCCGGTCTCGATGTGCGTGGTGATGGTGGCTATGTTGTTGCTCCACCGAGCTTTCATAAGTCAGGGATGCAATATTGTTGGCTCAAGGATTTTGCCGCGAGCCCCATTATTGATGCTCCTCAATGGCTGCTTAACCTCTCTTTGGGCAAAGACTCGTCTAGGCCTGTGGTTGATTTTTCGTCGCTAGGTTCAGTAGGAGAGGGAGGAAGAAATAATTTCCTGACACGCGAAGCAGGAAAACTCCGTCGCCAGGGACTCGAGCAAGATCAGCTTCTCATGGAGTTGAGGAAAATAAATAACGC
This sequence comes from uncultured Myxococcales bacterium, assembly GCA_964368985.1. Classification (GTDB taxonomy): domain Bacteria; phylum Myxococcota; class UBA727; order UBA727; family JABDBI01. The sequence continues at coordinate 1,855 of CAYJDW010000122.1, read as the reverse complement.
CCATTGTATGCCACCACTTGAGGAGAGTGAGCTCACTGCAATTTGTGGAAGCGTTGCTCGTTATCCTAGTGGCCCAATATCTCAGGCCCCGGCAACTTCAAAATATTGGTCAGAAGAGCCAAAAGATTTGGACTTTAGCGACATTAAAGTACCAGCTTTGCCTGAGAACTTACTCCCCGAGCGTTTGAAGCTTTGGATTATGGATGTATCAGACCGTATGCAGGTAAGCCCGGAATTTGTTATGGCGCCCGCGCTGGTGAGTTTTTCATCGGTGGTAGGGAGAAAGATTGGGGTTCATCCTAAAAAACAGGATGACTGGCTCGTCGTCCCTAACCTTTGGGGGGCTATTGTCGCAAGGCCAGGATATTTTAAATCTCCTACGATTGCGGAAGCCATGAAGCCCTTGGAGCAGTTGAGTGAGCGCTCTCGCATAAAAAATGAGTCTAATCAGCATCAGATCAGCGCAAGCAAGATGATCGCGAGCATGCAGCTTGAGGCTTTGAAAGATCATATTAAGAAGGCCATCAAAGAGGCCGACTATGAGCAACTTGAGCATTTGAAGGATCAAGTTGCTCAATTTGAGAAAGAGAGCGAAGAGGCTGATCTCCTGGAACGGCGCTACAAAACTAACGATGCGACGGTAGAAAAAGTAGCTCGCCTGCTTAATGAAAACCCCAATGGCTTGCTGCTTTTGCGAGATGAGCTCAACGGTTGGTTGCAGACGCTCAATAAAGCTGGTCGAGAAGGGGACCGCGAATTCTATTTAGAGTCGTGGAATGGTTATGGTTCTTACACTGTAGACCGCGTCGGTTCGGGTACTTTGCATGTTCCAGCACTCTGTTTGTCCGTCTTTGGTGGCATTCAACCCGGCAAGCTGCAGGCATATGTAGAAAAGACCATGCAGTGCTCTGTCGACGATGATGGCTTATTACAGCGCTTTCAATTGTTGATCTACCCAGAGCTATCACCTCAATGGAAGAATATTGATAGGATCCCAAACCTTGCTGCACGGGAGAGCGTGTATGAAGTTTTTAACCATGTCGATAGTTTTTCTTCCCGCGAAACAGGCGCTATTCCAGGCGTACGCTTTTCCGAACCTGCTCAAGAGGCCTTTAATGTGTGGCGTCAAGAACTTGAAAGTAGGCTTCGTTCAAATGAGATTGGCTGCTCGGCCTTTGAATCCCATTTAGCCAAATACCGCTCACTCATGCCTTCATTGGCTTTGTTGTTTTGGATTCTAGAAGATCCAAATCATATTCATGGTGGCTCCGCTATTTCTTTATCGGCAACTACGCTCGCTATTCGTTGGTGCGATTTTCTAGAAAAGCATGCTCTCAAGGCCTATCGGATTGGGCAAAGTGCCGAAGCGCTGGCGATCAAAAAGCTTGCTGAGTGCATTGAGCAAGGCTTGGTGCCTCATGCAAGTTCCGTGCGGAGCATTTATCGGCGACAATGGGGCCAACTTAAAACACCACAGCTCGTTGAACAAGCACTTGATAGCCTAGAAGATCTCAATTGGTTGCGTGTGGTGCAAGCCACTGTCCAAGGCGGAAAATCTAAAAGGATTATGATTCATCCAAAATTTCGTAGCCAAGTAGGGGGTGCGATATGACCTACAAATCCAAAATAGTAATTGAGGCACTTCTAAAGATTATCCAAACGCTCGTCGAAGACCGTTTCTGGGGGCAAATTACCATTAAGTTCAAAGACGGTGAGCCGATAGTCATAAACCAAGAGCAACAAATAAAACTTATTAAATAATGAAAGGCGCTGAGTAGGAAAAACCACCGCGCGATAAAGATAGGAGAAGACCGTGGTGGTTATTTCAACAGGATTGGATTTAAAGAAGTGTGCA